>NZ_CAWPHH010000040.1:0-36425 GCF_963887965.1 Photorhabdus sp. RW14-46 | reverse complement strand
TGGTAAACCGATTAAATAATCGCCCTCGAAAAACACGGGGTGGGAAAACCCCGAATGAATTATTTAAAGGAATACGAACATGTTTACTTCCAGATTAACGATGTTGCACTTATTATGTGAATCTACCTGTGAAATCATATAAAATAAATTATCATTATAAAGACAAATAACCAAAATTATATAATAATATATTTTTAATTATTATGAAATAATCACTCATGTAATTAACCAGATTTAGACGTAGATATATCAAAATATTCGATAAAAAATTCCCACATCACAACAGAATTAACAATGTCGATATTATCCAATAATAAAAAATACGAATTAGATTATTTATAGATAATAATCTAATAATGAATAATATTTTCAATATAAAAACGCAAAATCAATAATAATAAAAACCAGCCAAAAGACAACATTACAGAAGAATAGACAAGAGAAACTATGATTCTATAAACGGCAAATAAGGTAGTAAATGTAAAATATACCCAATGGATTTCAAGATGGATCGCGACGGCAAGGGAGCGAATCCCCGGGAGCATAGATAACGATGTGACCGGGGTGAGTGAGTGCAGCCAACAAAGAGGCAACTTGAAAGATAACGGGTATAAATCAGATTTCAGATTAATGATCAGTTACTGGGCATTACCGGCAAAAGCCTTATCGACTACCAAGAGAACAGTAAGTTGAGGCAATAAAAAACGCCGGCATTGCCAGCGTTTTTTACTTGTTAGCATCAGTTAATCAGAGATTAAGCTTCAGCAACAATGTTAACGTTCAATTTAGCGAATACATCGCTGTGTACCTGGAAGTTAACTTCGTGTTCACCAATAGTACGCAGAACGCCATTAGGCAGACGCACTTCGCTCTTAGAGACTTCAACGCCTGCGGCGGTAACTGCATCAGCGATATCACGAGTACCGACAGAACCGAACAGTTTACCTTCGTCACCTGCTTTAGAAGCGATAGTAACGGAACCCAGTGCATTGATTTTCTCAGCGCGAGCTTCTGCGGTTGCCAGAACGTTAGCCAAGTTAGCTTCCAGTTCAGCACGGCGAGCTTCGAAAAATTCGATGTTTTTCTTAGTCGCAGGAACAGCTTTGCCCTGCGGTACTAAGTAGTTACGGGCATAACCCGGTTTAACGTTAACTTGATCACCCAGGCTACCCAGGTTTGCTACTTTATCAAGCAGAATAATTTGCATTACCTTATCCTCTCAGAGTCGTTAATGGACTGTGCCGATTACTGATGACGATCAGTGTAAGGCAACAAAGACAGGTAGCGCGCGCGCTTGATAGCACGAGCGAGCTGACGCTGGTATTTTGCACGGGTGCCAGTGATACGGCTTGGTACAATTTTACCGCTCTCGGTGATGTAGTTTTTCAGCGTAGCGATGTCTTTATAATCAATCTCTTGAACGCCTTCCGCTGTGAAACGGCAGAACTTGCGACGACGGAAATAACGTGCCATTTGGCTAGTCTCCAGAATCTATCAATTCAATCTGCTCGGCATGAAGAACCAGTTTGTTAAGACCATTGCGACCTTGATGGCAACTAATGAATCCTGAAACGGTTAATCGACTGCCGACCGTTATACTGTGAGTTAAAACTTGTAACAATTGTCCGCTGGCAATAACGGGCATTCTGCACCATGCTTGCCTGCTCAAACCGGCTTCCTGTTGCTGTGAACGGTGCTCAAGCACAAATTGACAATGAGGAATGCCGGCAGGACTGACTTTTCGAATGGGGACCTTGCACACTGTGCCAGAAAGCACCAAACGATTAGTTGTCACAGTTATTACTCTTCAGAATCCCCAGCTTCTTCAGCATCCATATTGGCGTCTTCCAGAGAGTAGTCACGGCTGCGACGTTCATCTTTGGCTTTAACCATTGGAGATGCTTCAGTTACCGCGTGCTTAACGCGCATAATCATGCTGCGGATAACGGCATCGTTGAAGCGGAAGTTAGTTTCCAGCTCATCAATCACTTCCTGCGGTGCTTCAACGTTCATCAGAACATAGTGAGCTTTGTGCAGTTTGTTAATTGGGTAAGCCAGTTGACGGCGGCCCCAGTCTTCCAGACGGTGAATCTGACCTTGCGCGTTAGTGATAGTCGCACTGTAACGCTCAATCATGCCCGGAACCTGTTCGCTTTGGTCAGGATGGACCATAAAAACGATTTCGTAATGACGCATTAGAATTGCTCCTTACGGATTATTCAGCCTCCTGTCAGGGTCAACCGCGGCCCGTGGAGGCAAGGAACTTGTTTAAGTGCGGCTGAAAAATTGACGCGTAACTATACCTACCCTACATAAAAAACTCAAGGAATGAACAATGCAAAAATACTTTTGTTCATATACCCGTTATCTTTCAAGTTGCCTCTTTGTTGGCGGCACTCGCTCACCCCAGTCACATAGTTATCTATGCTCCCGGGGATTCACTCCCTTGCCGCCGCGATGCATCTCGAAATCCATAGGGTATATATGGGAGGTGGATTGTCACGAGCTACGCTGACGCACCGCCTCAAACAGGCAAACTCCCGTGGCAACAGACACATTCAACGACGAGACAGAGCCCACCATTGGGATGCTAATCAATTCATCACAGTGTTCACGAGTCAGACGACGCATACCTTCCCCCTCCGCTCCCATCACCAGTGCCATAGGACCGGTTAGTTTGCTCTGATACAGCGTATGGTCAGCTTCTCCTGCTGTACCCACCACCCAAATATTGTACTCTTGCAATAAACGTAAGGTACGCGCAAGGTTGGTGACACGAATAAGTGGTACGCTTTCCGCAGCACCACATGCCACTTTCTTCGCCGTGGCATTAAGCTGAGCAGAACGATCACGTGGAATAATAACAGCATGTACACCTGCTGCATCAGCACTACGCAAGCAAGCGCCCAGATTATGGGGATCTGTCACGCCATCAAGCACCAACAAGAACGGGGTTTCTACTTGTGCCAGTAAATCTGGTAGGTCATTTTCTTGGTACTGACGCCCTGGCTTCACTTTGGCAATAATTCCCTGATGCACCGCACCTTCCGTTTGATTATCCAGCCACTGACGATTTGCCAGTTGGATAGTCATCCCGATGCTTTCCAGCGCATGAATCAATGGTGTCAGGCGGCGATCTTCACGTCCTTTCAGGACATAAACTTCGATAAAACGCTGAGGATCACGCTCCAGTAAAGCTTTAACGGCATGAATACCGTAGATAATTTCACTCATAATCTTCTTATTTTTACTGTTATACATATACAGCACTGACGAATACTGTAAGCCTATTCGATAAGCTTCACGTACTCAGGGGGAGATTAAAATATTCAGGCTATCCTGCAACAGGATAGCCCTTTGATTATTTATCTGCGCTTTTCTTAGCCCGTTTGGCTTTGAATTTAGCGACAATTTTCTGAGTTTTGGTAGAAAGCGTCTTACCCTTTTTCTTATCCCCTTTAGGCTTATCCGCAGATCGCTCTTTACGAACAGCACCATCAGGCTCAAAATGAGCTTCTTTGCGATAACCACGCCCTTTTTTCTTACTGCTTTCGCGGCCAAGTTCTACTTTTCTCTCTCTATCGCGCGCTGTTTTACCTACATTCCGGGCTTTGCGGGCGGTAGAAAGCAGCTTAAAGTCAATATTACGCTCATCCATATGAACCGCTTCCACACGAATTTCAACTTCATCCCCTAACCGGAAAGTTTTACCCGAGTATTCACCCACTAAACGCTGACCAATATTATCGAAATGATAATAATCATTACTCAATGTGGAAACATGTACCAGACCGTCAATAAACAGCTCATTCAAGCGAACAAAGAAACCAAAACCTGTCACACTCGTGATGATCCCAGTAAAAGTATTGCCCACTTGATCCTGCATAAAATCACACTTAAGCCAATCAGCAACGTCTCTCGTCGCTTCATCTGCGCGGCGCTCTGTCATGGAGCAGTGTTGGCCCAGTTGCAACATCTGTTCCATATCACTGTGCCATCCCCCGGTCGGTGTTCCACATTGCTCAACAATGCCTTGCTGTTTCGCTAGCAGATATTTAATCGCCCGATGCAACACCAGATCCGGGTAACGGCGGATAGGTGAGGTAAAATGCGCATAAGAATTTAATGACAGACCGAAGTGACCCCGGTTTTCCGGATCATAAACTGCCTGTTTCATTGAACGCAGTAATAGGGTTTGCAGTAGCTCATGATCCGGGCGTTCAGCCACTTGATGCATCAGTTGCGCATAATCCTTTGGTGTTGGTTGCATGCCACCGGGCAGCGTCAATCCCAATTCGCCGAAAACCGAGCGCAAGTTAACAATACTTTCTTCTCTTGGCCGATCATGAATACGGTAAAGCACCGGCTCCCCATTTTTTTCCACGAAGCGCGCCGCAGCAATATTCGCCAGAATCATGCACTCTTCAATCAACTTATGAGCATCATTGCGAACAATCGGTTCAATTCGCTCGATACGACGTTCAGCATTAAAGATAAACTTCGCCTCTTCTGACTCAAACGAGATTGCACCACGTTGCTCACGGGCATTTTCTAATGCCTGATACAATTCATGTAAATGCTCAATATGCTGAACCAGTGGCTTGTAGTGCTCACGCAGCTCTTCATCACCCTGCAACATACGCCATACTTTGGTATATGTCAGACGGGCGTGAGAATTCATGATGGCTTCGTAAAATTTATAGGATGATAATCGCCCCTGCGCTGAAATCGTCATCTCACACACCATACAAAGGCGATCAACCTGCGGGTTCAGAGAACAGAGTCCATTAGAAAGCACCTCCGGCAACATGGGGACAACCTGAGATGGGAAGTAAACCGAATTACTCCGGTTACGTGCTTCGGTATCTAACGCCGTTTGTGGACGCACATAGTAACTGACATCAGCAATGGCAACCCATAAACGCCAACCACCGCTTCGCTTTCTTTCACAATAAACGGCATCATCAAAATCACGGGCATCTTCACCATCGATTGTCACCAACGGCAGAGTACGCAGATCAACACGGTCTTTTTTCGCCGATTCTGGTACCTGCTCATTCAAGGAAGCAACCTGGTTTTCCACCTGTGGCGGCCAACTGTGAGGAATTTCATGAGTACGTAGGGCAATTTCCACTGCCATGTTCGTTCCCATTTTTTCACCCAACACTTCAACAATCTTACCGATAGCCTTTGTGCGGCGCGCCGGGCGTGTAATTAACTCGACTACCACCACATTCCCCATGCGAGCACCACCGCTTTCATCTTTCGGGATCAAGATATCAAAGCTTAAACGGCTATCATCCGGCACAACAAATCCCATACCAGAATCAAGAAAATAGCGGCCAACAATCTGACTGGTCTTAGGCACTAATACACGAACGATACGTGCTTCATTACGCCCTTTGCGATTCAGGGATAATGGTTGTGCCAGCACAACATCACCATGAATAGCCATTTTTAACTGCTCGGCAGAGAGATAAAAATCGTCTTTGTGACCTTCTACTCGTAGGAAACCATAACCATCTCTATGCCCAATAACAGTACCTTTCAGTAAATCCAATCTTTCCGGCAAGGCATAGCATTGGCGACGAGTGAAAACCAATTGACCATCACGTTCCATAGCCCGTAAACGACGACGTAACGCTTCAATATCCTCATCGTTAATCAGATTCAGCTCTTGTGCCAGTTCCTGGCGACTTACCGGTACAGTATGTTTAGCAATAATGTCTAAGATATACTCGCGGCTTGGAATAGGTGATTCGTATTTTTCTGCTTCGCGCCCCAAAAAAGGATCTTGTGACATAGCTGTTCCTCCGTTGTCATCAGCAGGCTGTTTGCGCCATTTCTTCATTCGGTCAGAAGCAGCTTATAAAGGGGAATATTATCTTCAATCATATCAGCTAAAGTATGCTTATCCAGTTCTTCTAAAAACCTTTCTATTGCCTGATTTAATACGACCTTCAGACGACACGCAGAAGTGATATGGCAAGATTCCTGACTACAGTTAACCAATGATAATGGCTCAAGAGCGCGAACGACATCGCCAATTCTGATATCCTTCGCTGGCTTACCTAAACGGATACCGCCGTTTTTACCACGAACAGCATCCACTAATCCTAAATGACTCAATTGGTTAATGATTTTTACCATGTGGTTACGAGAAACACCATAAATATCAGTGACTTCAGAAATACTGGTCATCCGGCTTTGCGGTAAAGAAGCCATATAAATTAGCGCGCGCAAGCCATAATCTGTAAAACTCGTTAACTGCACATCAACCTCTGGATAATAAGATATAAACTAATATATCCGAGAACAAACTGAAAAAATAAGTATTTGTTCAACTTATATACCATGAATCTACCAAAATCATGTTGATCTCCTCATCGTTAAACAAAAAAGGCCACAATAAATAGCAAAAAACCGGGCTGAAAAGCCCGGCTTCACCTGATTATAGGTACCATCAGGCATCAAACGGATCACGCAGAATGATAGTTTCTGAACGATCCGGGCCTGTAGAAATAATATCAACCGGAACACCGGTCAGCTCTTCTACACGTTTGATATAGTTCAATGCTGCCTGAGGCAATTTTCTATGCTCTTTCACACCGAAAGTGCTTTCATTCCAGCCAGGCATGGTCTCATAAACAGGTTCAATACCTTCCCAGTCATCCGCTGCTAAAGGTGTCGTTTCAATTACACTGCCATCAGGCATACGGTAGCCAGTACAAATTTTTACTTCTTTCAAGCCATCCAGCACGTCCAGCTTGGTCATACAGAAACCTGACAGTGAGTTGATCTGCACTGCACGACGGATAGCAATGATATCCAGCCAACCAGTACGGCGGCTACGCCCCGTAGTCGCGCCAAACTCTTGGCCTTTTTCGCGCAAGTAACTGCCAGTTTCATCAAACAGTTCAGTTGGGAATGGACCAGCACCGACACGAGTAGAGTATGCTTTGATGATCCCCAAAACATAATCAACATAGCACGGACCTAAACCGGAACCTGTTGCAACGCCACCCGCGGTAGTGTTGGAAGAGGTCACATATGGGTAAGTACCGTGGTCAATATCCAACAATGTGCCCTGTGCACCTTCAAACATGACCAATTCACCTTTCTGAGTTGCTTTATACAACAAATCAGAAACGTCGACGACCATATCCGTCAAAATATCGGCAACAGCCATGATTTCATCTAGGGTCTTCTGGTAATCAACCGCCGGTTCTTTGTAGTAGTTAACCAGTTGGAAATTGTGATATTCGATAATTTCTTTCAGCTTAACGGCGAATGCTTCCTTATCAAATAAATCACCAACCCGCAGACCACGACGAGCAACTTTATCTTCATACGCAGGACCAATACCACGACCGGTTGTACCAATTGCTTTTGCACCACGCGCTTTCTCGCGGGCATTATCTAATGCAACATGGTATGGAAGAATAAGTGGACAGGCTTCTGAAATGAGCAGACGCTCGCGAACAGGAATACCACGGGATTCTAATGCGTTCATCTCTTTCATCAGCGCATCAGGCGCTAATACGACGCCATTTGCAATAATACTGATAACGTTTTCACGCAGGATCCCTGATGGGATTAAGTGGAGAACGGTTTTTTCACCGTTGATAACCAGTGTATGACCAGCATTATGGCCCCCTTGATAACGAACAACATACTTAGCTCGTTCAGTCAGCAAGTCGACGATCTTGCCCTTGCCCTCGTCACCCCATTGGGTGCCCAATACGACAACGTTCTTACCCATTTCAAAATTCACTCGGTTGCTTAAAAATGGATTCTAACATCTCATCCCACACCTTTCAGTAATTTTTATCACATCCGTTATTTTTGTTAGCCACCAGACATGACAAGGCCCGCCTGATGCGGGCCTAATCAATAGATTCAGCATCTATTAGTGCTGACCTGCACGCTTTTCAGGTGCTTTCATATAGCGGAAGAAATCAGCTTCTGGGCTTAATACCAGAACATCTTTCCCGTCTTCACTAAAGCTTTTCTCGTAAGCACGTAAGCTACGGATAAAGGTATAGAAATCTGGCGCTTGACTGAACGCATCAGCAAACAGTTTAGCGGCGTCTGCATCACCAGCACCACGCAATGTAAGCGCTTCACGCTCCGCTTTTGCTCGGATTTCAATAACTTGCTTATCTGCTGCTGCACGCAGCTTTTCTGCTTCTTCCAAACCTTGTGAACGATGACGACGAGCTACCGCTTCACGCTCAGCACGCATACGCTGGTAAATCGCTTCTGAAACTTCCAGTGGTAAATTGATTTGTTTGATACGCACATCAACAACTTCAATACCCAATGCCGCCATACTGTTTGGATTGATAGCAAGCTGTTTATCTGCCGTTTCTCGCTCTACACGAGCCGCCGCCGATGCAATAGCATCATCCGCTTCAGTTGTACTCGCTGTTTCTTTATCCGTTGTACCTTTGTTCAGCGCATCACGAACATCTGTGGTCAATTGACCACGGGAATCCGTTACGATACCACGAACATCCTTACGGCCAATCTCAGAACGCAGGCGGTCACTGAATTTACGTTTTAACAATACTTCTGCCTGAGAAATATCACCATTGCCGGTCGCCAGATAATAACGGCTGAAATCGTTAATCCGCCATTTCAGGTAAGAATCAACTATCAGGTCCTTATTTTCACTGGTCAAGAAACGGTCGGCTTGAATATCCATAGTCTGGATACGAGCATCCAGTGTTTTCACCGTTTCAACAAAAGGTATTTTAAAATGCAACCCCGGCTCATAAACAATCGGTTTATTTCCCGCATCACGCAGAACCTTACCAAAACGCAGTACAATACCACGCTGTCCTTCCTGCACAATAAATAGAGAGGCATAGAGTGCAACTAATACCGCGACAATAACAACGACTAATGATTTACGCATGATTATTATCTCCCTACCCTGATAATGTCATTACGCAGATTATCTGTTCGGTTATAATTCGCTCCCCGGCCTGAATTTGAAGGCACAGTTGGGCGGGTAACCCGCAGGTCAGAAGCTACCGTATTATCTGATTGCACTGTTCCCTCTTTTTTAACACCAGAAACATCGCCACGTAACATTTGTTCTAATGGCAATACCAGCAAATTGTTATTGTGATCATTAACAATAACTTTGCGAGTACGGCTCAATACTTTTTCCATCGTTTCAATGTACAGACGTTCACGGGTAATCTCAGGCGCCTCTTTATACCTAGGCAACATTTTGGCAAAGCCCGCCACTTCCCCCTGCGCTTCCAATACTACACGAGCCTTATAAGCTTTCGCCTCTTCAATGATACGTTGCGCATCACCTTTCGCGCGTGGCAAGACTTCGTTCGAATAAGCCTCCGCTTCACGAATAGACTGCTGTTCATTCTCACGAGCAGCAATAACATCGTCAAAAGCAGCCTTGACTTCTTCTGGCGGACGAGCAGCCTGGAAGTTAACATCCAACAAAGTTATTCCCATGCGGTACGGAAGAATCGTCTTTTCCAACTCACGCTGAGTATCATCACGGACAATCATACGGTTTGCCGTCAAGATTTTATCCATCGAATATTTACCAACAACACCACGTACCGCGCTATCTGTCGCCTGACGCAGGCTGTTATCAGGACTTGTCACGCTATAAAGATAAGCGGCAGGATCAGTTACACGATACTGCACGTTCATCTCCACGCGAACAACGCTTTCATCTGATGTCAGCATCACGCCAGAGGTTGCCAATTCACGAACAGATTCCACGTTAACTGGAACAACTTCATCAATGAATGTAGGTTTCCAGTTCAGACCTGGCTGCACAATATGGCTAAGTTTACCCAAACGGGTAACAACACCACGTTCTGTCTCTTTAATCGTATAAAAACCGCTAGCGGCCCAGATCACGACGACAGCAGCAGCGACAAGGCTAACAATACGCCCGCCAAATTTTGCCCCTTGGTCAGAACCATTACCGCCCTTGTTCCCACCAAAACCCCCGAGTTTACTGCTCAGCTTACGGAACAGATCGTCGAGATCAGATGCCCCACGGTTTCGACCACTTTTGTTCCCGCCGGAATTGCCGCTTTTATTGCTGCTTCCCCACGGGTCGCGGTCTTGTCCGTTGTTCCCGGGCTGATTCCACGCCATGTTTTAGCTCCATTCTTTTATGATTGGTTTTTCAGGCCAAGAGCCTCTTATAAACAAGCCGACTCTCAATCACATAAGTTTTCTGATATTCACCTGACAGGCACATCAGACAACATAATCAAACAAATCCTGTTCTTGTTTGCATAGACGGTGCCAGTCAACAATCGGCATTCTCACTTCGATACCAACTTTACCGTCCTCTTCTATCCACTCTTTCTCTATTGCTTGCAGTTGATAGAAGCGGCTGCGTAAACGACCTGCTTCCGGTGGCAAACGCAATTCGTAGTGTGCAATTTCACCCGAAAGACGCTCCGTTAACGCTTGTAACAATAACGGGATACCTTCACCAGTTTGCGCAGACAGCCAAACTCTAACCGGTAAGTTATCTTCGTTGCGATCAATACGCGGCGTGAAGCTGTCCAGCATATCAATCTTATTCATCACCAACAGTACCGGAATTTCATGCGCTTCAATTTCTTCCAGTACGCTGTCAACAGCGGCAATATTTTCGTCGATGCGGCTATCCGCAGCATCAACAATATGCAGCAACAATGTTGCTTGCCGGGTTTCCTGCAATGTCGCTTTAAATGCCGCCACCAGATCATGAGGCAAATGACGGATAAAACCAACCGTATCAGCCAATACCACCGTACCAACATCATTAACATCAATCCGTCGCAACGTTGGGTCCAGCGTAGCAAACAATTGATCAGCCGCATAAACCTCAGCAGCCGTCATACGGTTAAACAAACTCGATTTACCGGCGTTGGTATATCCCACCAGTGAAACCGTCGGTATATCCGCTTTATTTCGCGCTTGACGCCCCTGTTCACGCTGTTTCTCAACCCGGCTCAGACGATTCAATATCTGACGGATTTTATCCCGCAATAAACGCCGGTCTGTCTCAAGCTGCGTTTCCCCCGGCCCTCTCAAACCAATCCCACCTTTCTGACGTTCAAGGTGAGTCCATCCCCGGACAAGACGGGTAGAAAGATGACGTAACTGCGCCAACTCTACCTGTAACTTCCCCTCGTGAGTCCGTGCCCGTTGGGCAAAAATATCCAGAATCACGCCGGTGCGGTCGATAACTCGACACTGACAGAGCCGCTCAAGATTGCGTTCCTGTGCAGGACTGAGTGCATGATTAAATAACACAACATCAGCACCACTAGCCTGCACCGCCTCAGCAATCTCTTCCGCCTTACCTTCTCCAACAAAATATTTCGGATGAGGGGCTTTCCTGCTCCCCGTGACAATTTGCACAGGAACTACACCAGCAGAAGTTACCAGTGATTCAAACTCACTGAGATTATCTGTGTCTTTATCCTGCGAGAAAAAAACATGCACCACAACGGCTTGTTCGCCGCCTTCATAACGTTCAAACAAAGGTGCGACCTCTCAGGCTGAGTAAAAAACTACAGGAAAAAACATAGGTAAAACCCCCTACCTATGTTTTTCTTCATTCTATTACTGATCTCAAACTTATTCAGTGCCATCACTTTCCTGTTGTGCTGCCGGAGCAGAAACGCCACCAGAATGATAATTACCTACGCTCGCCCCTACACTCGTATTGCTACTGTGATGAGAAACTGGGCGGGAAGGTACAACAGTAGAGATGGCATGTTTATAAACCATCTGGCTAACCGTATTTTTCAGTAAAATGACAAACTGGTCAAAAGATTCAATCTGACCCTGCAATTTGATGCCGTTGACCAAATAAATAGAAACCGGGACCCTTTCACGCCGCAATGCGTTCAGGAACGGATCTTGCAAAGATTGCCCCTTAGCCATTCTATATTTTCCTTATTTTGTTGTTTTTAACTAAGAACCTAAAGGTTCGAAAAAATGAACTACTCAAAAATTGCGCTTTGGTACTCATCAATTGTACACAATCAATAAACCTATGCACTAACAACCTGCATAACTGTGCTTAAAGCTTGCTCTGGTTGAGAACTATCCAACCAATGAACCGACTTCCAACCTCTGAGCCAAGTTATCTGACGCTTTGCCAACTGGCGCGTCGCACAAATACCGCGATAAATCATTTCATCGTAATCAATTTCGCCGGAAAGATAAGACCACATCTGACGATAACCGACGCAACGAATAGAAGGTAAATCCACATGCAAATCATGACGAGCATAAAGTGCTTTAACTTCCTCTTCAAACCCTGATTCAAGCATTTGATGAAAACGCGCTTCAATGCGTTGATGAAGGAGCTCACGTTTTGCCGGTGCAATAGCAAATTGATGAACACGATAAGGCAGCGACTCTCCTGACAATGTAGTCAGTTCAGTGAGAGTTTTACCTGAAATAAGAAAAACTTCCAGTGCCCGAGAAAGTCTCTGTGGATCATTAGGATGAATTCTTAACGCCGCCGCAGGATCAATCTTCTGTAGTTGCTGATGCAATGCATCCCATCCTTGCTCTGCCGCCTGCTGTTCTATTTGTGCCCGAATAACCGGATTAGCAGAAGGTAAAGGCGACAAACCTTCAAGTAACGCCTTGAAATAGAGCATCGTTCCTCCCACCAGCAGAGGAATACGGCCAGAAGCAGTAATTTCTGCCATCTCCTTCAAAGCATCGTGACAAAAATCAGCAGCAGAATAAGGTTGAGAAGGGTCCAAGATATTGATTAAACGATGAGGAGCCAACGCTTGCTCTTCGGTTGTTGGTTTGGCGGTACCAATATCCATTCCACGATAAATTAGCGCAGAATCAACGCTGATCAGTTCCACAGGAAGATGCTGGCGTAAAGCGACAGATAAAGCTGTTTTGCCTGAAGCCGTCGGACCCATAACAAAAATTGCCGTTGGTAGATGTTGAGTTTTCTGATCACTCATGAGTAAGAGATGCCACCACTGCTTGTAAATCAATTAATTGTAATAACCCATCTGGTGGAGATTTTACCAGTTGTGGGCAAAGACGCTCAACATCAGCTAATAATTGTACCGCCTGAGCAACGTTCCACGTTTCATACTCACTGCCAATATGACGAGCAAGCCAAGTTACAACCTGTTCTGCCGATGCTGATGGCTGTTGTGCCAAATAACCTAGCAACTCAGGAATTAATTTAGGCAGATTTTGTTGACGTAATGGTAACGATACCGCACATAGTGTCGCTTTTCCATGAGATACAGATGCTTCAATACCAAAAGAGCCCAATAAGTCACTATAACGGTTTAAAGCACCAGCTTCCTCTTTACTAAGAGATAGTTTCAGCGGTATCAACAATGGCTGTGATTTCAGCCCTTGCTCTGTTGGTGTTAACTGTGCTTGTCTTAACCAGCGTTCAGCTACCGGCAAAGATAACAACCCAAGTCCCAATGGAGATTCAATCAGAGCATAACATGGTGAATATATGCTCAATACCTTACCAAAACTATGATTGCTATTTTTAACCTGAACAGGAGCAGAAGTGGCCTTTTCTGCCATAACCGGAGCGGTTCTTGCCGGAAACAGCTCTCTTTTTTCTTCAGGTTCAGACTGCATCAGTTTCTGATATACCTCACCCTGACGTTTCTGATAATGATCGCCATGATATTGGCGATTCTCACCACCGCGAGAGCCCCCCATATTCCCTTTACTTGACAAAACCTCTTTTGGTGATGATGCTGCCACAGATGTCGCATTGCTTTGCCGAGAAAAATGATTTCCCCCTGCTGATGGCCGGTTTTCCTGCTCCCAGGCTGGCGCAGGTTCACAGCAAGCGATATCCAGTTCGGCACCGCTTCCGCGCTGTTTTAATACGGCTATTACACCCTGATAGATAAAATCATGTACCAAACGAGCTTGATGGAAGCGAACTTCATGCTTCGCAGGATGCACATTCACATCCACTTGATGTGGATCAACCTCCAAATATAAAACATAAGCAGGCTGTTGTTCTCCCCGGAGCAAATCTTGATAAGCTTGACGGATAGCATGATTAATTAAACGATCACGCATCATACGCCCGTTTACATAACAATATTGAATATCACCGCTCGCCTCAGTATTCATCGGGTCAACAACCCATCCTTTAATCGATAAATCGTCGTGCTGCCAGGAAAGAGAAAGTGCCCGTTGCATAAAAGCGGTACCACAAATGGAGACCAACCGCCGCTCATACTGTGATTCATCTTTTGCCGGCCGGTATTGGCGCACCAATTTACCGTTATGGTGCAAATTGATTAATACATCCAAACGCGCCAACGCAATGCGTCTAACGACTTCATCAATATGACCAAATTCCGTTTTTTCTGTTCGCAGAAACTTGCGCCGCGCAGGAGTATTATAAAAGAGATCCAATACTTCAACAGTACTGCCTACTGGATGTGCTGCCGGCTTCACGGTCACTGCCATATCTCGCCCTTCCGCGTAAGCTTGCCAGGCTTCGTGCTGTTCTTCGGTACGGGAAGTTAATGTCAGACGTGAAACTGAACTGATACTCGCCAGCGCCTCTCCACGGAATCCCATACTGATAATGGCTTCCAAATCATCAAGGGTAGCAATCTTACTGGTAGCATGACGAGCCAACGCTAGCGCAAGCTCCTGATGGTTGATGCCACAGCCATTATCACGGACACGAATAAGTTTTACTCCACCGCGCTCAATTTCAATATCAATACGGTTAGCACCAGCATCAAGGCTATTCTCCACCAACTCTTTTACTACTGATGCAGGGCGTTCTACGACTTCGCCAGCCGCAATTTGGTTTGCTAATTGAGGAGGTAAGATCTTGATAGCCATATTTAACCTTTACTTCTTGGCTGCTTTAGGTGCAGCCTGCAATGGATTTGCCAGAAAATAGTTACGCAATCCCCGATGAATAGCACTTGCTAGCTTATCCTGAAAATCATTAGAACCCAGTAATGCTTCTTCCGCCGAGTTACTGATAAATCCTGTTTCCACCAAAATTGAAGGAATATCCGGTGAACGTAACACACCTAAGCTGGCATGTTCTGGCGAGCGTTTATGTAATAAACCGACCTTGCGCAACTCACTCAAAACCTGTACTGCAACGTTATAGCCCACCCGTTGGGAGTGGCCGAATTGCAAATCCAGCACCGCCTGGCTTAGATAAGGATCAGCCCCATTTGCCAGAGCATTACCTGCACCACCCAGTAACTCCGACTGTTTCTCATGCTGTTCAAGCCAATTACCCAATTCACTGTTTGCACGCTTGTTTGACAGCACCCAAACAGAAGCACCACGCGCACTACGATTAGGAGCGGCATCCGCATGAATAGAAATCAGCATATTTGCGCTATGTTTACGTGCAACCTCAGAACGACCAGCAACAGAAATAAAATAGTCTCCGTTACGGGTCAGTACGGGTTTGAACATAGGATCATTGCGTAACAACACTTCAAGCTTACGCGCCACACTGATAGTCACATTTTTCTCTTTCAATCCACGTTGCCCAATCGCACCGGGGTCTTGACCACCATGTCCTGCATCAATAGCGACAACTACCCGCTGACCGCCCTTAGAAGTTGTTTGCAAAACAGCCTGTTTTGTCGTCCGCAATTTACTGTTAGTAAGTGATAGCTTACCTGTATCGGCTTGTGAACTCTCTCTAAAAACAGACTTGCCAGTAGGTACCCCAGAAGCCCGTAGGGTAAAAATCACCCGATATTCACTATCCAACTGCTGCACTATAGAGTTGACTTTAACTTTATTATTTAGTTCAAATACAATGCGTTTTTTTTGTCGATCAGGTGCCTGGCTGGAACGGATTTTCCTTACTAAATCCTGCTCCGGTAAATTCATAGGTAAACCAACAATTTTTTCTGATTGATGGATATCTACCACTAAACGCTCTGGCGAATGCAATGGGAAAAAACTGTAATTAGGGCGACCACCGGAAAAAACCATCGTCACTTTAGACTCATTTATGCTGTTACTGACGTGAATATTGGATAAAGTCGCCGCGGCTGTGGTTGTTACCACTAAACTGCTCATCATAATAAACAACCAGCACATTATCATAAAACTGATCTGCCATTTCTTTATCATTTTTGCGACTAAAGGACACATCATGGTCGGGTGATCCCTTATAAATATTTCAATTTATCTAACAGGCTCTCACCATATTTAGACAAAGCAATAAAATGTGCCTGTCTCCCTTCGGGCTGGTAACTCAAATGTAATTCAATATCTGCATCCGGTAATACACCTTCTCCTTGCTGAGGCCATTCCACCAAACAAATGGCATCTTGATGGAAATAATCACGTATTCCCATAAATTCCAGCTCTTCCGGATCTGCCAATCGGTAAAGATCGAAATGGTAAACCGACCTCGGTGTTAAAGCATAAGGCTCAACCAAAGTATAAGTTGGGCTTTTTACATGCCCTTTATGACCCAGGGACTGCAAAAAACCACGGCTAAACGTAGTCTTACCGGCACCCAAATCACCATATAAATAAATTACACTACCACTATTACAGGCAGCAGCAACCGCGCTTCCAAGAGAAACTGTCGCATCTTCATCTTTAAGTGATAAAACAAGTTCTTTCATCGAATAATATCTGTTGTTTTATTAATTCATCAGCTAAAACGATAACCCTAACACACTTCTATTATCAACATTTAACATCTTCTGCTCAGTTTCATTATCAAACCCACTATTTTTGGGCTGAAATAAATTATGCTATACTGCAACACCTTGCAGTATAAGCCGATTTCCACCATGACAACGCCTCTCAATCTTAACCTCTTGGCCGCCAATATCAAACAATGGGGTCATTCCCTTGGCTTCCAGCAAGTTGGCATTTGCGATACCGATTTATCCGTGGAAGAACCAAAACTTCAGGAATGGCTGGATAAACAGTATCACGGGGAGATGGCATGGATGAAGCGCCACGGCATGATGCGTGCCCGCCCAAACGAACTTTTGCCAGGGACATTGAGGGTTATTAGCGTAAGAATGAATTACCTCCCTGCAAAAGCTTCTTTTGCCAGCACGCTAAACGACGCCGAACTCGGTTATATCAGCCGTTATGCCTTGGGAAGAGATTATCACAAACTGCTGCGCCAACGTCTTAAGAAACTCGGGGAGCAAATCCAAAATTATTGCCATGACTTCGAATATCAGGGAGTCCTTAATTTTCGACCTTTTGTTGATTCAGCCCCCGTAATGGAACGCCCACTCGCCGCTAAGGCTGGATTAGGCTGGGTCGGTAAACACTCACTTATCCTTAATAGAGAAGCTGGTTCATGGTTTTTCCTCGGTGAGTTGCTGATTAATCTTCCTCTGCCTATAGATCCTCCACAAGAAGAGCAATGTGGACGCTGTGTCGCCTGCATGACAACCTGCCCAACCGGTGCAATTATCGCCCCTTATACTATTGATGCCCGCCGTTGTATTTCCTACCTCACAATTGAATTGGATGGCATTATTCCTGAGGAATTTCGTCCACTGATGGGAAACCGTATTTACGGTTGTGATGATTGCCAGATTATCTGTCCCTGGAATCGCTTTTCCCAATTGACAGATGAAGATGATTTCAGCCCTCGTGTAACATTACATACACCAAAGTTATTGGATTTATTCAATTGGAGTGAAGAGAAGTTCCTACGGATAACGGAAGGTTCTGCAATTCGTCGCATCGGCTATTTACGCTGGTTACGCAATATTATTGTTGCTTTAGGAAACGCACCCTATCAGTACGATATCATTCTGACTCTGCAACAGAGACTAGGATTAAACACAATGCTAGACGAACATATTCATTGGGCTATTGAACAGCAAATCATTCGCCGTAAAACGAATACTGTTAGTGTACAAACAGCACAACAGAAACGACTTATTAGAGCGATAACCAAGGGCTTGCCCAGAGATGCTTAATTATTAGCCATCTTTATAGCGTATAAAAAGATTCAGATAATTTTCCTGTGAATAAAATAAAAACCCCTTGTTGATCAATGCTCAAAAAAAGCGCAAGTGATCAATGTGATATTTCTTAACAAAGGATCATTCCGAAAAATTATCAATAAGTTACAAAATAAATACTCATTTTGTAACATTCAAAGTCAGGAAAATTCAAATGCAACAGCCTGTGGATAAGTCTGTGTGATAATTTTAAAGCATCAAACTTATTTACCGGGAAACCAACTTCCTGGCTGTGGATAAAAAATAGAAATCTGCACTGCGAAGATATAACCCAAAAATCAAATCAAAGTAAGCGAATACAACCATTGAGGAAGAAACTTAGAGCGGGAAGTAAATCCTTCGAATATCAGCTAATTCATTGATTCAAAAGAGATTTTACCCATACCTCATTGACGAAAGGAGTGCATTATGTACTACCTCAAAAAGTTTGGCAAGCAGAAGTTAAAAAAATATTTTTGCAATTATAAGGATAATACTTTCTTCCCCCCTATAAATACCACCCACTGAACTCAGTACAATCGGAATACAAAGTTGGCTACCGATGTCGAAAAAGACAAAGAATCTACAACCAAACAATACCCCTTTAGGCATAAACATCACACAACATCGATCAAGCCAGCGCACAGATTCAGACATTCAGCCAAAGCCTTCGCTTGATCCGCCATTATTACAGTGAGATTCTTTTTATTCGATCAAGGAAGATTTGAACAACCATAGGAATCAATAAGCAAGCAATTTTCATGTGCGCCAATCATATTAGATATCGCACCGCTATTGCATGCAAATAACAGTAAGATAACTCGCTAGCAATGAGGATTGAAGAATGAAAAGATTTACCAAAATTGCAGTAGGTTTTCTAGTATTAACCACGGCTCAGCTCTCCTTTGCCGCTACCAGCATGTGGTCACAAACGAGCCGTGCCCCAAATGTTTATGCTGCCGGCTACACTAACTCAAGTTTCTTTACCACGCCCTCTTCGGTACCGACAAGAGCAACTATTACGACAGTATCTTGGAATATCGGTTTATATAGTAATGGTGCGACAACTCAGACTTTCAGCGTTTGTTACACCCCACGATATTCATCCACCCCATCGCTATGCCTGGATGTCTCCGGTAACCTAAATGGCTCTACAAATGCCTTTATCGGCCATGATGCCAAAGGTTCCTTTAGAATTAGCGGGATTCTCGACGGAGGTACTTACCCCGTTTACCCGTCCCATTACAATATGATCAAAGTTGATTATCAGTATTAAGCAATCCGACCTGAAGCCTCATGGCCTCAGGTCATTAATAGGAAAGTTACTTTAGACAATTTTTTCACGTTCTAAGCACAATATGTGCTAGCAGAAGGACGTAACATGCTATTAAAGCTGAGATCATTCACTAACAAGCTCCTTGGAAACCGGAGAGATTGCCGAACTCACCATGCGAAATTTTTTAGTCGCCAATGCGATAAATGCTTTAGTGGCCGGTGACGATTGACGTTCATCAAACACAGCCAACCCAACATGTCGTTTCACTTTTGGATTCAGCGTTTTCTTGACATAGTGAACTTCATGAGTCAGCGGCAGGGATGACTCAGCAACAATCGTTACCGCATCCCCACGTTCAACCGCAGCCAAGGTACTTAACAATTGAGATGTTCGATAACGAATATTAGGTTGCAACCTTGCCGATAAAAAAAGCCTGGAAACCAGTTCAGCCGATCCCGCTTCTGTCAACGCGAATGGTCCAACACACAGATCCTTCAACGTCACTGTATCCTGCAATACTAAAGGATGATCTACCGGTAACAAAGCCACCATTTGGTCTTCAAGAATCGGATAAGTGTCGAATTGCTCTTCCGGCAAGGTCACAAATCCCACATCTACTCGCCTATCCATAAGCCATTGCACAACCTGTCTATCTGGCCCCTCATCAATATGGACCTCAATGCCGGGGTAAAGCCTGCGATAATCGGCCAGTACCGTTGGTAACAGCCACAAGGATGAAGTCGGGCCAAACGATCCGATTCGCAGCGTACCTCGTTTCATCCCTCGTGCATCCGCTGCTTCTTGCCTCATAGTTTCAGCCAGACCAAGAATGGCCTGAGCTTTTTGTAGCAAGCCTTCTCCTATATCTGTCAGTTCAACAACTCCCTGATGCCGATGCAGAAGCTCTACGCCAAGCTCCTGCTCAAGGACTCTGATAGCATGGGAAACCCCAGACTGAGAGATCTTGAGCTGGGCCGCAGCTAAGGTAAAGCCCTTCCGTTCAGCAACAACAGCAAAAATTTCGAGCTGGGTTAAAGTCATTATCTCCCCCCTTGAGTAATCACTCATTTCCGCATGATCATACATCTGAATAAGTATATGCAATGCGGATATAAAACAATAGGCGAGGCATGCTCGCCGAGCGCTCAACCGAGTTTCCAACCCATAATTAATTAAAAAAGGGGATTTTATGAGTTACCAATGGCCTTCAGATGGCTCATCTTCCATATGGCCGGAGATAAACAGCACGTTCTTATCCCTCCGTGGATTTTCAGACGAATTTATTCCCATGAATGACACTCAGCGAACCTACAAAAAACTCCTGATGGGATTTGATGCAATCACCTCTTGCGAAATGAAAGAGCTTTATAAATTCAAAATCACATTAACTCAAATGAACGAGCACGATCTCTCTCTCCCTGAGCTTTGTCTTATCCATAAGGCATTCAGCGCATGGGTAAAATTTGATTACGAAAACGCGAGATCGCTTCTGACCCAACATATTCGAGCATACCCATCGGATATTGTCGCGCTCTTCTTCATTCACATGCTTGATTTCTGCACTGGCAAAACAACCAACCTGAGATCTCTTCTGCTTTATTGTGACGAACACATTCCGGGCACTCACTATCTCTACCCATATTATCTTTCCATAAAATCATTCGTCCTTTGTGAAGCTCAATGTTTTGATGATGCCTTAGAGGTTGGTTTTAAATCTGTTAAGTTAATGCCGGACAACATCTATGGCATTCATGCTGTCGCACATGCCTTGCATGAGCTAGGCCGCTGGAAAGAACTTTGCCATTTCCTGACCAACTGCAAAGAACATTGGATAACCAACACTGGAATGGGAATGCATGTATACTGGCATCTCGCCATTGCGTATGAGCGATCCGATGAGATCACGCTGGCATTGCAAGCTTTTGATGAATTATATGCACTAAAAGACAATCCATTTGCTAAACAGGATTTGGACGCCGTAGAATTCTTATGGCAACTCAGGCTCAAATCTGCCGACGCTAAGTTCCAACCAATATGGGAGCGTCTTGCCGTCCTTTGGACAGGCAGCATCAGCTCATCCACCTCTTACTTCCACAAAATACATGCAGCACTCGCTTTTTCTGCAATAAATCAGTCTTTTCTTATCGAGAAGCTAATCGCGGAAAGCGATGGATTTGGCATCGAACCAGACACACATTCAACAGGGATAGACGTCCTTAAAGCGATCTTACTATTCACATCGAGACACTACGAAGAGTGTTTAAGCAAACTCCGTCTCAGCTATGAGAAATGGCCATTATTGGGAGGTAGCCATGCTCAACGTGAAATATTAGAACAGACGATGGAATACGCCGCCTTGAAAGCCTCTTCCACCCTATAAATCGCGATATTGACAAACATGAAAAGCAACCACGCATCAACGCAGTCGGTCAACAACTACTCAACCTATATCAAGCTGTCTCTTGTGGCTATCATCTGGGGCGGAACATTTGTTGCAGGTCGATATATTTCTGTCGAGACACCACCTTTATTATCAGCAAGTCTCAGATTCATTCTTGCGGGCATGACGCTAATTATCTTCCTCGTTTTATCAGGAAAAATGTTCGTCAAGATTAATCTATCCCAGCTATTGAAAATCATTGGACTTGGCCTCTGCGGAATATACACCTACAACCTGTTCTTCTTTTATGGTCTACATCATACAACCGCATCCAGAGCTTCACTTATCGTGGCGCTGAATCCAGCAGTAATGGCGATTTTTTCATATCTCTTTTATAAAGAAAGGCAATCACCATTGAAAATACTGGGAATTATTCTTTGTCTGCTTGGTGCAATGATCGTGATTTTCAGCAAAACACCACAACTGACGGTGGGAGCAGAGGGTAACTGGTTGGGTGATACGTTGATCTTTGGCTGTGTTTTAAGCTGGGTTGCTTATAGCGTCTTCTGCAAGAATATTGTGAACCAAATCGGCCCGCTACATACCGTTACATACTCCATCCTGGCAGGCGCTATCATGCTGACAGCAACGGCCATTTTCACAGGGCAAATGAGTTTATCTGCAATACATACATTACCTATAACTGATCTCTACAGCTTACTTTATCTCGGTGCAGTAGGCTCAGCGGTAGCCTACATCTGGTATTACGACGGAATCCAAAGAATTGGTTCCACTCGCTCTGGCGTATTTATTGCGCTTAACCCTTTGACTGCGGTATTGCTCGGTGCAGTACTATTAGATGAGAGATTAACATTCCCAATGTTCATCGGCGGTGCTCTCGTCATCGGAGGCATCCTGATCTGCAATAAGAGATCAACCGATAAAAAACTTATTCCACCAGAACCTAAATCTGGGATCAATCATATAGCAAAAGCAAAGAATTACAGGAGATAAGCCAGAAATTTCCCCCTATCGACACTTTGGTACAAAACAAAAGCGTCGATCTTAATGAGACCTGATGGCAAACCTGATTTTTAAACTTAAAAACCATGAATGTAAGAGACTTCAATAGGCATTTGTATATCAAAAATGGGCACGGAGAAATGCAATTCATAGCCTCTTTCTAATAAGTCAAAAAATAATAATGAATGAAAACGATAAAAAAAGCCGCATTACTTTCATGGTGCGGCCATAATGCCATTAATTATTCTAAATCATTAGAGAAACAGATCTGGCCTTACGTTGAAACGCGCAGAAAGCGTTTTAATGTGCGCAATCGTCAATGAACGTGTACCAGATAAAATCTGGCTGATAAGCGACTTAGAACCGATCTCCCCTTTCAGATCTGAGATAATGCCATCATTTTCGGTTTACAAGATGTAAACAACAAAAATCTATCGCCACCCTCTTTTCTAAAATCAGCATTTGCTTAATTGGCAAGATGATTTTATAATCAACAAATTGACTTTTTATAGTCTTTATTTAGTCCTTTTTGATGTGAGGGATTCTATGCGTTATTCAGAACAGATCAAACCCATTAGCTACCTAAAAGCCAATGCAGCTACGGTGATGACGACACTCGCTGAGTCCCGTTCACCGATGATTATTACACAAAATGGCGAGGCAAAAGCGGTGATTCAAGATATTGCCTCTTATGAGCAGACTCAGGAAACTATAGCGTTGTTAAAGATTTTAGCTTTAGGACAACAACAAGTTAAAGCAGGTGAAGTCACACCAGTAAAGGATGTGGTTCAACGCTTAAAAAATAAAGGGAAGTCCACCTGATGCCATATCATGTAATGCTGACTAAAAATGCCGAAGCAGATTTAGAGGACATTTACGATGACATTGTCGAAAATGACAGTTCAGAGAAAGCTGATTATGTATTGGATCAGTTACTGAAAACAGCAGACAGTCTGGCTAACTTTCCTGAAAAAGGCAATTATCCCAAGGAGTTGCAGGCGTTAGGGATCCGCGACTTCCGCCAAACATTTTTTAAACCTTACCGGGTTATTTACCAAATCACAGGTAAACAGGTGGTAATTTTTGTGATTGCCGATGGTCGGCGGGATATGCAAACCCTGCTTACGCACCGGTTGTTAAGTGTATCTGCATGATAAGGAAGACTTGGAGCGGGAAACGAGACTCGAACTCGTGACCCCGACCTTGGCAAGGTCGTGCTCTACCAACTGAGCTATTCCCGCATTACTGACTGGTGATCACCTGAAATAATATATCAATCCCAAGAAACCAATTGCGAATCTAAACTTGGAGCGGGAAACGAGACTCGAACTCGCGACCCCAACCTTGGCAAGGTTGTGCTCTACCAACTGAGCTATTCCCGCGTCACTGACTGGCTAACAATAACCATGAATAACATACTGATTCCAAACCAAAATTTGGAGCGGGAAACGAGACTCGAACTCGCGACCCCGACCTTGGCAAGGTCGTGCTCTACCAACTGAGCTATTCCCGCATATCTTTTAGTATGCCATCCATACCTTATGAAATTCATCATCGGTATGGGGTGCGCATTATACGAGAAATCGTTGCGCCCGCAAGCCCTTCAATGCAAAAAAACAAACTTTTCGGCAAAATAACGATTTAGCCATCAAAATAGATTAATTAATCGTCATACTGAGCTTGCGTTATCAAGCCAGTTAAAACTTTCTGGCTTACAGTTGAATAAAATGTTCCCGATAATAGGCTAATTCAGCAACTGATTCACGGATATCATCCAGCGCCTGATGAGTATTCTGTTTCTTAAGCCCAGCAAGGATTTCCGGCTTCCAACGACGAGCTAATTCTTTAAGTGTACTGACATCCAGATAGCGGTAATGAAAGTAAGCTTCCAATTCTGGCATATAGCGGAACAAGAAACGCCGATCCTGACTCACACTGTTACCACAAATGGGAGAAGCACCTGCCGGAACCCATTTTTCCAAAAATTCAATCGTCGCCTTCTCTGCCTCACGATCATCAATTTTACTTGCTTTAACGCGTTCAACCAGCCCACTGCCCGTATGGGTGCGTACATTCCATTTATCCATCAGAGCAAGTTGTTCATCAGACTGATGAACCGCAATGACAGGCCCTTCATCCAGGATATTCAAATTTGCATCGGTGACAATTGTCGCAATTTCAATAATGCGATCCCGCTCTGGATCTAAGCCCGTCATTTCTAGATCTATCCAGATAAGATTGTGCTCACTTTTTGACATGTTATATCCTAGATTGGAGAGAGAGTTATTATTAATGGTGTATCATAGCGCTTTTAAGCAATAACAGCGATAAATTGGAACAAGTGAGGTTCGGTGGCTAAGCATAAACTATCCAAAGGCCAGCAACGGCGGGTACGGGAAAATCATCAGCGCAGGCTGAAAAAACAGGATAATAAGCCTGAAATGGATGATAATCAGTTAGGAGAACCTCAGGAAGGGCTAGTTATCAGCCGTTTCGGCCAACATGCTGATGTCGAGGCAGAAGACGGTTCTACACAACGTTGTAATATTCGCAGAACTATTCGTTCATTGGTAACGGGTGATCGGGTGGTATGGCGTCCTTCGCTGCAAACCCAAGCAGATGTAAAAGTAAATGGTATTGTTGAAGCCGTTCACGAACGGACTTCCGTACTTACGCGGCCTGACTATTATGATGGTATTAAACCTATCGCCGCCAATATTGATCAGATAGTGATTGTGTCAGCCATTCTTCCTGAACTGTCACTCAATATTATCGATCGCTACCTCGTTGCCTGTGAAACATTGGGCATTGAGCCCTTGATTGTATTGAATAAAATTGATCTGTTGGACGAAGAAAGCCGTGCATGGGTCAACGAAATCATGTCCACATACCACAACATTGGTTACAGAGTATTGAAACTATCAAGCCATACTGGCGAAGGTATGGAAGAATTAACGAAGATGCTCGCAGGTCGAATCACTATTTTTGCCGGTCAGTCTGGTGTGGGTAAATCAAGTTTACTCAATACACTCTTGCCAGAAGATGAGGAAGAGATTCTGGTCAACCAAGTTTCAGATGTTTCCGGTTTAGGCCAGCACACCACAACGGCATCCCGTCTTTATCATTTCCCACATGGCGGTGATGTTATTGATTCTCCCGGTGTTCGGGAGTTTGGCCTATGGCATTTAACATCGGAACAAGTCACTCAGGGTTTTGTCGAATTCCGTGATTATCTAGGAGGTTGTAAATTCCGTGATTGTAAACATCGGGATGATCCAGCATGTGCGTTACGAAAAGCAGTGGAAGATAATGAAATAAATCAAGAACGTTTTGAGAATTATCACCGTATTCTCGATAGCATGGATCAAATTAAGCCACGCAAGACTTTTACAGATAACGATAGCTAACTGACATCAAATGAAAGGACAGGTACAATAACCCCCTTTTGTCTAATTTTGCCAATAGAATCCAAGAGGTTGACGTGCTGGATAACATTAAAATCAGGTTGCACTATTTACTGCCTAAACAGGGAATAACTCATCTGGCAGGCTGGTTTGCTAACAAAAAAGCTGGCTGGTTGACTCAACTGGCAATCAAGGCGTTTGCCCGTGTTTATAAAGTGGATATGAATGAAGCGAAATCACCTGAGTTTTCAGCATACATCACATTCAATGAGTTCTTTATCCGCTCATTAAAAGATGATATTCGCCCAGTCGTCAGTAATGAACACCAATTAGCGCTACCTGCTGATGGTACTATCAGCCAGTTAGGCAATATCCGGACAGACCAGCTCCTTCAAGCCAAAGGACACCACTACACGCTTGAAGCTCTACTCGCCGGCAATCATCAATTGGCAGAGATATTCCGTGATGGGCAGTTTGTAACGACTTACTTATCACCTAAAGATTATCACCGTGTACATATGCCTTGCGATGGATTACTGAAAGAGATGATCTATGTCCCAGGTGATCTATTCTCTGTCAATCCATTGACTGCCGCCAATGTGCCAAATCTGTTCGCTCGTAATGAAAGAGTCATCTGTCTGTTTGAGACTCAATTTGGTCCCATGATACAGATTCTGGTTGGTGCAACTATCGTCGGCAGTATCGAAATGGCTTGGTGTGGTATGGTTACACCACCACGGGAAGGTATTATCAAACGCTGGACTTACCCGGAAGCCGGTACAACTGGCGCGATTTCTTTCAAGAAAGGTGAAGAAATGGGGCGTTTCAAACTGGGTTCTACCGTCATTAACCTGTTTGCACCAAATCAGATACAGTTAGCCGGGCACTTGAGCAGTGGCTCAACAACCCGCATGGGTGAACTGTTAGCCCAAGCTATCATGCTTGAAGAACCCACTGACAACATAAGCTAATCCCTTGCTAAGGAGAGCCCTCTATCGTGCGCCTGATTATCAGCTTATTGCTTAGCCTGCTCATTATTACTCCGGTTTCTGCTGCGATTCCACTTGATGAAAATCAGCTCAAACAAGAACTGAAACAAATTGAATCCAGCAAAAACCCGCAGGATGCAGAAGTTGCTCAGGCGCTGCAAGGTGCACTCAATTGGATTGCCGATACTAAATCAGCTAACGACAGAACACAAAAGTATCAGACCGCCATTGATGATTTTCCTAAAATAACTAAAGAACTTCGTCAAAAATTACTTACTGAAAGTGATACTCCCCGCCCAATTCCTGCTAACCAACCCATAGCAAGCGTTGAGCAACAGATCATTCAGGTCAGCAGTCGGTTGCTAGAACAAGGGGGGCAATTACAGCAAGAACAGGACAAAGGACGGGAAATCAGTGACTCTCTAGTACTATTACCGCAACAACAATCAGAAGCACGACGCTTGCTAACTGAAGCATCTTCTCGCCTGCAATCATTAGGAACACCATCCACCCCATTAGCAGAGGCTCAATTTGCCTTAGCTCAAGCCGAAGTCAATGCCCACAAAGCGACAGTCAATGAACTCGAAATAGCTCAACTTTCTGCGAATAATCGACAGGAAATTTCCCGTATGCGGGTTGAACTGTTCAAAAAACGATATCATCGACTTGATCTTGAACTGCAACAACTCCGTAGCCAACTTAATGCACAACGCCAGCAAAAAGCAGAATTAGCCCTGGAACATACCGAGATGCTGGCGGAACAAAGTGATCAACTACCAAAATTTCTGCTTGATGAATTGCAACTGAACCGGAATTTATCTCAGGAATTAAATCAACAAGCACAACGAATGAACGTCATCGGCTCAAAGCAACGCCAAGCCGCCAGTGATATTATTCAGGTCCGGCAAGCATTGAATACCATTCGTGAACAGGCACAATGGCTCGGAGGCTCTACAACGCTCGGAGAAGCGCTCCAAACTCAACTTGCCCGTTTGCCTGACATGTCTAAACCACAGCAACTTGATCGGAATATTGTCAAATTCAGGGTCGATCGTCTGAAATACGAAGACATGCTGGATCAGTTACAAAAAGACACAAAACCCGTACAGAAAAGCAACGTTGCGTTAACTGCTGAACAAGAGCGGATTTATGATTCTCTTACCCGCACCCGCAAAGAATTACTCAATTCATTATTATCTGGTTACGACAGTGAAATCCTTGAATTGACCAAATTGAAAGTCGCTACCAGCCAGCTAAATGATGCACTAACAGAAGTCAAAGAGGCCACACACCGTTACCTTTTCTGGGTCGCGGATGTTAACCCTGTTTCGCTCAATTACCCAATCAATGTTGTGCAGGATCTGACTCGTCTATTATCGCTGGATACTTTCTCTCAATTAAGCGGTGCCCTGATAGTCATGCTGACCACTCAGGATACGCTTCTATATCTGTTTGGCACGCTATTCCTGGTTATATTCAGCATCGGTTCTCTTCGCCATTATCATGCATTCCTTGAACGCGCGAGTAACCGTATTGGCAAAGTTACCCATGATCACTTTTCCCTCACTTTACGTACCGTATTCTGGTCGGTTGTTGTCGCGTTACCTTTGCCCATGCTCTGGTCGGCAATTGGCTATGGGCTACAAAGCGCTTGGCAGTACCCTATGGCAACGGCTATCGGTTATGGAGTCAGTGCTACGACGCCCGTTCTATGGATATTCATGCTGAGTGCCACTTTCGCCCATCCAAACGGATTATTCATTGCCCACTTCCGTTGGCCGGAAGAGCGTGTTAAACGGGCCTTACGATTCTACCAGCTATCTATCTTTGCCATTGTACCGTTGGTCATGGCATTGATAACGTTTGAACATTACAGTGATCGAGAATTTGCTTCCACACTCGGCAGGCTCTGCTTCCTCATCCTGTGCGTCTCCTTAAGCCTGATCACTAACAGCTTGAAACGGGCAAAAGTCCCGCTCTATCTGGATAAAAACGGCTACGGTGAAAATGTTATCAATACCGCTCTCTGGTGGATTTTACTCTCTGCACCGATAGTCGCAGCGCTAGCTTCCATACTCGGGTACTTCAGCACATCACAAGCATTGCTAGGGCGTTTAGAAACTTCCGTTGCTATCTGGTTCTTCCTGCTGGTTATTTACCATATTATCCGTCGTTGGATGCTAATTCAGCGACGCCGTATTGCCTTTGACCGGGCAAAACAACGGCGGGCAGAAATTCTGGCTCAACGAGCCAAAGGCGAGGATGACTCGACGGGTTCAAGCAGTATCGAAGGTGCCATCGAAGTTGAGGAACCCATTATTGATCTAGATGCGATCAGCGCTCAGTCATTGGGATTGGTCCGTTCAATTCTAACTCTGCTTGCCTTGGTTTCACTCATTTGGCTCTGGTCAGAACTTCATTCCGCTTTCTCATTTCTAGAAAATATCCGACTGTGGGATGTCACCACCACAATAAACAATGTAGAAACTGTTCAACCCATCACCGTAGGTTCTGTCTTGATTGCTATCTTGGTGATTATTATCACCGCTCAACTGGTACGTAACCTACCCGCATTACTTGAGTTAGCCTTACTACAGCATTTAGAACTTACACCCGGTACCGGCTTCGCCATTACCACACTCACCAAATACACCATTACTTTGATTGGTGGTTTAGTAGGTTTCTCCCTGATTGGTCTTGAATGGTCAAAATTGCAATGGCTTGTCGCTGCGTTAGGGGTTGGATTAGGTTTTGGCTTACAGGAAATCTTCGCCAACATCGTTTCTGGCCTGATGATATTGTTTGAAAAACCCATTCGTATCGGTGATACCGTGACTATCCGCAACCTGACCGGTAGCATCACCAAGATCAATACACGAGCAACAACCCTGTCAGACTGGGACAGAAAAGAGATCATTGTTCCTAACAAAGCCTTTATTACCGAGCAGTTTATTAACTGGTCATTATCTGACACCATCACTCGTGTTGTACTGACAATCCCTGCACCGGCAGAAGCTAGCTGTGAAGAGGTTACCCAAATCCTGTTAACCGCGGCTAAACGCAGCACTCTTATCCTTGATAACCCGGCACCTGAAGCCTATCTGGTTGATCTTCAACATGGTATTCAGATATTTGAATTACGTATTTATGCCGCTGAAATGGGGCATCGCATGCCTGTTCGTCACGAAGTCCACCAGCTTATTTTGCAAGGATTCCGCGAACACGGCATTACTCTGCCATTCCCACCATTTCAAGCGAGTATTGATGTTATTGGTCGGGATATTCGTAGTGCGACAACAAATAGATCAAGCCGTAATCCACCACGTCAACCGGGTAGTTTGTAAAAAGATAATGAAGCACGGAGCACCCGTACTTGAATCAACTAACCCTATTTCAGGCAGATATGGCCTTTTACCGCCATCCTATGCTTGAAATAGGTTTTGCGAAGCAATCAATGTCGCGCCACAAGAGGTTTTCATTCCCTCCAGTGCATATTTGTCCATTAGAGCTGATTATTCTAGGCGTCCCTTCCACAATGGTTTGATTACCACCATATTTTGGACAGGATACAGCATCCCCAACCCGAGCCGCTTTCTTCCCTAACACATCAAAGCTTCCATCACCGGCTAACACCTTGCCGCCATGCGAAGTCGAATCACCGACCAAAATAATGGGACGTGACATATTTCCCTCCATTAACTAATGATTAAATATTAATTTCAGCTTCCAACATCTGGCTATCATGACGCCATAACTTGATTAAAGAAAACTTATCTAAATAAAACTCATTGAAATAAATTAAATAATTATGTTAATCAAACACCTAAAAAATTTACATCATTAACTGTTTGAAACAAAAAATTACACATAATGAAATTATCAGCCTTGATATCTATCAGATCAAAATATAAATTTACATTAATATTTGATCATAAAGAGAGCAAAGGTAAATATGAAAAATTTTGAAGATTTCTATCGGGAAGCACTTTCACAAATAAAGCATGATCTGAGCAACGCAGCGCAAGAGCATCCACACCTTGCTCCATTTACCTCCGAATCCGGTGACCCGGATGTTCTCCGATTACTGGAAGGTTTTGCGCTTACAACTGCCGGTATTAAGCAGAAAATTGATGATGGCTTCCCAGAAGTCATTAACCCTCTTCTACGAAAAGTATGGCCGATACCTTTACATCCGATCCCTTCAACCAGCATTGTCCAGCCAGATATGCAACCGGGCAGCATGACTGAAACCACAAGCATTGCCAAAGGCAGTGAAATTTCCGCCATACAGCAGAATCAATCCATTACATTCAGAACCACTCAAGATATCAGTATTGAGCCTATTACCTTGATCCATAAAACGCTGACACACAGCGGAGACAAGAGCCTGATATCACTGACCTTTCAATATCATGGCCCAACTACCCACTGGAAGACAGGACAAGTCACGCTTTTTCTCGGAGAAGATCAAAAACTGGCGTCTTTATTGACCAAATACATAGATCAGTCGCTGAACAACACTTATCTGAAAACATCCCTGAAAGAGCAAGAAATGTGGCTATCTATTGAGATCGCTCCACGCCTGAAAGAAAATTTGGTCCTGCCGAGACCACATGACTATTTCTGGCCGTTGCAGGTGTTATACGAATACCTCTATCTGCCACATGTTAATGATTTTATGTCATTTGATTTATCGGAGGAGATTGCTGAACTCCCTTTGGGAGAAGATAAGCAATTTACCATTATTCTAGAATTTGACTGTAATATTCCCATCGAGGACATTACACCCGCATTTATTCCCCATTGCGTACCCGTTATTAACCTGGCTCCGGCAAGAACAAAACCGATAACATTTGAAAAGGGCAAATCGCGTTATGTATTAGCAGCGAATGAAATCTTTAGTATTGATAACATTAAATTCCAATCCGATCCTGATGGAACATCTGAAGGATCTGCTCACAGCGTTCCTCTTATCAATAGCGCGCAACTGGCCGCCTGCCATTTTGCCGAACCCGGTGACAACATATTACTTTTTAACCATATACGGGAAGAATCGCCATTTGGCGGCAATCAAATTAATCTCACGTTTTATGATCATCAGGCAAAACCCGTAACAGAACACCACTATCGCGAATTTTACTGCCAATATCACAGATATCATACGCAGGCACGGACATTGGGCATCGGACAAATCTGTATACCCAGCGAGCAGATACCCAGCCATATTCAGGCCAGGAATATCGTGGCGGCGTCAAAAGATCTTCCTGCCGTCGTAAACAGTCACCAGCATTGGCCGATACTATCTTTGTTGTCGATTGGGCCATTTTTTCTCAGTCATATTGAATCAGTCAGATCTCTGGTCAAACAACTTGATACCTTCGCGCATCTGGACGCCCCGCGTAGCCGGCATATTCAGCGCATGGCCGATGGCCTCAGCGCTATCTACCTTGAGCCATACTACCATTTTGACAAAGGCATTCCTGTGAGAGGCCAAGCCATCACACTGCGTATGACACCAGAAAATTATGAACATGAAGGAAAAATGTATGCTTTTGCCAAAACACTACACACCGCTTTCTCCCTCTGTTTTGTTGAAACCAGCTTTCACAGATTAACCGTTATCAATAACGGCACCAATGAATGCTGGGAATTTTACAATATGCCTGGGCATCAGAAGATCATGTAATTGAAGGGAGCATTATGAAAACCGGACTCCGCTTTTCCTGCACCATCGGCAATCTGCCGCCCATGACTTTTGCGGTAGTTAATTTTACATTAGATGAAGCGCTTTCATCGTTATTTACCCTGTCTCTAACACTAGCGGCACACCGTTCAGATATTGATACAGACACCCTGCTGCTCCAAACCGGGCTGTTCACCGTTACCCGTGACGATATTCTGCAACGTGAAGTGAAAGGATTAGTTGAAAGTGCGGTAGTTGGCACCACAAACCGGCATCAAACTCAATATCACCTGACAATCAGACCAGAAATGTGGCTGCTGACACTCGATCAGGACAGCCGTATTTATCACCAGCTCAGTGTCCCCGATATTTTACACAGCATACTGAAACAGAAGAAACTCCGGGCCAATATGCATTTGAATAACCCACACTCAACACGGGAATACGTCACCATGAAAAGGGAATCATCCTACGATTTCTTTACCCGTCTGGCGGCTGAGGAGGGGATTTTCTTCTGGTTCGCCGATGACGGGCTCTATCTGAGTGATAGCTACCTGAACATGAGAGCGCCGGATACGTTGATTTATAACCCGGACGTCACCAGCGCTGTAGAAGAAAATGTTATCTATAAATGGTCTCTTGGCTCCTACATGCGCCCGGAATCTACCGACCAAAAAGACAGAAATTATCACAACCCCAATTACGCTTTACAGCATAACGCCACGGATTTTGAAGCGGAGAACGGCACGCCATTTCATATTTTCGAAAGTTACGGCCGTTTTCAGAAAGACAAAGAGGGCATTCCGTTGACCCAATATCGGCTGGAAGCTTTGCGTGTTGATAGCAAATCAGGGCAAGCGGACAGTAATTGTATTCGGTTAATGCCCGGCAGAATCTTTACACTAACCAACCACCCGATTGACGCCATGAATGACCGCTGGCAAGTCGTCTCTTCCCAACACATAGGGTATGTCCCCGCCGTTTTAGGCGATAACGGAACCGGCACCACTCTGAATTCACACACCCAGTTCATTCCAGGCCGCAACGATTGGCGTCCGCCATACCGCTATAAACCATTGGCCGACGGCGATGAAATTGCAACGGTTGTCGGGCCAGGCACTGAAGAAATTTACGTTAATAAAGATGGCGCGGTTCGCGTTCACTTTCACTGGAACCGTTATGATGCGCCTGATGATCAGGCTTCTTGCTGGGTACGGGTTGCACAAGGGTGGAATGGCAACGGATTTGGTTTTCTGGCAACACCGCGAGTGGGTCAGGAAGTGATTATCTCCTATCTCAACGGCGATATTGACCGGCCTATTATTACCGGATGTACTTACAACGGCCTTAACCGCCCGCCGCTGAATTTACCCGCGGAAAAGACGCGCACTACGTTCAGAACCAAAACGCATAAAGGTAACGGCTTTAACGAATTACGTTTTGAGGACGCAAACGGCAGTGAAGAAGTGTTTATTCATGCTCAACGGGATATGAATACGCAGGTTCTGAATGATGAAACCCATAATATTGGACATAACCGGACAGATCATATTAAACATGATGCCCATTTACGCATTGATAATGAGTACCGCGTACAGACGGGAAATGACATTTCCCTATCTACGGGGCAAAAACTCCATATCAAAGCAGATGACGCCCTGTTAACTCAAAGTGGCAATGAAATTCACCTAAGTTCCGGTGCTAAAGTCGTGATTGATGCCAGCAGTGAACTGACCCTACAGGCCGCCGGGCACTTCCTTAAAATCGATGCGGGCGGTATTACCAGCAGTGCGAGTATTAACTTTGGCAGTGGAGCACCCGGCAGCGGCTCAGGTTGGGGTGGCAAGCTACCGGATAGGCTGGACAAATTGAAACAGGCGAGTGTCGTACAGGCAGAAAAAGCCCTGATGACACCGTTGAAAGAAATCTGTCTGACCTGTCTGCTGAAAGCAGCACAGAATGGCACGGCAATGGTTATCAGGGGGCAGTTATGATACCGGAATTACAGAAAAAATGGAGTGAATACAGAGAAATACATCCCGAAATGAAATGGTATGCCTTAGTCAGCGGCCTACAGTATGAACGTCATTTTGCTGAGGAGATTAAGTATATCGTCGGCACGAATAATCCTCTGTTCCGGCAATACCCGGATGCCAAAATTGCGTTCGCGGGGCCGTGGTTGTTTGATATGGCTTATGCGAAATCATGGGAAGAAAAGTTATCTGCGCTGGAAAAGGTTGCACCTTCGGTGTCCTGGCTACACACCACGCTATCTTTGGACAAACTAACCCGTCACCTTGAAAACTACCTGAATGTTGAGCTGGAAACGGGGGAAACGGCATTGCTGCGTTTTTACGATCCCCGTATCTTGCATCAAATCCGGGATATTTTCAGCCCAGAGCAATTGTCGGCACTCACTGACGGTATTCATGAGTGGGTGTATTCTTTTGATAATAATGATCATTTCGTAAAAGGGGCCTAACGATGATAAAACTCAGCAAGGAGCAGGTCGCTAAATTTATTGATGCGGAAGATGAGGCCTATGTGGCCCAGATCCGACAACGTATTCTGGCTGAGCACAGTGGATTAGTCGAAAATGAAAGCGAACATAGCCTGCACGAACGATTAAAGAAGGCTTATCTGGACTTGGTTGAGATGGGGTTCAAGGATGAAGCATTGATCCGCTCTTACTTATATTTCGTTGCGTTTAACCGTGATTTTCACGGCTCGCCAGCAATCCAAAATATGTTGAACGCCGGAGATAACCCGGAACAACAATACCGTGATTATTTGCGGGTTATGGATAATTTATTGAAAAGGAGAAATTAATATGCCATTACCACTTCTTGCGCCAGCGGCTCCCGCTCTTTTAGCTGCTGCGGAATGGACACTGGCTGCTTGTGCAACAGGATTAGCCGCCGTTGGTGTGATGGAAAGCACCAAAGATAAAGAAGGTGAACAAGACAAGGCAAAAGAGGATACACAAACAATTGCTTCGTCCCGTACCGAATGTGAGAAATGTCCGGCAATTGGCAACGTTACAATGGTTTGGGAAAAAACCACATCGTATTCAGAAATAACCATTGCCTACCAAACAAAAATTGCCGGGACGATATACAATCCTGAATTAAACCTAATTGAAACTTGGTTATGCATGGATACAAATTTTGATGGTTGGAAACCTGCACAATGCTTATTTCTTGAAGCTAAAGCTAAATATGATCAATTTTTCAAAGATGGAATGCCTATAAGTTGGTGGAAAATAAGTAAAAGCGGGGATAGATCCATGACGACTCAAGTAGAAAAACAGCAAGAAGTATGCACTACATTAAATGGAACCCCAAATTCTCACTGGCATTTTATGCAACCTATAAGCTATGCCTATTATTTAGAGAAATTTTCTATTTATCCCAACATTAAAGTATTTCACACTATTTAACATCTAAGTAAAGGTGAAAATAAATGACTACATTATCATTAAACATGAAATTATATACAGATTGGAAAGAACCATTAACTCCAACAATAGTTATTACCGATTTATACCCGTAATCATTGAAGATGCTTGATTTTATCCGAAATGGAGATCATTATCCTCGCTATGAAAATATTCATTACCGATGAACAAAAAGCCGAACTTGAACATCTCCATCACACCTGCCGTGATA
>NZ_CAWPHH010000039.1:0-38152 GCF_963887965.1 Photorhabdus sp. RW14-46 | reverse complement strand
GGCGGAGACGACAACGGACTACACCGGAAAACTGGTACGGCTGGACGTGGGTTACACGGATTTGGTATTACGCTGGTTTACGGGTTATGTGGCACGCTCACAGCCAGCCCAAAACGGTTATCAGCGTCTTTTTGTGCGTGAACTGGTCGGTGTGTTTGACCGATTATGGTCGTGTTCATTTCAGCATCCAACACTGAGCCAGATTGCGGACTGGTTGCAGGAGCACAGCGGACTGACCTTCATATTGCCGGATGCCCCTTATACGGAGACACCCATCCCGCATTTTACTCATCATGGGACCGGCTATCAGTTGCTGGCTAATCTTGGGCAGGTTTTTTCGATTGAGGATTATCTCTGGCATCAGTTGCCGGAGGGTTCGGTTTATGTGGGCAGCGGGGCGCATTCGATGTTTGCGGGGAAACCGGTCGATATTCCGAATGCATTTAGCCAGCGTCAGTCCGCGGGCAATGCGATGACCATTCCCATGATCCCATCGTTGCGTCCAGGTGTAGTGATCAATCAGTACCGGCTGAACAAGGTCAATCTGAGCAATGAAAACATGGTCATTACATGGGAAGCCGTCAACAAACTGACCGGTCAGTCGCAGACCAGAACGCCAATGCAGCGTCAGATTGATGCCGCCTACCCCGAATTATCGGCAGGGCTGCATTTACCCAAATTTGCCCGCATTGAGGCACACCCTGAAAATACGGTCAGCGGCGATATCTCCGACCCATTCCGGCCACGCTATGCGGTTGATGTGCAATTATTGGCTGATGATGGTCAGGATGCCGCGGTTCCTGTTTATCATGCTGTCCCGCTGCCTTTGCCGATGGCGGGCAGTGAATCCGGTATGTTTCAATATCCGCCAGTCGGAACGGTGGTTGAAATCGCCTTTGAGGCAGGCAGGCCGGATAAGCCCTTTATCCGGCAGACATTAAGCCAGGGCAATACCTTGCCCGATATCAAGCCAGGCGAACAATTGCAGCAACAGCGGGCGGAAGTCTCGCAGAGGGTAACTCAGGAAGGGAACTGGATTCGTCAGACTGACCAGACCATTAGTGAATCGTCTATGCACCGTGAAGTCAGGGCAGACACGGAAACACGTAACGTAGTCGCACGGGAAACCACGATACAGGCCACGGATAAAACCACGGTTTTGGGCACGTCTACGCTATTGGCGGGCGCTGTCCGGCAAATTGCAGACGGTGACTATAGTATGGCGACCTCATCAAATTTCGTTGCCAGCGTAGGGAAAGAGGCCAGTATCGAAATCGGACAAAAGCTGATAGAGAAGATTGGTCTGCTTAAGCAGAGCATCGCCGGTGCCAGGCAAGAAATCATCGCGCCCGTGGTTTGGGTGGGCAGCCAGCAAATCAATGTCATGACCTTGATGTTAGAGACGTTGGATGTGGTTAAAGCACTGGCGGAACAGACTGCCGCCCATACGCACCACAACACAGGTACGCCGGAGAACGCCAGCGTGATAAGGAACACGGCCTATAAATCCGATGAATTGAAACAGAAGTATTCGCCTGTGATTGGCTAGATTGATTGGCCTCTCTTCGGTAAGGTTTATTTTTACCTTTTCTACGTGGTAAACAAAAGTGTTGACATGGTAAGCATAAATGTTTACTGTGTTTGTGTGTTCAACAGAATGGAGGAGTGGTGAAGCAAAGCGAGTTTAGACGGTGGCTGGAAGCTCAAGGCGTCGAAGTTTCAAATGGGACAAACCATCTGAAACTGAGATACCAGGGGAAACGAAGCATTATGCCGAGACACCCTAGCCAAGAGATCAAAGAGCCGCTGAGGAAAGCAATCATTAAGCAATTAGGATTGTGATAAAAACCCGCCTCGCAAGGGGTGGGTTCTCGCACAGGTTCATCATTAAAAATATGCGATATCCAGTCACACTAGAGCCAGTAGAAGAGGGCGGTTATTTCGTCTCATTCCCGGATATCCCCGAAGCTTTAACCCAGGGGGATACACGGGAAGAGGCGCTAGAGATGGCACTCGATGCGCTAATAACCGCTTTTGAATTTTACTTCGAAGATAATGAAAAAATCCCGCTTCCTGGCCCCGCAGGGCAGGATTATGTTGATGTGCCCTTAAGCGTGGCCTCTAAGGTGCTTATGCTCAATGCGTTTCTTGATTCCAAGTTAACGCAAATTGAATTAGCCAACCGTATGGGGGTGAAAAAGCAGGAAGTGACCCGTATCTTTGATTTACGGCACTCAACTAAAATTGATACGGTGGGTAAGGTCGCATCGGCTATCGGACATCAGTTAACTTTGTCCATTGAATGAAAATCACCATTAATTAACAGGCTGCGTTAATACGTGGCCTTTTTTATATCCTGATAAACTGCGACCAGATGCATACAGCACTGTTATCAATCAAACCAATACGTACCAGGTCAATAATGTGGTATCAATCAGCGCTACGGGTTTGTGTTTTGATTGTCTGAAACACATTATTGATTAATTCTCTCGCCCGCAAAATATGCGGGCTGTTTTACATCTTCATAGGGCTATGAATACAATTTTGATATTAAAGAATGGGCAGTGAGTGTAATAAAAAACTGATAATTCAGCGTGTTATATTAGCTTAGTGGTTTAAAGGTTGTTGTTACTTTTTCGGATATAGAAATAACTTATGTGATATCAGAATTGTTTGGTAAATCATTTCGGACAGTTCGTTTGATAGGCTGCTTATTTTCGTCAAAATACCGACTGGGCCATATTTCAGCAGGGGTGACACCAATTTCCTGAGCAATCAGTAATTCCCCTTTAGGCCAGGGGCGCGTTAAAGCATTTGCTAATGTTGAAGAGCTTAAACCGTGCTCTCTGGATAATGATGCCAGCATTTTATTCTTCTTACGTATCGCAGCGATAATATCGGCGGTATGCCAGTCTTTTTTCATATTCCTGCTTCCCTCTTTGGTGGTGGCGATTCAAACAGGGTTTGCAGACCGGCGTTCATTTCCGGCGAGGTGTTAACCTCCCCTGCCTGAACCGCCATAGAGGGGCGATAGCAGGCACATTGGTAAAAACTTCTTACCAGCGTCCATGAACGCAAGGCTGCAAAACCTTGGTCACTGGATTTTGCCAATGACAACACTACTTTAACCGATTGTATTATTTGACTCAAGAATCAAATAAATACCTTAGTGATGGTTTGTCTCGTTGCACTTATGACGAAATAAATGAACTTATGATGAAAACGGCACTACACCGCACCCGCCTGCACGTTTTGGATCAAAAAATTTTTTCAATTTTAAAATCCTACAAGGCAAACTGCCAAACCGCGCCAATACTGGCGGAGTGGGAGAAATCACAAACTGAAATGATTGAAAAGATTTTCAGGAAATTTCAGTTTTTGGATCAAAAGAGGATCACGGAAAAATCCCAATGCATTGATATTAAATGAAAATTGTATTTTACGTGAAAAATAAGCTCACAAAGAAAAGCCGTGCTTTATCATAGAAATCAGATAGAGCGCGGCTTTACAGGATATACAGAACTGAAATTGTTTTCTCCTTTTGCATTATGACAAGGAAGAAAGTGAAAGTATTAGTTAGCGTACTTTTAATTCATTAATAAGCGTAAGGCTACGTTCAAGCATCTTAAGTAGTTTCAGTGATGAACCAGACGGAATGCGGCGGTGCAGGTAGTGTCCATTGATGCCCATAAAAATAAAATGAGTGGACGCAAAGTGGACATTGGGCAAACAAAAAGGGCTACACCTTAGTGTAACCCCTTGATTTATTTGGTGGAGCTGGCGGGAGTTGAACCCGCGTTAATTGTTTTGCATCTTATTGTTATAAATAATATTTTTATGAAATATCTTCGCTGCGTATCCTTTGCAGCTCCTTTCATGTCCCACCACTGACCTGTTTGGGTTTGTATGTGCTGCCGTCATAGTCTTTCAGATATGATCCATAATGTCTGAAAAGCATCTCTGGGCCTTTATGTCCCATTTGAGCGGCAAGCCAGAAAAGATTAACTCCCTGGCTAATGTGTTTTGTTGCAAATGTGTGCCTTGTCTGATATGGGTTGCGATACCGAATTCCAGCCTTTCTCAGTGTAGGCACCCAGGCTTTTTTACGAATTGCATCTGCACCTGCCCAAGCCTCGCCTGTTTTAGGATCTTCAAATATCACGTTGCCTTTCATGAAAGTGAATGCCTTCTGATTTAATAGGGCCGACATAGCGTCAGTGTTCAGTTCGACTTTTCTGGTACCGGCTTTTGTCTTCGTTCCTTTTATTATTCCCACAACTTTTGCCGACTGGACATGTGCGGTTTTGCCAATAAAGTCGATATCTTGCCACCGAAGCGCACATAACTCGGAGCTTCTAAGTCCTGTATGTATCGCAAAAAGGAATAAATTTTCCCATTGTTTTTGTTTATTGCCTGCTGCTGACAGTAATGCAGTAACCTCGTTAGGAGATAGGGGGTCAACAATATATTCGCTATCATTTTCTATTCGTTCAGTTTGATACCGTGATGCTGTGACTAAATTCACAGGATTCATACTAATCAGGCAATCAGTAACTGCTTCATCTATGGCGCTTCGTAAAAATGACAGATTGTTCCTGATTGTTTTCAGAGCAGTTGATCGTTTTTGAATCCAAGTTTTTAATATTGCTGGTGTTAACTCTACAACGGGAATTTTATGTAATTCAGATAGAGCAGTTTTACATTTTTTATATCCATTAATTGTGGATGGTGATAAATTTCTGGTTTCACAGATTTTTAAATATTCATCTAAATAATCTTTTATTGTTCTACCTTTATTGACATTTCCGAATATTTTTAGACGTGATGAATTAGGGAAAAATTCAGCATAAATAAAAATATCCCGTTCAATTTTATTGTATATTTCGCCGAGTTTACGCTCGGCATATTTAATATTTTTGGGCGTCACTTCCAGATTTGAGAGGGGTTCTCGGCATTTAACCCCCTTATATGTAAAAGAGATATTTATAGTTTCACCAGAACGATGTTTCCTTACTGTAATTCCTCTGGGCAATTTACTACGCTGTTTTTCCTGGCCCACTTAGCTACCTCATTTAAATCAATCCAGCGTTCCTTAACACCTTCAACTTTCAGTACATGTACGCCATCAAGCCAAACACCGCGCTGAATGCGTTTATTAATTGCGTCAACTGTTTCCCCTGTTGCATAGCAATAAGTGGATATGGGAACACATTCAATATTTACCATTTATTTACCTCACATGGTTTTGCCTCATCATTGATATAATGATCAGATCAACGGCAGCACAAACACGGGTAATATCACCTTGATTGCAAGATGTATTTTTGACACTGGCTGCTAATCTTCCCAATTTGATATCGAAGTTGGTTAATAACTGTTGTCCTGGTTGCCAGGGTTGCATGATGGTTCTCCGGTCAATGGATTTACCATCATGCTATTCATTGTGTTACCTGATTTCTGATTAAGCTTAATCAGTTTTGAGTGTGAATTATGGCCTCAATGGGTAAACACTCAAAAATTCCAGGGCCTTGCATCCCCATATCTGCTATGCAATTTTTTTCATCCTGGTAAATATGGCCGTAAGGAATGTATTGGCAGTTTATCGAAGAACATACAAGTAGAAACAGACCGTATATCATTTTCGGTCCCTCATTTTCTCGATAGCTTGAGAATTGGATACTGGAACTATTTTAACGTCAAACGGGAAATCGTAGAGTACATTACAACTTCTATTGATAATAATGATTCCATTGCGACCATCAGGTAGCGTTAATTTAACAATTTCATTTTTACTGTGTGAATGTCTTAACATTGGTCGGTCTCTTTTAATTTACCTTCAATTTCGTATTCTGCTGCATGTTTTTCATCTAATAGACACATGCCGAGAAATACAAACGTAAATTCCACATGCTTGTCGGATTTATTTTTTGATATTATTCCCTTGTGTTAATTTAAGGTAATGTTAAATATCTAATGGAGGTAATGGAGGTAATGGAGGTAATGGAGGTAATGGAGGTAATGGAGGTAATGGAGGTAATGGAGGTAATGGAGGTAATGGAGGTAATGGAGGTAATGGAGGTAATGGAGGTAATGGAGGTAATATTGGTTATTTCCAGTTAATTCATTTTCCATTGAGGCCAGTAATTTATTTTTTAATTGAGCAATGATTTTCTTTTCTTCATCTGTAATATCTTGACTTTCTCCTGTTATCCATTCTACTTGGTATTTATTTAGGTTTTCATCAAATGAGATAATGATTTCTAATCGTGCAGCCATAAATCACTCCATATTATTTATTGCCCCAGTATTTGTGGGATGTAATGAATATTAACGTACTTGCAGGCTTCTCTGGCCGATTTCAATATGAGCTCCCGGTACATTGATACCGTTTTCAATAGCTTCTTTGATGGCTTTTTTGTCCGGGGCGGTAATTGTCTGCACATCAACTAACTCATCAGGTAATTTTGACTCATCATCAATGATGACATTCATAATACCTTTTCTGGCTGTGAACGTGTTTCTGGTAGTTCGTAGTGAATCCATGCCGGCTTTCAGTAAACAGTCCAGCGCATACTTTTTTAGGTTTTTTACTTGCCTTTCGAATGATTTTTTACGGTCAGTGAGTCGCTTAGACTCATCCGCAAGAATCTTGGCTTGGCCTTCTATATTGCGAACATGGATCATGATAGCGTCAAGTTTATCACCGATAGTACATTCGATACTTTCAAGTGTATCGGCGATATCTTCTGGCGAGAACTCGCCGGTTTCTACCAACTGTTGTAATTTTTCATAATCTGCTGCTAATGCAATTGCGGTTGTGGTCATTGGTTTGCCTCTTCTAATTGGGTTAAACATTCTTTCTCTATTTCATTCAAGCGACGCAGACGACCAGATAAGTACTTTTCATAATCCTTGTCTCCTTTGGCCTTGGAATTGCCTAAATGAATGCTTAATTCACGGATAAGGGTAGATGCTATGCCGCGAATTTCATTTTTGCTGACAGCGGTGCGCATAGTTTCTGTATTACGGGTGAACTTATCGTCTAGTTCCTTGCGTAATCTGACTAGATCCTCGGCCTTATCACTGGCGGCCTTGATTTCAAATTCAATATTATTGTCAGCCAGATATTCAGGGTTGTCATGCATACCCATAAATACATCAGCAGAAAATCCAAGCATCGATAACGCTTTCTTTATAGCATCGGTGAGTGATTTCTTGATGGCCTCTCCATCTGTTTTAATTCCATATTTGGTTCTGTACATGTATGGTGTCGCACCATAACTTTCAATTTCAGCACAAATGTCACATTCAACCAGATACCAAAAGAGAATTTTGATAGAGTGATTTTGTTCACATATTAATGTGCCGTCAGAATCACGTAAGAATCGGCTCCCAATTTGTTTATTTTTGTCGTCATAGATAGGTTCTGACATGGGTGCACCATTGATCAGTTTTTCTTCTGTGACATTACAGCCCCATCCATAACCGAATGGTCCGAATAGTTCTGTTGCCCGCATAAACATATAGTTACTGTTTATGCTTGTACCATTGAACCCCATTCCCTCCAATGGTTTTGTAAAGTGGGGATCGGTACGTTGGACAGCCTTCCAGATACGGAGATTAGTTTGCTGTTCATTGCCTTGTGCCTTGATCGTTTCTTCCAGCAAATTGGCCCGATGTTGGAAGTTATCATCATTGGTGCTCAGGGTGGCGACAGGAGGCAATGAGGTGACTTCATCATCCGCCGTAGTGTTGTCTTGTGCAGTCTCTTCTACTGCTTTGTCCTCTTTGGTTTGCTTGGTTTTTCTGGTCTTGAGAGACTTGGCTTCGCTTTTTTTCTCCTTAACCTGTAGCGCTGCTTGTTGGGTTTCAACTTCATCTGGAGTGACATCTGTTATTGAGGCTTCTGATGTTGACACCGAATAATTGGAAACCTTGGGTTTCTCTTCTGGTAATTCAACGGGTATGTCGGTATCACTTAAAGTACAGTTTAAGAATTCCTTAATAGCGACGGCATCGGTCAGAAATTCAGGGTGGTGTTTACCTTCACGTACGACTCTGAAAAGCGTTTCCCGTGGAATGGACAGAGCGTCGGTTCTGATACGAAATGCGGTAGACCACTGCCGCCATGCTTCATTGTTATTTGTTATCAGTTGCTTAGCTTCTTTCATACTGTGTGACATAATCGCCCAGCAATGAAAGTCACCGTCTAGTAATGCCAGTGCAATTTCCAGATCTAACGTGGCGTAAGTGTGATTAAAATCACGTGTAGTAATAGATGGGTTTTTCTTTGGTTCGAGCGTTCTAGCCTGCCATGTGGTGCCGTTGAACTCGTATTCAGTAGCAAATTTTTCATCAAATTTACCAATTGGTGGGCGAGGGAAGCCTTGTATATCTTTACAAATAATCGGTTTTGATGTGTTGAAGTTGCTCATATCGTCCGCGTACTCTTCCCCAAGGTAAACAATGGCCATAGCTTTAGCCATTTTTTCGGAATTGGCTTCGAGTGCAATTGCAAGTGGTACGGCTCCATTTTTTTGAGCTTTTTTTGTCGGCTCAAAGACACAGATATATGTGAACATTGGTCTTGCCTCTTTAATAAATTGCTTTTTTTGCCAATCTTATTGCTGCCTTAATCCCGGCTTTTGGCATTTTGACTTTTGGATATAATTCCTTGACAGCATTTGAATAAACCATTCCTGTCGTTGGGTAATATTCAACTCGCCTTTTGCCACCGATAATAGATATATGTATAGTTGCGTTTGTTGTATCAGCGGATTTACGAGACTCAGGTAGCCTAGAGCAAGATGCAGATCGAATTATTTTTACTTATCGTGATGTTGTTTATAACCCACTAAGTCCAGCCAGAAATTATGCCGAGATTATTTTGGATAAGAATCGTCACGGTGAAACCGGAACGATATTCCAGGAATTTAAAAACGGGCATTACTTACCAACTGATCAAATTGTTGCTGCTGAAATATGTCGTACACAGCAACAGGCTAAACAAAAAGAGCGCCGATACGCAGACAAAGCATTTTAACTAAAGACCAAAAGAGGCAGATCAAAATGACCATAAACAGTAAACTGATTTTATTAGATAATTTGGGTAGTTATGAATTATCCCGTTTTGGGTGCAGTGCTGAAAGCATCGTTATCTTACAAATTTAGACTTAAAAGCTAGTCGATTCAACGTAAACGCCAGCAGGATGCTGGCTTTACCAAAATTGCTGGTGGATAACTAGGAGCTGGAGATGCTGAAGCGCAATTGTACTCTTCGAAGGCGGGAGAAAGCCTTTCTGTAGCTGAATATTGTTTTTCTAGTGAAGTGGCCTGATGGAACACACTGGGATGGTATAAGAGTTGAAGTTGTATTTGTAACGTACAAATTACATATCAAGTATATTGCTTGCGTTCAAAACGAAAAAAAAATACCATAAAATCTGCTTAACGCAATCAGGGTATCTAAATTAGCATTAACGACACACAAAGTGATATTACCGATTTGATAATAAACGCTTTCAGGCGTGATTTTTGGCTTAACGTACAAGATGCATTATATGCTAAGTATGCTGCAGCACAGGAAGTAACTGTAGGCAATATATTAAAACTTGGTGAACCGGAGCAACGTAGATTTAGGCCTCAGGCTAGGCACTATGGCCTTAATTCAGCATTGAGGGAGGCCGCAAGTCGCTCTGGTTATCTTTGTTACGATGCTGATACATCCCCGAAAGGGGAGCATTACATTATTATCGATTCAGAAGGTGTTAAAATTAGCCGTATTGGGTTAAATCACGATGAGCGCCATATAAGAGGTGCTAAACATCGTTCATTGATAGCCCAATTGAATGAAAAATTTGAAGGCTATACTCCAGATCTTTTTAGAGAAGAAGATAGTAAACATCATAATGACATTGATACGTTAGGTGTGTTGTTAATAAATATTAATCCACCATATCATGAATCTCAGGCCAGCATGATGGATTTAAGGATTGTGGTTCCTTTTACCAATATGAAAGGTTTTCACTATAATAAATCTGTAACGGAGCTTTTAGCCCTCTATACTGGAGAGAAGAAGATAGTCATTCCTGATATGGTTTTACCTAAGCTCAAGAAGCGCCTGAAGGATCAGGAAAAATAGAATAGGTGAGACATTATGAGAGTGGGAATTTCTGGTTTCCAATCTGAAAGGTTGACACAGATAAGAGAAGCGAGGGGGTTATCGAAAATTAACCTTGGTAGGTTAGTAGATCGTTCGCCATCAACTATTACCAAATGGGAAAACGGTAATCATTCCCCCGATGCAGAAGTATTGCATAGCTTAAGTCAGATTCTTAATTGCCCGGTAAGTTGGTTCACAAAGCCTATTGTTAAGTACGAAAAAAAACCAGTATTCTTCCGAACACTTTCAACCACGGCAAAAGACTTATGTATCGCCTCAGAGCGATACATGGGGTGGTTTCAAGAGTTATCATGTAAGATGCAAGAATATCTTGATTATCCAGAGGTTAACATTCCTCATCTTAACGTAAAGGATTACAGAGCGATAGATGATCAATTGATTGAAAGAATGGCTTTTGAGTGTAGGAAAGTTTGGGGATTAGGTATTGCACCGATAGATGATCTATTACTGGTAATGGAGAATGCGGGGATAGTCTGTTCCAGATTTGAACAAGGTAGTTCTGTAATGGATGGCTATTCTCAATGGAATGATTTAGAGAATAGACCGTATGTGGTTTTAGCTAGTGATAAAGATAACTATTATCGTAGTCGATTTGATGCTGCTCATGAATTAGGTCATATAGTCTTACATCGATATATAAATAAATTTGATAATATCAATTTTAATCCAATAGAAGAGCAAGCACATAAGTTTGCGTCGAGTTTCATGCTGCCGGAAGAGTCATTTTCTGTAGAGCTTCCTCCATATCCTACATTGCAGAATTTCATATCTCTAAAAAATCGCTGGGGGATGTCGGCACAATCTATGATCCTTAGAGCGAGAAATTTAGAATTAATATCTTCTCTGGAATATCAGAGGTTATATAAAAATATTTCTGCTAGAGGTTGGCGAAAAGGAGAGCCGCTTGATGATCTTAGAAAACCAGAGTCGGTTCGTTTGTTACCTAGGTGCTTAAATCTATTATTGGATTCTAGAACTTTTAGTAAAAAAACACTTCTTGAGGAATTTGGTTTCCCAAAAGGAGATTTAGAGGATTTATGTTCAGTTCCTAAGGGATTCTTGTCAGAATCACAGGTACTTGATTTCCAATCCAGAATACAATTGAAGAATAGTATTAATATATCTACTACACAACAAGATACAAACGTCGTCAATTTATTTAATAGAAAGTAAAATTGGGAATTAATACTAACACCTGTTATTCTGTTCGTATCGGCCTGAACATCTGATAACCTAAACAAAAGCTGCTGTGTCATAACTTTGAGGATAAGTAATGACGCAGCATAGTTTTATCAAAATTTCGAATGACACCCTGAGACCTGCGACTCCCGCAGCCAGGGAATACCTGCACTCCAAAGTGAAGTGGGGCGATGTGCTCTATGCGGATTTTAAGAAAGCACGTAACCCACGTTTCCATCGTAAATATTTTGCCCTTCTGAATCTCGGCTATGAATACTGGGAACCTGCTGGGGGTACCATTTCCCCGGAAGAGAAAGCGCTTGTGCGTGGCTACGTACAATTTCTTGCACACTTCGCGGGCAGTGAAGATGTCTTACAATCCGCTGCGGATGAATATCTTGCTGGCATATCTAAAAACCGAGCCCAGAATATTACTGCCACCAAATCCTTTGATGCCTTTCGGCGCTGGGCAACAGTGGAATCAGGGCACTATGACATTTACGAAATGCCCAACGGCAGTCTGTACCGTGAACCTCGTTCAGTCAGTTTCGCCAAAATGGAAGAGATGGAATTTCAGGAGCTTTATAAAGATACATTAAACGTGCTTTGGAACTTTATTTTGTATCGCAATTTCCCGACCCGAAACGCCGCTGAACATGCAGCTTCTCAGTTGTCCGATTTTATGTAATGAGAGGCAGAGCCAATGGCTAAAAGTGAAAAACAGTGGCTTTCTAATGTGACATTACTGGGATGTATCTGTTGTCGGAATATGGGGTTGGGAGTAATACTTGCGGAAATTCATCATGTGAGAGCGGTACAAGATATGGCCCAAAGGGCTGCTCATTTCTCCATTCTGCTGCATCCTCGCTATCATCGAGCGTTTGCATCCCACGGGCTTTCATGCGGCACCGAAGACATGGCAAGCAATCCACAGTATGGCAACGGAACTATTGCCCCAAGTTAAAAGGGAAGTTGAAGAGGTACGGTTATGTCGGGTGTGATATTTTCAACGGATGGGCTGCAATTGACTCAGGCACAAGAAATTTGGTTGCAGGACTGGTTATCCAAGTTCGGTGCATGGGTGTATTCTGGCAGGCTTGATAAACGTCAGAGCAGTATGATTGCTGAGCTTATGGCGACGGTAGAGCTGAGAGGTTATCCAGAACGTCCGATATGCAATGATGATGACGGAATGTTAATCGCTAGGGTAGTAGACCATATTTACCACATTGATCGGGTTGCATTTGGGATGTTGCTTAGTCGATATGTTTATTGTGTATCTGATAGAGCAATTGCCAAACATTATCATGCAACGGTTCAGCCAAGAATTATGATCCGCAGAAATGGTATGTTGCGTAAGCGAAAGCCATCAATGTCAACTTGTCGGCGTGAGGTTGAGGAAATATTAAGAGCAACGGAATATTTGATTTATCAACCATTGCAAGATGCCTTTATAAGACGGGAACAGGAAAGAAAATCAAGACTTTTGTCACGAACGTGTTGACATCTTTGAACTTATGAGCCACTATTTCAGTATATGTTGTGATAGTAGTATTCGTGACTGATAGCCTCGCCCAGTGCGGGGTTTTTTATTGCCTGAAATTCAGATAAGACTTGCTGTTGTCATTGGTCAGAGTTACATGTGTGTCTATGCACAATAACTGACCAAAGGTTTAAATTATCATGCTAAAACATGAAGATATGACAACAACAGCCTCATGTGTTTTAGAAACAGTACCAATGTATGACTGGGTTTCTATTCCCGATGTTTCAACTCTGACGGGGTTATCAACACCGCGTTGCCAATTACTTTTAACTCAATTTTGTCTGGCTGGCTTGATGGAAAGCCGGGACAACGACACCTTTTTCAAGCGTTGCCTTTGATGGGGTGACTTCTTAAGCGGTGAAATGGATGGCTGGTGGAGTTGACGACACCAGCCATTCGCCTGTTCTGTGCTAACCAGAGAGTAAGCTAGTATCGATTATGGAAAATATTGTGAATTTAAGTGGTATCACATTAATTAATGACGACTCTCTACGATTTATCAAAACGTTACCAGACAACTGCATAGACTTAATCGCCACCGATCCCCCCTATTTTCGGGTAAAAGAGTGTGGTTGGGACAGACAATGGGAGGATGTAACGGCTTATCTTGCGTGGCTGGATGAAGTACTGACTGAATTCTGGCGTGTGCTGAAACCCAACGGCAGTTTGTATATATTTTGTGGTTCGCGTTTGGCGTCTGATACGGAAATCCTTGTTCGTGAACGGTTCAATGTGCTTAACCACATTATCTGGGCAAAACCTTCTGGTCCGTGGCGCAGGCAGAATAAAGAAAGTTTAAGGGCTTATTTCCCTTCTACTGAACGGATCATATTTGCTGAACATTATCAGGGGCCTTATCAACCTAAAGGTGATGGGTATTTCCACAAATGCCGCGAACTTAAGCAATATGTCTTTAAACCGCTTGTGGACTACTTTCGCAATGCACGAAAGGTGTTGGGTGTCACAGCAAAAGAAATTAACGCTGCCACAGGAAAACAGATGGCCAGTCACTGGTTCAGTGATAGCCAGTGGCAATTACCCAATGAAGTGGATTACCAAAAACTGCGGATATTGTTCGCTCGAATAGCCAGAGAAAAACACCAGAACGGAGAATTAAACAGGCCATATCATGAGTTAGTAGAATCTCATCTTACTTTGTCACGCCAATATGAGGAATTGAGTCTGGAATATGGGCTGCTGCGCCGTCCGTTCTCGGTGACGGTAGATGTGCCTTATACTGATGTCTGGTCTTTTCCACCTGTTCAGTATTACCCAGGTAAACATCCTTGCGAAAAGCCGGCAGACTTGATGGCGCATATTATCCGATCCAGTAGTCGGGAAGGGGATTTGGTGGCGGACTTCTTTATGGGATCGGGCTCAACACTAAAAGCGGCACTGAAGCTGAATCGTAGGGTCTTGGGTGTAGAACTGGAAGAAGAGTACTTTAACCAAACTAAGCGGGAAATTGGGGCGATGATATGAATAACTACCTCGCTGCGGTGAGGGGTTATTTGAGTTTCTCTCATTAGTTATTATGGCGAAATAGTGAATTGCTGGATAGTATTTGACGGATTTCATTGTCAGAAAGTGGTTGTGATCTCGGTGAACAGAGATTAACTTTTTGACTTGAAGTAATGCTCTTAGCGAGATCTATATAAGCTCTAAATTCAACTTGGCTGTGTCCACCTTCATTCATTTCCATCGGCTGAATAATCACATGATGGTTTGACAAAAAAAAGTTATACCAAGTATTTTTTCTCACTTTCTTTATTAATTTTTTAAGCAAAAACATTGCAGGTATCATTTGCCCTAGTAATAAACGAGATGTGGTAAAGGGAGTGTCGGGGGTACCAGAGACTTCTTTACCAGTGCTGACGTTGCGAACAACAATTTTATTAATATATAGTCGTATGTAAATTAAGCTCATAAAAATGTGTATGTCAGGTAATTCAAATTTGTTGCAAGTATACGTTCTTCTCTTAATGCAGTGAAGTCTGATGCTTATTGAGTCTTTTAAATCAATACAGGGCAAATCAGCCCAAGTAATTAAATTAACTAAATGATCACTCCATCAGTGGGATGGAATTATGCGTATGGACAAATACACCAGCCCCACTGCATACACTTGGGGCACATTTACAGCAATGCTTGGTGCTCTGTCGCTGAACGACTGGGCCATCATTATTGGCATTATCTGCACTGTTGGCACCTTTGGGGTCAACTGGTACTACAAGCATCGGGAGCTTAGCCGCAATGACAAAGACCAGTAAGTTAAGTGCTGCGGTTATCGGTCTGGTTCTTTCTGGTGCAGGTGCCACGGCGATATTGTCTCAGTTCTTGGACGAGAAAGAGGGTAACCGGCTATCAGCGTATCAAGATGCGGGGGGAGTCTGGACAATCTGCCGAGGTGTTACTCGGATTGATGGAACTCCCGCTCGTCAGGGGATGAGGTTAATGCCGAATCAGTGCCGTGACCTCAATGCACAAGAAGCAAAGCAGGCTATTGCATGGGTAAAACGCAATGTGCGGGTGCCATTAACTGAACCTCAGATAGCAGGTATTGCCAGCTTTTGCCCATATAACATTGGCCCATCGAAATGCTTCTCTTCCACATTCTATAGAAAGCTGAATGCTGGAGATAAGAAAGGCGCTTGTGCTGAGATAAAACGTTGGGTATTTGATAATGGTCGAGACTGTCGACAGACCAAAGGGCAGGCAAACGGCTGTTATGGTCAAGTTGAGCGACGTGCCCAGGAATCGGAATTAACTTGCTGGGGGCTGGATGAATAGACATTCGTTGGCCAGGATATTGTTTCTGTTTGGCTTCTTTCTTGCTTTGATAGGTAGAGATGGATGGAGCTGGTTTCTGGGGTGTTGTTGCTATGAAATTTAGCTTTCATTACTACACTATACTAGCGTTGCTCCTTATTTCATTGACAGCGTATTGTTATCACTCCGAGTTACAGAAAGAGCAACGTGTTACAAAGCAGCAGCAAGAAGACATTCAGCAATTCATAGACACTATCGACTATCAGAACTCTCACATCACGATGTTGAACGAGTTGGATGTGAAACATATGAAGGAACTTGCTAATGCTAAATCTGAAAATGATGCTCTGCGTGATGATGTTGCTGCCGGTCGTCGTCGGTTGCGCATCGCGGCCACCTGTCCCGTGTCTGCAACCATTGCTTCCGGCAGCTTGGGCGATGCAACCGCCGTCGAACTCACTGGAGAGGCTGGATCAACTGTTCTCGATATCCGGGAAAGCATCATCAACGACCGGGCAAAATTAAGCTATTTGCAGGGTTATGTGAAGACTGAATGTTTAAGGTGACGAAATGAAATATTGAAAAATCAATTAATTATTTTCTACATCCATTAAGGCTAGTATGATAAGGTCAGAATTTGTAAATATTATTTTTCCTGATTAGTTATAGTTCAGGATGAGAACGACTCTTATAATTCCGTAGCTTCTTATCAGAGGACTTAGTGTGGATCGATGTGGTAATTATTTTATTGAGGATCTAAAGAGTCTCGGGCGTGGTGGTTTCGGTGAAGTGTATGAAGTTAATGTGTACAATTTAAGGAAGACTCATTCGCGAAAGTATGCACGAAAATATTTTTCACCTTCACCTGAAAATAATAAAACAGCCATAAAGGAAATTGCTGATTTAAGAGAACGATTTTTGGTTGAAATTAAAACACAATATATATTAAATTCAATTAATTACGACTCTATAGCTCCTATAGTGCTTTTTAGTACAGTAGGAGATAAGCCTTATTTCATCATGGAGAAGGCTGAAGCCAATTTATTGGAAGCTATGGAAGCTATGGAAGCTATGGAAGCTATGGAAGGTGGAATGTCTGCGGACGAAAAAATTATGGCGGTGCGGCAGATAATTAAGGGCGTTAAAACTATACACGACAATAATTATGTTCATCGTGATCTGAAGCCAGCCAACATTCTGAAATACAGCGATGGAAGATACAAAATCAGCGACTTTGGACTAGTGAAAGACTTAAATCATGTCAGAGCTGAGGTAAAAACAAAATTTCAACCAAATGGAATGGGAACTGATGGTTACAGGGCTCCTGAAATAGCAGAGAGCGGGCTGTTTTCTAAGCAATCTGATATTTATGCTATAGGTCGTGTCATTAGTGACATATATTCAAAAAACCTCACTCATAAATTAAAAAAAATCATCTCAAAATGCAGGGCGCATTGGCCTGAAGATAGATATGCTGACGCAGATGAATTATTAATTGATTTTTGCAAAGCTATGGAGGTAACGCCATGAATAGAATAGTTGACATGTCCTGCTTTAGCGATGCTGCAAACGGTAAAGTTGTAAATGAAGATTATTTCTTACCTCCAACTATCGATAGTGATTCAAATATCGTCTTTGCAGTAGCAGATGGAGTGGGTTCAACTGAGCAAGCTGATTTAGCGTCAAAATGCGCAATACAAGCAATTCAAAAAGCGTTGATAGAGCCAGATTTTAGCATCGAGAAAGCATTTTCATGGGCTAAGCAAGCGATAGATGAGTTTGATTTTAGTGTCGCTACCACGTTAACAATCGTCCATATAGTTGATTTAAAGGTTTATATAGGGCATGTAGGCGACTGCCGACTTTACTTTAAAAATAAAAATAAATTAGTTCAATTAACTAAAGACCATACTAAGTACCAAGAGCTTTTAGACTCTGGGGAGCATAGTATGAGAAACCTAAGAAACCACAAAGAAAGACTTTCTACTATTCTTACATCAGCCTTATCTAATGATATTACACTAAATTTTGATGTGATAGTTAAAGACATTAATGAAATAAGTGATGGTGATAATGTAATTTTATCCTTGATGTCAGATGGGGCATATAGGCATTGGGAGTTAAGACCTCAATTTTCAGAAAGGACAATGTCGTTACCATCGGCATTTTCCGCAAGCTTAAGGCGCCGGATTGAAAAAGATATTATTGATGATTATACATTTTTGAGTGTTAAGCTTAAATGTAGTAGCTAGCACTAACAGAATTTAATGATTCTGCCATTGAAGGATTCCAAATAGCCATCAGTTAACGCTGGTGGTTTTTATATCTGCATGTTATAGAGCTCCTTGAAATCAATGACTTGAATCAACAATAGGGATTTCCTCTATAGTTGCTAACCAATGAAGAACAGTAACTAATTCAGAGCATTCTACTGACAGAGTGCTCGATAGTAGTGATTTAGCTATGAGCGTCCAGCGGACAGATATCGACTTTTTAGCAGAAAACTCTGAATCTAACTATTTCCAATTCGGAAACAATTCGGCGCAGGTTATCGCAGTCTGTTTGTATTAACCATGACATAGTTTCCTTAGGACAAATCATTTAACTTTATAAACGCCATTTACGAGAGGCGTTGATAGAGTTAACAGTAAATTAGATAATCATCTCATTTATATGATGAGGTGAATATGGATACAGATCTTATTTCTTATGAGGCAATGATTGCAGCGCAGAATTCGGCCAGGTGGGCTTTTTGTGCGATGCTAGGGACGTGGTTCTCTGGTTTGATAACGCTCTGTGCAGTTATTTACGCTAAGAAAGCGTTAACTACGTGGAAAAAGCAGGAAAAAGTAAAGGTGAAAATGGATTTTAAAAAAGCACTTATACAAGTGAGAGACAGCATCATATATATGCCTGATTGGTTTGATATGTCTAAAGCAAGTTTTGGGAAGAAAATATTAACCGCAGGTGAAGCCGAAAGAAGTAAACACTTAGATGCTATAGAACTATCAAACCAGTTTGAAGTTTTAACAAGGTCGATGACCAATGCGCATGGGTGTTGGATTTACTGTGAGCATTTTTTTGATGGAACTGAAGTGGTCAAGGAATGGGAAAATGTTATTGCACTTGTTGATAATTATATAAAAGGGAATGCCAAACAAGATGATGTCATTGATGCCTTGGATAGTCTTTCCTCAAAACGATTTGTGTTTAATGAATGAATTAGTGTTATCAACCCGCCAATAGCTAAATAAATTCAACCCGGTTGCTTAGGCGGCCTTTTTTATGTCTAAAGGAAATGAAATGGCAAAAAATACTGACTGGGAGGGAATAGAGCGTGATTACCGTTCCGGCTTTCTCTCAATCAGAGAGATTGCCAAAAAGTACGGTATTAGTGATGCCGCAATCCGCAAGAGGGCAAAGACTGAGGAATGGGTTCGCACTATTGTTGAAAGTACGCAGTGCGAACCTGATGCGAACCAAGCGGAAAGTCAGGTAGCAAGTAACACCAGTAATATCTTGGAGTCTGAAAAGTTCGCAGAGAGTTCGCAAGGAACCGCAGGGATTCTAAAGCCGCAATACGAACAGTTTGCTCAAAACATAGCGGCGGGTATGCCGATGAAAGAGGCGGCAATTTGTGCGGGTTACTCTCCAGCCCGTGCTGATTCTCAATCATCCATATTGATACGCAGACCGGAAATAAAAGCCCGCATTCGAGAACTGAGAAACGAAGCGGCGTTGCTTGTTTCATTCAATGCTGGACACCTGGCTGAATTGTCGTTTCGTGCTGGGAAGGAAGCGTTAGCAGATAAGAAGTTCGGACAGGTTGCGCCGAACATTAAGAACGCTGCGCAACTTACCGGTATCGACATGAGCAGCAATAAAACTGAGGTCAATGTTGATCTCGCTGGCCTGAGTTATGGCAAAGTCTGTATTGTCACTCCCGCCAATTGTCCTGCTGATGTCTGGGCTTCTCACATGGAGAAATTGCGCGAGGGAAAACAGGTAGCCCAGTCATCATAGATGGTGTTCTGTACGCCTTTAGTAGTGACTGGGCGACAGAGGTTTTATATGACCGAGCATTGGGTTCTGTTCGCTGGCGTTGGACATATGGCGGGCGTGGTGGCGGTAAATCGGTAGAGATTGCTCGTGCGCTGGTATTGTTGGGTGCTATAGAACCAATGACGATTCTTTGTGCCCGTGAATTCCAGAACTCAATCAATGATTCTGTTCTTGCCCTGCTTGAGGCACAAATCATTGATCTTGGACTGTCCCACTTCTATAAGGTCAAAAACAACGAGATTGAAGGTTGGAACGGCACTCGTTTCACGTTTAAAGGTCTTCGCAACAATATTCAAAGCATCAAGTCGATGCATGGCATTAAGATCTGTTGGGTTGAAGAGGCTCAGACCGTTTTGCAAGATAGTTGGGATATTCTTGGGCCAACTGTACGTGCTAATAAATCCAAAGTCTGGGTTTCTTTCAACCCTCGCGAGGAAGAGGACCCGACATACAAACTGATGACCCGGCATCATGAAGATCCCCCTGACGGCGGCGTTATTATTCGAAAAGTTAACTATTGTGATAATGCCTTTTTTCCTGATGTACTCCGGCAGGAAATGGAATATTGCAAACGCATCGACTATGAAGCGTATGAGCATATTTGGCTTGGATTACCAAAAGCACTCAGTGAAGCGGTTATTTTCTCTGGAAAATACCGGGTTGAAGCATTTTCTGATGAGCTATGGCTAGAAGCCGACCGGCTTTTCTATGGAGCTGACTTTGGTTTCGCTAATGACCCGTCCACACTGGTTCGCTGCTTCATTATTGGTACCAAACTATATATCGAATATGAAGCCTATGGGGTAGGCGTTGAATTAGATGAAATGCCCCAGTTCTATGATTCGGTGCCGCTTTCTCGTAAATGGCCCATTCATGGGGACAGTAGCCGACCGGAAACTATCAGTTACTTATCACGCCAGGGGTTCGTTATCGATGGTGCCACAAAATGGCCCGGAAGTGTCGAGGACGGGATCACTTATCTTAAAGGCTTTGAAGAAATCATTATTCATGAACGCTGTAAGCACATGATTGATGAGGCAAGACTCTATTCATACAAGACTGACCGACTGACCGGTGAAATCCTGCCGGTGGTGCTCGACAAACATAACCATTTATGGGATGCGGTACGTTATTCGCTGGATGGTTATATCACAGGCAAAAACAACCCACTTCGTATATCTAAAAATCTGTTGGGGCGAATTTAATGTTTTTCAAATTCAGACATAAAAAGAAAGCGGAGGTTTTGCCAGTTGAACAGGATATTGATCAAGCATCACCTCAGCCAATGAACATACATCCGGATACTGTCGGATCGATAACAGAGAGAAAAGTAGCTCGGCCTGTTGAACCATACAGGCCCCCTCCCGGTGTTGTTCCTACTGAACAGTTATCCGCATTAATGGCAATGGATTCTACACCTTATGAATATATGACGGGTACAGGTGGTATATCGGGAGATGTGGGTTTCCCCGGTTATCCTTATCTGGCCCAACTGTCACAATTACCCGAATATCGGAAAATGGTCGGCACTATTGCAGGGGAGATGACTCGTAAGTGGATAAAGCTAACGTCAGTGGGGGATAATGACAAATCAGATAAAATCAAAGCGCTTAATGAGGCTATTGAAAAATTCCACGTTCGTGAACGGTTAAAAAAAGCCATTGAACATGATGGTTTTTTTGGGCGAGGTCAGATTTACATTGATGTTCGCACGTCAAGAGGCGTGCTTGCTGCAACCGATCCGGTTGAACTTGAGTCTAGATTATTTCTGTCACCCAAAAAAATCACAAAGGGGAGTCTTATTGGCTTTAACGTCATTGAGCCAATATGGACATATCCGGGGATTTATAACGCTAGCAACCCGTTGAGCAATGATTTCTATAAGCCGTCAAGTTGGTATGTGATGGCAAAAACTGTACATGACAGTCGTTTGATTACATTTATCACCCGGCCATTAACCGATATGTTTAAACCTGCGTATAATTTCGGCGGCTTATCACTGACTCAGATTGCAGAGTCTTATGTACAAAACTGGTATAGGACACGTGATAGCGTATCTGATTTGATCCATTCATTCTCTGTGTCTGGATTTAAAACCAATCTTCAATCGACGTTGCAAGGACAGACGAAGAATCCCGATCAGTTAATTTATCGTGCAGAATTGTTTAACAAGATGCGTGATAACCGAGGGGTAATGATGCTGGATAACGAAGAGGAGTTTTTCCAGTTCAATACACCGCTAAGTGGCCTTGATTCACTGCAAGCCCAGTCTCAGGAACATATGAGTTCAGTCAGTAGCATACCGTTAGTGATTTTTACAGGTATCACACCAAGCGGGCTAAATGCGTCATCTGATGGGGAAATCCGTGTTTTCTATGACTTCATTGCTACCTTGCAAATGTTAGTGAAAGATGGATTGGCACGAATGATTGATATTATTCAATTATCCGAATTTGGCGAAATTGATCCTGATATTAGCTTTACATTCGAACCGCTGTATCAAATGAATGATGAACAAAAAGCCAGCATACGTAAGACCGATGCAGATACTGATTCAGTATTAATTGCTGCAAATGTGATTAGCACAGATGAAGCTCGCGAACGTCTAGCCAACGATGAAAACAGCCCGTATCACTCTCTGGAAATCAATGATGAAATCGACAAAGAAGACGACATCGAAGAAGAGGGCAACACGGAAAACATCATCTGATCCCCTTCAAACACTCCGACAAATTAAACCTAATGCCGGTGTTCGGGTGTGGTACAGCAAGCAGTTATATAAGCTGGTGGATGAGATGAATAACTCGGTGATTTACTGGGTATCCGCCAACTATAAGAACAGCGGTGCAGCAATGGCAATGGATGTTAGCCCGGAGATGTTGATGCGTTCAGCAATGCGAAAATTAACCCGGCGTTGGTTAAAGCAGTTTGATGCTTTAGCTGACAAGCTGGCGAAAAAATTCGCGGCTTTATCAATGGACAACATGGATGCCTCGTTAAATCATGCGTTAGATGCGGCACATATTTCGATACCGTTCACGATGACGACAGAAATGAATAACGCGCTACAGACGGTCATTGGTGAGAATGTTGGGTTGATTAAAAGTATTCCACGGCAATATTTATCCCAAGTTGAAACGCTAGTGATGCAATCAGTAGCAAGGGGGCGTGATCTTGGAACGTTGACAAAAGCCTTGCAAGAGCGTTACGACATTACTAAGCGCCGAGCAGTCCTGATTGCTCGTGACCAGAACAACAAAGCGACTTTTGTTATGCAATCTGTCCGGCAGCGTTCAATGGGTTTTAAAACGGGTATCTGGCGGCACAGTCATGCAGCAAAAAAATTTCGTCAATCACACTTGAAAGCGGATGGTAAAGAGTTCGATTTATCAAAAGGGCTTTATATTGACGGAAAATGGATCATGCCTGGTGAAGAAATCAATTGCGGGTGTGGTTGGCAGGTCGTCATTCCTAAACTAACCAATTAATTAATCCGAGAAATATTATGAATCACGGTCTGGCGTTAGATCGGGCTTCTGTACGCTCATACGACAGAGATGGGCGTTTGCATGTTACTGAAAGTCCTATCTCTAAGGCGACGGTATCATCGTATTACGGAAGAGAAATCCCGAACTGGCAAGGGTTAAGGCTTGATCCTAATCGTATCTACAAACTGTTGCGTGCCCCTGATGAATTAGAGAAAGGGGTTGCAACTTTCAATAACCTGCCGTTATTGAAAAAACACATTCCCGTCACGGCGGCCAAACCTTCAACAGAATTGATTGTCGGTACAACGGGATCAGATTCCATGTTCGATGGTACATACCTGAAAAACAGCCTGGCAATTTGGGATGCTGAATCCATAGCGGGTATTGAATCGGATGAACAAAAAGAATTGTCAGCGGCGTATCACTACGTCGCTGATATGACCCCCGGCATGTATGACGGCATTCATCATGATGGCGTTATGCGCGATATCGTCGGGAACCATGTCGCTCTTGTTGAAGAAGGGCGAGTCGGTGCAGATGTTGTTGTCTGCGATTCCCTCCCTCTGGAGTTAAAACACATGAAGTTAAATAAAAAAATGGTGGCTGTCGCTGTACGTGCGGCGCTGGGGGCATACTTGCAGCCGAAATTAGCACAAGATGCTGCACCAAAAGAAATTGCCTCATTACTGAAAGCGGGTGGTAGCGCGAAAAGTATAGCGGAAGCGGCGAAAAACAAATTCGGTACCCTTCTGGCTCAGGATATGGAAATCGACTCAGCGGAGCTTGCCTCAATCATTGAAGCTGTTGCTGATGATGCGGAGACACAGGAGCCTGCGGAGTTACCCGCGCAGGACGATGATATCTGTGCACAAGTACTTGAACTGCTTGCGGGTAAATTGCCAGAGGAAGACTTGGCAAAAATCCGGGCGTTAATTTCAGGCACTCCCGCGCAAGACGATGATCCCGATAATAAACCAGAACCAAAGGAAGAGGATAGCGTCAGTAAGCCCGCAATGGATGCTGCTATTCGTGCAGCTACTCGAAAGGCAGAAAAAGACACAGTGAATCGCATTAATGCTATTCGCATTGCTGAGGCTGAGGTTAAACCCCTCATCGGTGATGTAGTAGCAATGGATTCTGCTGACGAAATTTACAAGGTTGCGCTTGATGAGGTGGGTGTTGATACAACCGGCGTTCATCCGTCCGCTTATCGCTCTTTAGTGAAAATGCAGATCGGCATAGCAGAGTCAGCAAAACTTAAAGCCCACCTAGCAATGGATTCTGCTGCTATAGATTCTTTTGAAAAACGTTTTCCCACCGCATCTAAATTAGTGAGGATTTAACTATGGGTTTTCCGAACAAAATTAATCACTATCCAGCCCCCGGCATTGAGGGAGCATTTGCCAGTACTAACCCTAGCGCCACTTTGTTAGCAAGGGACGGCACGCTGATTGCGGGTAACGATGGAGTAACTGTTGGGCGTTTTGCCTGGGTGATTGATGGTGTTGTTTCGAACAAGGGGGCGGGTGCACCGTCTGGTTTTGTGGGGCGTGACGGACAAGCGTCTATCACTCTTTGGTTGGGAGAAGCATCCATGCTGATCCAACCCGGACGTGAAGTCACTTTATTTACTGCGGGTGATTTTACGGTACGAACAAGCACTCCCGCAAAAGTTGGGGATAAGATTTACGCATCCTTAAAAACGGGTGAGGTGCAGGCCGCCGCAGCGGGAAAAACTATCACTGATTTTATCGAAACTAAATTCGTTGCCGGTACTGCTGCTGGTGAGAGTGAATTAGTCAAAATGGGGACCTGGAGCTAATGAAACGACACACAGATTTTCAATATATTGAAGGGGAATACGGCATTGTAGTACCACAGGCCGTCGATTACTTAAATCCCCAATATGCTCGTAACTATACGTTAGCTATGGATGCACAGCCAGCTATGGTGACTGTGAGTAATGCCGGTGTTCCTGCGTATCTGACTAACTATCTCGATCCTGAGCTGGTTCGTGTGTTGGTCACGCCGATGAGAGCGGCTGAAATTATCGGTGAAAATAAAAAAGGTGACTGGACAACGCTGACAACCCAGTTCCCGGTTGAAGAATCAACGGGTGAAGTGAGCTCATACGGTGATCACAGCAATAACGGCATGTCAGATGCTAACGTGAATTGGGTGGAACGCCAGAGCTATCATTTCCAAACATTTACTGTTTGGGGGGAGCGTGAGCTGGATATGTACGGTACGGCCCGTATCAATCGAGCAGCGCAACTTAACACCGCAAGCGCATTAACCCTAAACAAGTTTATGAACAAGTCTTATTTCTATGGTATTGCGGGGCTTAAAAACTATGGACTGTTGAATGATCCGGGGTTAAGCGCACCGGTGGTACCGGCTGCAAACGGAAAATCCAATGGTACAACGTGGGAAACCAAAGACGGGCAGGCAATTTATGACGATATTTCCCAACGCCTATTTAAGCAGCTTACAAAACAAACAGAAGGGTTGGTGGAACGAACAGAGCCATTGAAACTTTGCATGTCGCCAACAGCGGAAGTTAATCTGACAAAAACTAACCAGTACAACGTTAATGTTACCGATCAATTGAAAAAGAATTTTCCGAATCTGACGATTGAAACGGCGGTTGAATACAGTACGGAAGCGGGGGAACTGGTTCAATTGATTGCTGATACGCTTGATGGTGAAAAAACGGCTTATGCCTCATTTACTGAAAAAATGCGGGCACACGCGGTTGTTGTGAGCTCATCCAGTTTTAAACAAAAGAAATCAGCCGGTACGTGGGGTGCGATTATTCGTTATCCACACGCTATTGCACAAATGTTGGGGGTTTAAATGGTGACAGTCATTGTGGGGTGTAAATTGCCTCACGGGTTAACGATTGAAATTGATGGGAATCGCGTGACGCTAAACGGGATAAATTCATCAACAATTATTGGTGGTTATGGGCTGACATATGATGTTGATAAAGCGTTTTTTGACAAATATCTGGAACTCTATGCAGATACGGAATTAGTCAAAAATGGGCTTATTTTTGCCCAAGAAAAACTCAAAGAGGCTCGGACGGAAGCTGAGGAAAAAGCCGGGTTAAAGAACGGGTTAGAGCCTATCGATCCCCAAAAACCGGGTAAAAATATCGAGCAGCGAAAAGAAGAGGATTAAGCTAATGGGCTTTGTTGTCGTTTTTGATGTCGTGAAATTTCGCACTCGTTACCCGGAGTTTTCTTCTATCAGTGATGTCCTGCTGGATACCTATTTTATTGAAGCAACACTCTATCTTAACAATACGGCCCAAAGCCCAGTTAGTGATCTTGAACAACGAATACTGTTGTTGAATATGCTTGTTGCTCATATTGCCGAACTTAATCGTTTATCTGTTAGCGGAACAGCGGCCAATCCGCTCGTGGGGCGGGTTAGCAGCGCAAGTGAGGGATCTGTTTCCGTTTCGGCTGATATGGGCGTTGTGAGTGAACGTGCTGCTTGGTTCTTGCAGACAAAATACGGGGCTATGTACTGGCAGGCAACAGCGCAATATAGAATTATGCGTTACGTCCCCGGCAGCTCTCCCTCTCACTATCCGTCATATTACTATCCACGGACTCAATGGAGGCGCTAATGTCGAACAGTATCAAGGGCGGTGATGCAGCAAAACGCTACTTAAAGCAATTAGCTAAAAGAGTGGGTGAAGGCCAAAAATTGCGGGTTGGTTTTTTCAAAGACGCGACTTATCCCGATGGCACCTCAGTTGCAATGGTGGCAATTAGTAACGAGATTGGCGATCCGAGGCGTAATAGGCGACCCCGTCCGTTTTTTCGTAACACTATCAACGAACATGCTAATGAATGGGGTGATGTGCTTGCACAGGGCCTGAGTGCTAACGATATGAATGGGAATGCAGCGTTACGGATGACCGGGGAAGTTATCAAGGGGCAAATTCAACAATCTATTCGTTCTTTCACTTCACCGGCTAATAAAAAATCCACTATAGCTAAAAAGGGATTTGATGCGCCGTTACGTCACACCAAACACATGCTGAACAGTGTTGATTATGTGATTGATGAGGGGAACGAATGAACCTGCACAATATTGTATCTGGTGCTGTTGGGGTTGTTAATCCTCACTCACCTGGAGAGATACGGGTAAGTGTGGGATATGATATTGCACCCAGTGGTAAGCAAGTCCCGCGCTACATTACAACACCCGTTACCGCACAAATCCAGCCACTGACTTTTACTGATCTACAACATACGAACGGCTTGAATATTCAGGGCATGCTCAAAGCGGCTTATGTGAATGGCAATTTTAATGCCGTCAACCGCCCCAGACAGCAAGGGGGTGATCTGTTGATTATTAATGGTGAAGAGTGGTTGATAGTGCAGATTTTGGAAGAGTGGCCGAATTGGTGCAAATTCGCTGTTACATTGCAGCGTGGGGAACAATAGTGGTGACGATAAGTGTAACGCAAGACGATATAACAACCGCATTACGCGGTTTTTTAATGGCCTTAATACCCAGGCGTAGCGTTATTTTGTCTCAGATAAATCGCTCACCGATGCCAGATGGCGATTTTATTGTTATGACACCATTGAACAGCACGGGTTTATCAACAAGTGTAGTGATCTATAACGCACCAACAGCGGCAGGTATGGGAAAAAGTCTAATCACTCGGACGACACGCTGGACATGTCAAATTGACTGTTACGGTCAGTTCGCTCATGAGGATGCTCACATTATTGCAACGACGGTGCGCACTGAATATGCGATTGAGCTATTCAAGAGATCAGGTATCGATATGGCACCACTTTATGCCAGCGACCCGATTCAGACGACGATGATTAATGGTGAACAGCAATATGAGTCGCGTTGGACATTTGAATTTACTGCTCAAATCACCCCTGTTGTGACAACAGAACAACTATTTTTCGACAGTATTACGCTGAACACTAAAACAGTGGAGTCTATTCATGGCAATTCCAATCAGTAAAGACGTGAGAATTAATCCGGGGGTGCTGTCGGCAGCGGGTAATAGCTGTTGATCTCAATGGATTATTACTGACAGATAATATATATGCACCTGTTGGTGTGGTGTTGTCGTTCTCGACTAAAGAGGATGTGGCGGCATATTTCGGTGGTGCATCCGAAGAATATAGCATGGCGGCTATTTATTTTTCAGGGTACAACAATTGTACAAAGACGCCCGGTCAATTGCTGTTTTCCCGATTTAATCGAGCGGCAGTATCGGCCTGGTTACGTTCAGGTTCTTTTAATGAGGTAGCTATTACCGATCTGCAAAAAATGTCCGGTACATTGAAACTCAATATCAATGGTACAGCAATAAACGCCGCAATCAATCTTGATGGGGTTAAATCCTTTGCGGATGCAGCAAAGAGCATTGAAACAGTGATTGGCAAGGCGGTAACGGTTGTGTTCGATACCACCCGTAAAGCTTTTATCATCAATGTTGCCTCTGGCAGCATTAAACTGGAAGATACAAATATCACCTATGGTACTGGTGATGGGGCCGAGGCTCTTAAGTTCACTGGCGCACTAGGGGCAACGGTTTCTCAGGGGGCTACAGTGTCGGCGGTTCCTGATCTATTCGCTGTGATTAAAACGCAGTCTCAGCAATGGGCAGGTTTTACGACGGTATTTGAATGTACAGATGAACAGCATCTTGCATTATCCGCATGGGCTAGTAGTCAGGTATATCGCTATTTCTATGTTGCCTGGACAACAAGCGGCACGGCAAAAGTGAAAGGCAGTCAGGAAACTATCGCCCATAAAATTATTGGCATTCACAGCTACGGGAGTGTCGTTCCTGTTTTCTGCTCTGATAATATGAAACCGGCAGCAGTATTGGGTTATGCGGCGGTGCTGGATTTTGAGCGAACTGAGGGGCGTGTTCCGTTTAAATTCAGAGAATTGAACGGCCTCAGTCCTGATGTGATCGATTCTGATGTTTATGATGCGCTGATTGCTAATGGGTATAACTTCTATGGCAATTATGCCGCCAATAATATCACCGAAAATTATTGGGCTGATGGCACAATAACCGGTGATTTTAAGTGGCTAGATTCCTTCTGTGGTCAAATCTGGCTGAATGCGAACTTGCAGGGCGCGGTTATTGCCTTGTTCAAATCCAACAAGACTATCCCTTATAACACGGCTGGCCGTGCGCTGGTGGAAGCCTCAATGAGTGATGTTATCCAGCGGTTTAAGTTGTGGGGCGGTATCCGATCAGGCGTAACATTATCGGCTGCACAAAAACTGGAAATTATTAACGCTGTGGGATCTGATGTTTCAACGTCAATAATCGCGAAGGGTTATTACTTGTATATTGGGGAAATGTTTGCCTCTATGCGTGCAAATCGCACCAGCCCAAGCTGTACACTGTGGTATTGCGACGGTGGCAGTATTCAGAAATTCGAAATGGCATCTACGGAGGTTCAATAATGTCAGACACAATCACTTCTGCTGATGCGGTAATTACCCTGACTGTGACCAATTTATACCCGTCTGGTGTGCAATTACAGGGATTTGCCGCCGACAACATTTTCGAAACTGAGGCGTTGGATTTGGCTGAAACGGTACGTGGGGCGGACGGTAAACTGTCAGTGGGTTTTATCTACGGCAATATCAATCAGACGATTCATATTATGCCTGATTCGGAAAGTCGCACCATTTTTGATACTTGGGCAACGACATCACGTACTAGCGTCTCGGTGTTCAGATGTAATGCGACGGTTATTCTTCCGGCCATCGGGCGTAAATACACATTGGTGAACGGCGTTCTGAAGCAATGGAAAACCATGCCGGACGCAGGAAAGGTTTTACAAGCGGCGCAGGCCGTCATTGAGTGGGAATCAATAACAGGTGAGGCATATAGCTAATGGCACGTAAAGAAACCTTCATCACTATGAATGATGATAATCGCGACAAAGGAAAGCTTTTTTACATTCAGGAAATGCCCGCTTCGCAGGCTGAATGGTGGGCTATTCGTGCATTGATGGCAATGGGGAGAGAGGGGTTGGATATCCCCGATAATTTTCGGGATTTGGGCATGGCTGCATTAGCGGTGGTTGGATTGAAAGCAATTTCTCGCATTGCTCCTGATGAAGCCAGGCCACTACTTGATGAACTGATGGGTTGTGTGCAGATGGTTCCGAATCAGGCAGATAAAAAAATCAAACGCGAGCTGATCGACAGTGACATTGAAGAAATTGTTACCCGGCTGAAATTACGTGCAGAGGTGCTTAAGTTACACGTGGATTTTTTCAAAACCGCCGACCAATCGTAATCCCGCCGCGCTATTCCAGCATCTCAAAGCCATTCGGTATCATCAGTTATACAAATGTCCCAGGCACAATAGCGACCGTTATCTCATCAGGAAAGGCAACGCTCCATGAGCTGGATACAGTTTATGGCGTGGAGGACCTTTGGCAGTTAATAGAGATTATTCAGGTCGATAATCACAATGCTTATGTTTTACAGCAGGGTAAAAACTGATGGCAAACATTATAGATGAACTTGTTATAACGCTGGGGCTTGATGCGGCTGAATTTAGCGCAGGTGAAACCGCAGTGATTGCCGGGATCGGTGGGTTGGCTCAGGTTATGCAAAAACTGGTTGACTCGTTTAATGATGGTGAAAAGAAAACCAGCAAATCATTAGACAAAACCGGTAAGAAAACCGAAAAGGTGGCAAAAGAAATGGAGGCGGCAGGAAAGAAAGCTTCCTCTTTCTTTTCCAGCATAAAGAGTCAGATCTTGGCTTTGGCGGGTGTTACGGTTTCACTCGGTGGACTGAAAAGCTTTGTGACCAGCTTTGCCGGCAATCTCAATCAGTTAAGTACTGCCGCTGATGCGTTCGGCATGTCGGCTAAAGCGCTTGATGGCTGGACAAAAGCAGGTCAAGCATTTGGTGTCAGCGCAAATGAGATTGTGGGGGCATTTTCACGCATTAATGATGCTAAAGCCCGACTAAAATCAGGTGTTTCGCTTGATCCGGCTCTTGAGACGCTGTTAAAAACGGCATCACAAGCGGGTGTCGATATTGATATTGCCTCAGAAAGCACCGAATCTATCATGCGTAAGCTGAGCGGTGTTTTTCCCAGACTTAATAAAGATCAACAGCAAGCTTACGGTGGTGAACTTGGGGTCGGGTACGCCGCGCAACAGTGGTTCTCATCCGGTCACGTACTCAAAGATGTGGATAAATTTACAGCTAATTCGGGTGTGGATGATAAATCTGTTGCCGCCGCGCGTCGTTTTCGTGAACAGTGGACAGAGATAAGCCAGAGTTTTGAGAAAACAGGCTACATTCTGTTTAATGCCCTTTTACCATATATCAATGATTTCAATATCTGGCTAAAAAACCTAGCTGATTGGATGAATAAGCACCCAGAAGAGATTAAAAAAGCGGTCAGTGGTTTTCTCGATAAGATGAGTTTTATTATTTCAGTCGCTAATCAGGCCGCAGATGCGGTAGGCGGTTGGGGTAATGTCATCATTGGTCTGATCGGGTTGAAGTTTGCGGGGTGGTTATGGGGAATTTATCGCGTGGCTTCGTCCATGCTGAAAATGGGGAAAGGCGGCGGGTTACCGGGAAAAGGGATTGCCGGGAAAGCCGGAATATATGGCGCTATCACATATGCGTTATATGATCCTGTGGAGTCAGTTGCGACTTCGATTGTTGGGGAAGAGACAAAAAATACACTTGATTCATATGGATTGTATCTGGCAAGCGACTGGACACCCTTTTTTAGTAAAAAAGAGTATGAAGCCTATCAGGCAAAACTGGATGGTAAAACCTCTAAGCCAGATACGACCGTAGTCAAAGAGGTCAAAAAGGAAGAAAAGCGCAGCGAAAATGACCGTATCATTCGGGCCGAGGATGAACGACAACAGCGGCTAGAATACAGCAATAATTGGTTAAAAGCCGCGTTAGATAAGCTGACCGATTCAATTAATAAACTGATTGATTCGCTCGTTCCTCAAGTCGCAGCCGCTGAAATGTCACCGAACACTACCGGCATGAAATTACTGGGTTGGCTATCACCAAAATTAGCACAACTTGAGCAGCAGTTCGGGTTACCGGAGGGTTTGTTACGTAGTGTTGCCATGACGGAATCGGGAGGCAATCAGTATGCTGTGTCTAAAGCAGGTGCCAAGGGCTTATTCCAGTTTATGCCAGGTACAGCCAAACATTTTGGGTTAATGGATGATGATGTTTTTGATCCGGTAAAATCTTCGGAAGCCGCGGCAAAATATTTATCTCAGCTAATGAGAATGTTTGACGGAGATTTGAGTAAAGCACTGGCGGCTTATAACTGGGGACAGGGAAATGTTATACGGAAAGGATTGGGCGCTGCGCCAAAAGAAACCCGCGATTATATCCCAAAGGTATTGGCGAATATGCCACAACTGGGGGCTCATGTGGCCGCTCAGCGTTATTCGAATACGGTAAATAACAACCGTACCTCCTCTGTTTCTGAGAGTTATCACATCGGAACTATTCAAATCAGCTCTAACGCTAACAACGTAAAAGGCGTGGTTAACGATGCCCGGCAGAAAATAGGTGGATCAACGCTGGCAACAAGCTATTCAACGGGGGTAACTGGATAATGGCATTCTCTCTCAATCAAACAACGGTACTTAGTGCGTTCCGTAGTGGCAACCTGCTATCTGGTGTTAACAGTATGATATCTCCTGGATATGGTATTTATTATGCATCCGGGCAGAGAGTTGGTGATAAGCCGTTTACGCCCACATCATTCATTGTAGTAGAAGTCACACGAGAGGCATCAATCACGACTGCGCCGATAGAGAAAGGCGGCTATACATCATACAACAAAGTGCAGCGGCCCGGTGAAGTCCATGTGACATTCTCGTTTGAGGGATGGACCGGTTTTTCTGGTTCCGTGCCTAACTTAACAAACCTCACCCTGACGTCCCGTTCTGATGTTCTTGAAGCGTTAGATAAGATGGTATCCAGTGCTGAAATTTACGACATTGAAACACCTGATACTACGTACACAAGTTATGATTTGATTAAGTACGATTTTCGAATAAGGCAGGATAACGGTGTTACCTTACTGATTGTGACCGCAGTTTTCCAGGCGGTACAAGACATTGCCGAAGTGAAAATGAGCAGCAATGTTGCTAACAAGTCGAATACAACAAAGAATGAGACAGCAAAAGGCCCAAGTAAAAATACCGAACAATCAACAGGTTCAACAAAACATGCCACACTATCCGATGTCAAAAAGGCTCTGACCGGATTGAAAAAATCCGTTTCCAGTGCTGCAACGCAAGTTGCTGATAAAGTTTCATCTGGTTTCAAGCGTGCAACAGAGACGATTACTGGTCCATTAAATGATTCTGTATTGAGTGCCACCAACCATCTCAATGATGCAGTAGAAGAATTATCGAGGAAATTAACGTGATTGAAATAGCGATCAGGGCGGCTAAGGCTCAGGAGTTCACTGTGACCTTGAATGAGCAGTCATGCATGATACGCCTCAATCAACGTGGCACAGGTTTATATATGGATTTAACCGTCAATGATAAACCTGTGCTACAGGGAGTTGTGTGCCTCAACTGCAATAAAATTGTCCGTTACAGTTATTTACGGTTCCAGGGTGAATTGTTTTTTGCTGATCTGGATGGTTTATCTGATCCCCATTGGGAGGAGCTAGGGCAACGCTACAAATTATATTACCTTTTTCCAGGAGAGGTGACTCAGTGACGTACAAACAACACAATATCACAGTTGAATTTCAGCTAGTTGACGGCAAGACATTTGATGATAGCGGTAACAATATACTGACTATCGAAAACGCACGCGCTTATGTCAACATGGCGGCGTGGGGCGGCATATCAGGGACACAAATAACATTACAAATCTGGGGTTTAACAACCAGCCAAATGGCAACGTTGAGTTATCGCGGGATCTGGATTGGTAGTGCGAAATTCAACTTAATGCGTGTATGGGCGGATGGTCATGCTATATTTGAGGGTTTTATCAGTGATGCCTATGCAGATTTTAATCAGTTACCCGATACTCCCCTGACGATAACGGCCAGTATGATGCTTGGCCTAAGAGCAAAGGAAGTTGAACCGTTCACTGCATCGGGAGATGTGGATATTGTCGATATTATTACTGCAATGGCTAAAAAAGCGGATCTAACGGTTGAAAATTATGGCGCCACAGGTGTTATCTCAAATCCTCATTATACAGGAAACGTTGTTAATCAAATCCAACAGGCGGCAAGTGCGCTAGATATAGACACTGACTTTGGGATTGATAAAGTGACCATTTGGCCTCATGGTCAACCGAAAGTTGAAAAACCGCTACTTACGTCTCCAGAATATGGGCTAATTGGCTATCCCATATTTACTGGCGTGGGAATAACAGCAACTACCCTTTTCAGTAATGAAATTATTTTAGGTCGTAAGGTAAAAATAGAAACCTCTTTGCCGAACGTTAGCGGCACTTATCTGATAACAGGGGCGGAACACTACCTTACCTCCTGGCTTGATGGTGGTCAGTGGCATACATCTTTTAGTGGCACTCCAGTGAAAACAGAGGATAAAAACAATGACAAAGCTGACAACAAAACCAACGGACATAAACAGTGAAGCGAATGCTTTTGATTTTGTCATGAGGCAGTTTCTTAGTCAGCATGTTTTTATCACTTTGGGCCTTGTTATTAAATCGAGCGGGAAAACCGTAGATGTAAAGCCGATGGTACATAATATGACGGGAGCAGGGAGAAAAATCGAGAATGGAATAATCTATAATGTTCCAGTATTTCGTCTTCAGCGTGGTAACAGTGCTGTCATTATGAATCCTGTGGTTGGTGATATTGGTTTAATTGCCATTTGTGATCGTGATATTAGCAGCATCAGAGCAACAAAAGCACCGGCATTACCGGGTTCAAAAAGAACGCACAATTATTCAGACGCAATTTATCTGGGGGGAGTTTTAAACGCAGAACCACAACAATATGTTGAATTCGTAGATAATCAGATAAATATTGTTTCACCGAATAAAATTAACGTAGTCGCTCCGACAACGGAAATGACTTCATCAAATTCAATCACAATGAACTCACCATCTATTATATTAAATGGTGCGGTTATTCAAGGTGGTGGCGGTAACGGTGGAAATGCAATATTCGATGGAACCGTAAGATAGTTAAAGCTGTAAATAAGGATGATAAATATGTAGAAATGAAGAAACTAAGAAATCTTTGTGAAGCCCAGGTAAATTTTTTATTTTTCTCGGTCATTGTTTTAACTGGTAACAGTATTAGTTGAACTGTGAAACTGGAAAAGGTTACGAGTATGTGCGACTTGGAAAAGAGCTTCTTTTGACTGATATAGAGATAGAAGCAATGGTTCTGTACTATAAAGTCAATCACATTGAAGTCAACATTATTTATTTTAGCTGAAGTTTAGAGAATAAAATATAGAGAACGGTAAGTTATAAACCTTAGTCACGCTGGTGGATATAGCCATCCTTGGTTTGGGGTTAATTGTTAACTCACTTGTCATTGTTAAATAGTGCACGTTTTAATGGCAAGAAAAGTTAAATAGCATATGAAATAATCACAAAAAGCTGTAAGATATATCAACCAATTAAAAATGAGAGATAAAGAATGTTTAATCTTGAGCAGATCGGGCATGTGGTAAGAAATAGCATGCAGATTATTGTTGATGAGCTTAAGCTTAACCTTGCTGTAGGGGATATCTCTGATGATGATTACAGAATCCTTTCTCGCGGATACGGCGAACTAAACTGGGATGAATGTTTGTCTAGGGTAGGAAACAGAGAAGATAAATTTGAATTTTGCTTAAAGCTGGTAGAATGTGGAAATGTGCAAGGACCTCCTTCTGGGCTAGCTTTATGTACATATTCCATTGATGAGGAAAGTTTTGAAATTCATATGATAGAGAACTTCTATCGTGATGACGCAAAACACCCTTTAAATGGGAAAATGTTTCAACTTACTCTGATGGCTGCTTACATGTTTTGTAAATCTGCACAGGGTAAATATATCCGTATCATTGAGCCTGTTGAAGAAGTAATCTCCTATTACTCATCTTATGGATTTAACATGATGAAGTGTGGTTACATTATGGAGGCTGATATTGATACGTTTGAAACAATATTCAAGACAATCAAAGATTGATAAAAAAAAGACTAGACACTAGAGTTTATAGTGATAGCATACGAAAACTAACGAATATTAGTTTGTTTTTTGTGCAAGAGAAAACTTTGTTAATGTGAACACCCCTTATGGGCTCAGGCTCAAAGCTATTGGAGAGAAAATCTCTTAGGAGTCGTTATGTCAAAGCAGAAAGCAGCCATTAAAGATATCAAAAAATTTGATACGCAGCAGGTGTATACTGCTGTGGGTGGAGCTATTGACTTGTTGATAAAAGCTGCCCCAAAAATGTTTGAGCATAAGCCAAAAGTTGAGCTTCAAGGAAAGCGTAAGAATCATCGTCAAGCTGCTTAAAATTTTTTGAGTAGTCGTCAATAAACCCGCCTACAGTGCGGGTTTTTTCATATCTACACCGCTTAATTGCGGTTTTTTTATTTCCATAGGAATCGAAAATGCAAACTCGTTCATTTCTTCTTGATACCGAGTCATGGGATTTAACGTTAGATGATTCTGGAAATACCGCCATTACTGATAATCCCTATTCTGTAGCGCAGGATGTCGCTTGTGCCTGTAGTACATATCTGGGTGAGTGCTGGTATGACACAGCATTGGGTATTCCTTATTACCAGCGAATTTTGGGATATTGGCCGGGAACTCAGCTAATCAACAGCAAAATGCAACAAGAAGCAATGAAGTTACCTTATGTTCAGTCTGCCACTTGTAAAGTTATAAATGGAAAGGAGAGAACTATTGCGGGCATGATGACAATAACGGACATGAACAATCAATCAACGGTGGTAAATTTCTGATGACTAACTCTGTAGTACTGACAACAAGTGTTCCAGGTGTAACCTTTACAAAGACGGGTCTAACTGTGCCCGACGAGGTTGATATTTTAAATGGGCGGCTAAATGATTTGGCTACAGCAATGGGTGGTGCAATGAGTACGAGCTTAACAACACCGCAAGGTCAAATAGCCATGAGTGATGCGGCTATCATTGCTGACAAGAACGATCAGTTACTTGCTATCGTCAATCAAATTAATCCGGATTATGCAACCGGACGTTTTCAAGATGCTATCGGACGAATTTATTTTTTAGATCGAATTCCAGCATCGGGAACAACGGTAACAGCAACATGCACTGGGTTAGTTAATACAGTTATTCCAATTGGTAGTATTGCTCAAGATAAAAAAGGGTATCTTTATCATTCACTAACAGAGGTTAAGATCCCGGGCAGCGGCTCTGTTGATGTTGTTTTCCAAAACTCAACATCAGGGCCGTTAGCATGCCAAATTGATGACTTGAACACGATTTATAGCTCGGTGCCCGGTTGGTCAGGTATCAGTAATGCGAGTGCTGGCGTACCTGGCATAGATGAGGAAACCCGCGCTAATTTTGAGTATCGTCGTAAACAATCTGTTGCTAAAAATGCGACAAACTCATTACATGCCATTTATGCCGCAGTATTAGAAGTAAATGGCGTGGCAGACGCATACGTTATTTCAAATGATACATCGGTAGTAAAAACGGTCGGGGTATCAAAATACAGAATGGTGCCAAACTCTATTTATAGTGCTGTATATGGGGGAAAGACTGAGGATGTCGCTAGAGTAATCTGGAAGAAAAAGCCTCCAGGTATTCCTACGAACGGAAATACAACTCACACAATTGTGGATGATGAAAACTATGTTCAGCCTTATCCCGAATATGAAATTAACTATGTGATACCAG
>NZ_CAWPHH010000038.1:0-40376 GCF_963887965.1 Photorhabdus sp. RW14-46 | reverse complement strand
CCCCGAGTTTGCATTGGGCCTTCATCAATCTGGGAAAACTGGCCGGCTGGTACGATTCCAAACGCACGGGTCGAGTCGGATGGGAACGACTTTGGGAAGGCTGGTTTCGGCTGCAAACCCTGATAGAGGGCTATTTGCTGGCTAAATCAGTTGATTTGGAGATCTGATCAAGAGACAGGTTATCACCGGGCCGGGGCTAAGGGGCTATCACAGCCAACACCCTGATGGTAGCTGGACACGTTTTACACCATTACATGCTCTGCCAATAAAATATTCTCATCCCCGTGCTCAACTTGCCGATTTAATGGGAGCCGGGCTGTCCGATTTAGTACTGATTGGCCCCAAAAGTGTGCGCTTGTATGCTAATAACCGTGATGGTTTTACCCAAGGGCGGGATGTGGTGCAATCCGGTGATATCACTCTGCCGTTACCGGGTGCCGATGCCCGTAAGTTAGTGGCATTTAGTGACGTACTCGGTTCGGGCCAAGCACATCTGGTTGAAGTTAGTGCAACTCAAGTCACCTGCTGGCCAAATCTGGGACATGGCCGTTTTGGTCAGCCAATCACATTGCCGGGATTCAGCCAATCTGCCGACAACTTTAATCCCGACCGAGTTCATCTGGCCGATCTGGATGGCAGTGGTCCTGCCGATTTGATTTATGTTCATACTGACCGCCTGGAGATTTTCAAGAATGAAAGTGGTAACAGCTTTGCAAAACCATTCACACTCCGTTTTCCTGACGGCCTGCGTTTTGATGATACTTGCCAGCTACAAGTGGCTGATGTTCAGGGATTAGGGGCTGTCAGCCTGATCCTGAGCGTACCGCATATGGCGCCACATCATTGGCGCTGCGATCTGACCAATGCGAAACCGTGGTTGCTCAGTGAAATGAACAACAATATGGGCGCTCATCACACCCTGCATTACCGTAGCTCCTCCCAGTTCTGGCTGGATGACAAAGCCGCAGCCTTGGCGACCGGACAAACACCGGTCTGTTACCTGCCCTTCCCGGTCCATACTCTGTGGCAAACAGAGACCGAGGATGAAATCAGCGGCAATAAATTAGTGACCACGTTACGTTACGCTCACGGCGCTTGGGATGGACGTGAACGGGAATTTCGTGGCTTTGGTTATGTTGAGCAGACAGACAGCCATCAACTCGCTCAAGGCAATGCCCCGGAACGCACACCACCGGCACTCACCAAAAACTGGTATGCCACCGGAGTCCCGGAGGTAGACAATACGCTATCTGCCGGGTATTGGCGTGGTGATAAACAAGCGTTCACCGGTTTTACGCCACGCTTTACTCGCTGGAAAGAGGGCAAAGATGTTCCGGCGACACCGGAAAATGATGATAATCTGTACTGGTTCAACCGGGCACTAAAAGGTCAGCTACTGCGTAGTGAGCTCTACGGGCTGGATGACAGCGAACAGCAAAATATCCCCTATACAGTGACTGAATCTCGTCCACAAGTGCGCCAATTACAAGATGGCACTACCGCTTCCCCGGTGCTTTGGGCCTCGGTCGTGGAAAACCGTAGTTATCACTATGAACGTATTATCGGTGATCCTCAGTGCAATCAGGATATTACGCTGTCCAGCGACCAATTCGGGCAACCTCTGAAACAGGTTTCAATGCAATATCCCCGCCGCAATCAACCAACAACCAATCCGTATCCCGATACACTACCGGATACGCTATTTGCCAGCAGTTATGACGATCAACAACAACTATTGCGATTAACCTGCCAGCAATCCAGTTGGCACCATCTAACCGGTAATGAACTCAGAGTGCTGGGATTACCGGATGGTACACGCAGTGATGCCTTCACTTACGATGCCAAACAGGTGCCTGTTGATGGTTTAAATCTGGAAGCCCTATGTGCTGAAAATAGTCTGATTGCCGATGACAAACCACGCGAATACCTTAATCAGCAAAGAACGTTCTATACCGATGGGAAAAACCAAGCGCCATTGGAAATACCGACACGACAAGCTTTAATCGCCTTTACCGAAACGGCGGTATTAACAGAATCTCTGTTATCCGCATTTGATGGCGGTATCACGCCAGATGAATTACCCGGCATTCTGACACAAACAGGATATCAACAAGAGCCTTATCTGTTTCCACGCACCGGCGAAAACAAAGTCTGGGTAGCACGTCAAGGCTATACCGATTACGGAACTGAGGCACAATTTTGGCGTCCTGTCGCACAACGTAACACCCTGTTAACCGGGAAAACGACGCTGCAATGGGATACCCACTACTGTGTCATCACTCAAACCCAAGACGCGGCTGGTTTGACTGTCTTAGCCAATTATGACTGGCGTTTTCTCACACCTGTGCAACTGACTGATATCAATGATAATGTGCATCTCATAACCTTGGATGCATTAGGACGCCCTGTCACGCAACGTTTCTGGGGAATCGAAAATGGTGTGAAAGCAGGTTACTCCTCACCGGAAGAAAAGCCGTTCTCTCCACCAATCGATATCAATACTGCCATTGCTCTAACCGGACCACTCCCTGTCGCGCAGTGTCTGGTCTATGCACCGGACAGTTGGATGCCACTATTCAGTCAGGAAACCTTCAACACATTAACGCAGGAAGAGCAGACGACACTGCGTGATTTACGGATTATCACGGAAGATTGGTGTATTTGTGCACTGGCTCGCCGCCGTTGGTTGCAAAGTCAACAGGCTAGTACGCCATTGGTTAATCTGTTAACTAACAGCATCGGTTTACCTCCCCATAACCTTACGCTGACCCCGGATCGCTATGACCGCGATTCTGGGCAGCAAATTCATCAGCAAGTCGCATTCAGTGATGGTTTTGGCCGTTTGTTGCAAGCATCTGTACGGCATGAGGCAGGCGAAGCTTGGCAACGTAACCAAGATGGTTCTCTGGTGACAAAAATGGAAGATACCAAAACGCGCTGGGCGGTCACGGGACGCACTGAATATGACAATAAGGGACAGACGATACGAACTTATCAGCCCTATTTCCTCAACGACTGGCGATATGTGAGTGATGACAGCGCCAGAAAAGGGGCCTATGCCGATACGCATATTTATGATCCGATTGGGCGGGAAATCCGAGTTATTACCGCAAAAGGCTGGCTGCGACAGAGCCAATATTTCCCGTGGTTTACTGTGAGTGAGGATGAAAATGATACGGCCGCTGACGTGATTATGTAATTGAACCCATATTCGCTCGTTTAATGTTAACGAGCGAATATAAACTACATTGTGAGTTCTAAATAGAGGAACAGGATATTTTGTTACCTTTTATTTCATAAGTAACCTGAGGTTTGCTTAAGAAGGGAACTCAGTGCCTAAGGCACGATCAAAGTTTTTGTCAAAGAAAACAAAATCGTGGAGATCCTCAGGCATGTTTAATTTAGAAGAACTTTACTGCTGCGTCGATGGCTTTTGCCAAAAATTTATTCCTCTCTGGCATCAACAGTTAATTGAAAATGGCTTGCTCAAACGTCGCCGCGAAGCTTCCCTTTCTCTCAGTGAAGTCATGACGATACTCATTTTATTCCACATGAGCCATTATCCTGATTTTAAAACGTTTTATATTCAGCATGTTAAACACTATCTTCAGGCCGATTTTCCCCAGTTGGTCAGCTACACCCGGATGTTAACCTTGAAGCAAAGGGCGCTCATTCCTCTCTGTGCTTTTCTTTCGTCGCGCAAGACTGAAACCCAGGGGAGCGCTTTTATTGATTCAACCAAAATTACCGTTTGCCACAATCTCCGTATTCCCCGTCATCGCGTATTTCAGGGCGTCGCACAGCGAGGGAAAACGAGTACAGGCTGGTTTTATGGCTTTAAACTTCATCGGGTTATCAATGATTGTGGTGAACTTCTGGCAGTGAAGTTGACCTCAGGAAATCAGGATGATCGCCATCCGGTCAACGCGCTGGTACAGGGGTTAACCGGATGTTTATATGGCGATAAAGGGTATTTGTCGCAGGCTTTGTGCGATGAGTTAAGAAGGCAATTTTTGATAGAAACGGTCGTGGATCAGCTTAAAAATATTTCTCAGATAGCGCATTCAAGACACCGCAGTCAGCTCGGTTTTTTATTGGAAATCGTCTCTGGCCTAATTGCTTATACATTCCAACCTAAAAAACCGAGCTTGAATTTACGGGATTGTGATATCGCTATTTTTAAACGAAGCTGAGGTTAATTACCATCAATACAATCTCAAAAATTACCAAAGCGTTTGCATTAATAACATCACGATAAATCACTTTCCTTAACTTATTTAGTGATATAAGGTCTTTTGGCTGTTGCCGTAACTTAAATTATTTTGAAGATTAACACCATCTAAGGAGTTAAAATATGAGCAGTTATCGTTCTGAAATTGACAAAAAAACACCATTAATCAGTGTATTGGATAACAGGAGGTTAAATGTACGTACTTTAGAATATCTACGTACTCAAGCTGATGAAAACAGTGATGAATTGATCACACTCTATGAGTTCAATATTCAAGGATTTGAGGTAAAAAGTACTGATCCTCGTAAGAATAAAAATCAGAGCGGCCCGAATTTCATTCGCGTCTTTAATCTCGCGGGTCAGGTTCTACGTGAAGAAGGGGTTGATGCTGGTCGAACTATCATCCTCAACGATGTTGAAGGTCGCCCGGTATTAACCATCAATGCAACCGGTGTCCGCCAAGACTATCACTACGAAGATAACATCCTACCCGGTCGCTTACTTGCTATCACCGAACAGGTGCAGGCAGAAGAGAAAATGACCGAGCGCCTTATCTGGGCCGGCAATACGCCGCAAGAAAAAGAGTACAACCTTGCTGGTCAGTGTGTCCGCCACTACGATACCGCTGGACTCACTCAACTCAACAGCCTTTCTCTGGCTGGCGTCGTGCTATCACAATCTCAACAACTGCTCGTCGATGATCAAAATGCCGACTGGACAGGTGAAGATCAAAGCCTCTGGCAGCAAAAACTGAGCAGTGATGTCTATACCACCCAAAATAGCACTGATGCCACCGGGGCTTTACTTATCCAGACCGATGCCAAAGGCAACATCCAGCGTCTGGCCTATGATGTAGCCGGACAGCTAAAAGGCTGTTGGTTAACACTCAAAGGTCAAGCCGAACAAGTGATTATCAAATCGCTGACCTACTCTGCCGCCGGACAAAAATTACGTGAAGAGCACGGTAACGGGGTTATCACCGAATACAGCTATGAACCAGAAACCCAACGGCTTATTGGTATCACTACCCGCCGTCCGTCAGATACCAAGGTGTTGCAAGACTTACGCTATCAATATGATCCGGTAGGCAATGTGATCAATATCCGTAACGATGCGGAAGCCACCCGCTTTTGGCGCAATCAGAAAGTGGTCCCGGAGAATAGCTATACTTACGACTCCCTGTACCAGCTTATCAGTGCTACTGGGCGTGAAATGGCCAATATAGGTCAGCAAAATAATCAACTGCCCTCCCCTGCGCTACCTTCCGACAACAATACCTACACTAACTATACTCGCCGCTACAGTTATGATCACAGCGGTAATCTGACGCAAATTCGGCACAGTTCATCGGCTACCCAAAATAACTACACCACCGCTATCACCATCTCGAATCGCAGTAACCGCGGCGTTCTCAGTACGCTGACAACAGATCCAAATCAAGTGGATACGTTATTTGATGCCGGTGGTCACCAAACCAGTTTATTACCCGGTCAGACACTGGTCTGGACATCACGAGGAGAGTTAAAGCAGGTCAATAACGGTTCAGGAAATGAATGGTACCGATACGGCAGCAACGGAATGAGACAACTGAAAGTGAGTGAACAGCCAACCCAGAATGCTACGCAGCAGCAGCGGGTAATCTATCTGCCGGGGCTGGAGCTACGCACAACCCAGAACAGCACCACAACAACAGAAGAGTTACACGTGATCACACTAGGTGAAGCGGGTCGCGCACAGGTACGGATGTTGCACTGGGAGAGCGGTAAACCAGAAGGTATCAACAACAATCAGCTACGTTACAGCTACGATAATCTGATCGGCTCCAGCCAGCTTGAACTGGACAACCAAGGGCAGATTATTAGTGAGGAAGAGTATTATCCATTCGGCGGCACAGCGATGTGGGCAGCCAATAGCCAAACAGAAGCCAACTATAAAACTATTCGCTATTCAGGCAAAGAACGGGATACCACCGGGCTGTATTATTACGGTTACCGCTATTATCAACCGTGGGCGGGCAGATGGTTAAGCGCGGATCCGGCAGGAACCATTGATGGCCTAAATCTATACCGAATGGTGAGAAATAATCCAGTAAGTTTGCAGGATGAAAATGGATTAGCACCAGAAATAGGAAAATATACTAAAGAGGTGAATTTCCTTGATGAATTAAAATTCAAATTGGCAGCCAAAAATTCACATGTTGTCAAATGGAACGAGAAAGAAAGTAGTTATACAAAAAATAAATCATTGAAAGTAGTTCGCGTCGGTGATTCCGATCCGTCGGGTTATTTGCTAAGCCACGAAGAGTTACTAAAAGGCATAGAAAAAAGCCAAATTATATATAGCCGGCTCGAAGAAAACAGATCCCTTTCAGAAAAATCAAAAACAAATCTTTCTTTGGGATCTGAAATATCCGGTTATATGGCAAAAACGATAAAAGATACGATATCAGAATATACAGAAGGGCATAGGTATAGAAGCAATCATCCCGATTTTTATGCAGCAACAGATTTCTTTGCTTTAATGGATAAAAGTGAAAAAAATGATTATTCCGGTGAAAGAAAAATTTATGCGGCAATAGAGGTTAAGGTTTATCATGATTTAAAAAATAAACAATCAGAATTACATATCAACTATGCACTGGCTCATCCCTATACGCAATTGAGTAATGAGGAGAGAGCGCTGGTGCAAGAAACAGAACCCGCTATTGCAATAAATAGAGAATATAATTTCAAAGGCGTTGGTAAATTCCTGGCAATGAAAGCAATTAAAAAATCATTGAAAGGGCAGAAGATCAATAAAATATCAACAGAGGCTATTAATATTCGCTCTGCGGCTATCGCTAAGAATTTAGGAATGCGGAGAGCTTCATAAATTTGGTCACATACCCTATGAATTTCAAGATGGATCGCGACGGCAAGGGAGTGCAGCCAACAAAGAAGCAACTTGAAAGATAACGGGTATAGAACTTTAAATAGAAACTAACTGTACTAGCTCAGACTAGAGCTAGTACAACTCAGGTGACTGCTTCCCGCCGTAAAGAGGGTTTACGGCGGTTTTTGCTAACAATTCTGCATACTCGGATTCACTTGCGCCCGAATTTTGATGATTTTTGTTCTATCTGACTATGGTTTGTTTAGTCTCACAATTATGGCGTCATTTTGGCACACATGTTGAATTTTGTTAAAAAAATCTTAAACTAGCCAATGAAGCGAACTTAGCATTTCACTAAACCAATATGTTCCGCTAGCTCCAAATAAATAATGCAAACGAGTAGTGGATATCTATAGTGAACTAAAGAACTAATAACCGCAATGCGGTAGGAGTAAGGCTTATGGCCACATTAGCAAATGAAAGAATCACCACAAGGGTGAGTTCAGAGACCAAAGAGCTACTTGAAAGGGCGTTATCACTATCAGGGTATGCAAGTTTGAATAGCTTTATTGCCAATGCTGCTGTAGCAGAGGCAAAAAGACTCATTGAACAAAATATGCGTATTCAATTGTGTCAAGAAGATGCATTGGCATTTGTTCATGCATTGGAAAAACCAATCAAGGTAAACGAACGTTTCCTTCGTGCTGCTCGTAGGCATAAAGAAACAATAAAAAATGAAGATAGAACGTCTAGATAAAAACAAACACGATAGAAATAATTTTAACTGTGGTGAACCCGCACTAAACAACTACTTGAAGGCAGTATCGGGACAACATGATAAAAAGGACTTATCAAGAACATTCGTCCTTACAAGTAGTCAAAATGGATCTCAAATAAAGGGATACTATTCCCTAGCACTATGCACGGTAGAGCTAGACGAACTGCCAGAGAAAATATCGAAAAAGTACCCTTCTACACTACATTGCGCACTTATTGGTCTCCTAGCTATAAGTAAGTCATTTCAACGCCAAGGATTTGGTGAAATATTGCTTATAGATGCAATTCGAAAAGCTATAGAGTCGTCAAAATCTATTCCTACCCCGATGATTATCGTCGATGCGAAGAACGACATAGCCAAAAAACTGTATATGAACGTAGGGCTTGAGGAGTTTCCTCAGACAAAGAGCAAACTGTTCATGTCTATGGCTGTTGCAATGGAAATGATGAAAAGAGTAGATGCGATGTAACATCTCATTTACTGAATGCGGCTAACGTTCCCTCTGAATGAAAATTCAGAGGGAACGCTTTCACTAATTACAATACATCAATCGCGTTCAATTCTTTGAATGCCTGTTCCAGACGGGCAGCCATAGAAACCTGACCGGCACGCAGCCATACCCGTGGATCGTAGAATTTCTTATTAGGTTTATCTGCGCCTTCTGGATTACCTAGTTGACCTTGCAGATAGCCTTCGTTCTTTTGGTAGTAGTTGAGAATACCTTCCCAAGTCGCCCATTGGGTGTCAGTGTCGATATTCATTTTAACGACGCCGTAGCTGACCGCTTCTTTGATCTCTTCCGCAGTAGAACCAGAACCGCCGTGGAAAACAAAATCCAGGCTGTTATGTGGCAGATTGAATTTCTCAGAAACATAGTCTTGAGAGTTACGCAAAATTTTTGGCGTCAGTTTAACGTTACCCGGCTTATAAACACCATGAACGTTACCGAAAGAAGCCGCAATAGTGAAACGTGGGCTGATAGCGTTCAGTTTCTCATAAGCATAAGCAACATCTTCCGGTTGAGTGTACAGAGCAGAGCTATCCATATGGCTGTTATCAACCCCATCTTCTTCCCCACCAGTACAACCCAACTCGATTTCCAGCGTCATATCGATTTTTGCCATACGAGCCAGATATTGGCTGCAAATCTCAATATTCTCTTCCAGAGACTCTTCTGACAGATCAATCATGTGAGAAGAGAATAGGGGTTTACCCGTCGCTGCGTAATGCTTTTCACCTGCATCTAACAGGCCATCAATCCACGGCAGCAATTTACGTGCGCAGTGGTCAGTATGCAGGATCACAGGAACACCATAATGTTCAGCCATCTGATGAACATGGTGAGCACCAGAAATTGAACCCAGAATAGCCGTTTGTTGACCTTCAGCTTTCAAACCTTTACCGGCAATAAAAGCAGCACCGCCGTTAGAGAACTGAATGATAACGGGAGAACGAACTTTGGCAGCGGCTTCCAACACGGCATTGATTGAATCAGTACCTACACAGTTGACCGCCGGTAAAGCAAAGCTGTTTTCTTTGGCTATAGCGAACACTTTTTGAACATCATCACCAGTGATGACACCCGGTTTTACGAAATCAAAAATTTTAGACATGTTACGTGGGTCCTGTTTAGAGCGGGCAGGCAGCCAATCAGCCGCTACCCGTCATGACTTAATTACTGTTTTGCACGTTCTTCCAACATCACAACCGCAGGCAGTTTTTTCCCTTCCACGAACTCAAGGAAAGCACCACCACCCGTAGAGATATAAGAAATTTTGTCAGCAATACCGAACAAGTCGATCGCTGCCAGCGTATCGCCGCCACCGGCGATAGAGAAGGCATCACTATCAGCAATGGCGCGCGCGACAATTTCAGTTCCTTGACGGAAATTAGGGAATTCAAATACACCAACCGGGCCATTCCATAGAATCGTTTTGGCGTTTTTCAGAATATCCGCCAGCCGTTGAGCAGATTCATCTCCCAGATCGAGGATCTGCTCATCATCTTTAATATCGTGGGTAGATTTCAAGATTGCTTCGGCTGTTTCAGAGAATTCTGTTGCCACACGAACATCGGTTGGCACCGGAATATCACAGCTTATCAGCAATTTCTTCGCTTCCGGGAGCAAGTCGTCTTCATAGAGAGAACGACCGACATTGTGGCCTTCCGCAGCAACAAAGGTATTCGCGATACCACCACCGACAATCAATTGGTCAGCAATTTTAGACAGCGTATCCAGAACGGTCAGCTTGGTTGAAACTTTAGAGCCCCCAACGATAGCCACCATTGGACGGGCTGGATTATCTAACGCTTTACCCAATGCCTCTAACTCTGCGGACAACAAAGGACCGGCACAGGCCACTGGAGCAAACTTAGCCACACCGTGAGTAGAAGCTTGTGCACGATGAGCAGTACCGAATGCATCCATGACATAAATATCACACAGGGAAGCATATTTTTTGGCTAAGGTTTCGTCGTCTTTCTTCTCACCTTTATTAAAGCGAACATTCTCCAGCACAACCAGTTCACCTTCCGCGACATCCACGCCTTCCAGATACTCTTTTTCCAGTCGAACGGGGGAAGATAATTTCTCTTCTAGATAGTCTACTACTGGTTTCAGCGAGAATTCTTCACTGTATTCGCCTTCAGTAGGGCGGCCAAGGTGAGAAGTGATCATCACTTTAGCGCCCTGTTTTAATGCTGCCTCAATGGTCGGTAAGGAAGCACGGATACGCGCATCAGAGGTGACTTTGCCATCTTTTACCGGAACGTTCAGGTCAGCGCGGATCAAAATACGCTTACCCGCCAGATCTAAATCGGTCATCTTAATTACAGACATGGTGAATCCTCTCATTGATTCTCTAAATTATTTAATCTTGCGCCGTGTGCGGATCTATTATGGATCGTCGATCAACAACAGATCATTTGAAACCCATAGCAGCCATTGCTAACGTTGTATCCAACATTCGGTTAGCAAATCCCCACTCATTATCACACCAGACTAATGTCTTAATCAGATGTTGCCCACTGACTCGCGTTTGTGTGCCATCAACAATCGCGCTGTGGGGATCGTGGTTAAAATCCGTTGAAACTAACGGCAATTCGGTATAGTCAACTATACCACGAAATGAAGTAGCTGCTGATTTTTGCATTAATTCGTTGATTTTATTAACAGTTACTGAAGATTTTACCGTAACACTTAAATCGATAGCTGTAACGTTAATCGTTGGTACACGCACGGAGATAGCTTCAAAACGGTCACAGAACTTTGGAAAAATCCGGGTTATCCCTGCGGCCAGCTTAGTATCCACCGGAATGATAGACTGACTAGCAGCCCGAGTACGCCGTAAATCTTTGTGATAAGCATCAATCACCGGTTGGTCATTCATTGAAGCATGAATGGTTGTCACTGTACCCGATTCAATCTCAAATTGATCATCCAATAATTTAATGATGGGAATAATGCAATTAGTAGTACAGGAAGCATTGGACACAATGCGATCCTCTGCTGTCAGTAAATGCTGATTCACACCATAAACCACAGTCGCATCTAAATCATTCCCCCCCGGATGAGCAAACAGCACTTTTTTGGCACCACTGGCAAGATGTGCCTCACCATCGGCTCTGCTGCCATAAATCCCACTGCAATCAAGAACAATATCAATCCCCAGTTCTTGCCAAGGCAGCATCGATATATCAGATTGATGAAACAAACGAATATTATCATCACCAACCTGCAACACATCATTATTCAGACGCACATCCCAAGCAAAACGGCCGTGACTAGAGTCATATTTCAGCAAGTGAGCAATTCCTTCGGCATCTGCCAGCTCATTAACAGCAATAACCGCAATTTCAGCCCGACGCCCAGACTCATAAAGAGCACGTAAAATACTACGCCCTATTCTGCCGAAACCGTTTATTGCCACCTTAATTGTCATGTTACTCCCTGAATATAGTTATTACCACGCAACCGCTTAGAATAACCGACTCAATCACTGATGTACTGACTGCTTATCACAAAATTGCCAAAACTGCGCGCAGAAAACCGCGTCAGATAACAAAATGAAACGATTCAGCTATAAATAATGAGATTACGGGAAAAGGAAATTGATAGCAATAGTAAAAAGTGACCAACTCATAAAATGAAAGATTACAAAATAATGACCTATTTATTCTGGGTTATTTAAAAAGAACATTCAAAGATTGGTGCTCAACTCAAACATAAGTGTATTGAAGACGGCTATACCCGTTATCTTTCAAGTTGCCTCTTTGTTGGCTGCACTCACTCACCCCGGTCACATCGTTATCTATGCTCCCGGGGGTTCGCTCCCTTGCCGTCGCGATCCATCTTGAAATCCATAGGGTATATAAGCTATTACACGCCCATAGCCGCCTAAAATGAACAGGTGGTACTATGATTCCAATCCAGAAATCAAATATTTGTTCCACCATCCACCGCAATATCCGCACCAGTGACAAAATCAGCCTCCTTACTTGCCAAAAAGCTCACGACGGCTGCAATATCGGTTGTTGAGCCATACCGGCCAGGGACAGTAAGTCTGCGCCAGAAATCAGCATTAGGACCATTGACAGGGTTCATGTCCGTATCAATAGGGCCTGGAGAAATCTGGTTCACCGTGACACCCTTTCCGCCAAGATCACGCGCCAGTCCTTTCGTCAAACCTGTCATTGCCGATCACAGTAGCGGCCCCATAGATAAACAATAAACTCGCTACTGCCCGATCACTGTAACCCGTAATATCTTTAAGAATGGGTGTGAAGTAAGTGAATGCAGCAAAGGTAGCGCCGATGATCAGCATGCGCACAGGGTCGCGGGTACAGTTGATGAAAGCGTGTGGGATGCCCCGTTTGACAAATACGCGCCCCCCGCCGTGACTTGATGCAACACACCATCGGCCATAATTTCCAATTCACCATCTAGTACGAAAAACAGCTCATCAACATCCTTATGGGTATGTATGGGAGGGCCGCTTGTCAGCGGCACTAGAGCATCCAGCAGTGTCATCATGCCTCCACTGCTCTTTGCATCGAGCAAAATGTGATACTCATCGCCACTCATCCAAACCTTGGGGCCACTCCCAGCCGACAAATAGGTGTGCCTTACATCTTCTACAACCTGCAATGGTTGGTTCTCCACAGTCGTACTCATCATCATCTCTCTCGCTAGAAATCGGTAACACAAGCCATTTGGTCTTGTGTATTGGACGCTATTTCATCTCTGATAGTCATCTGACGGGCCAGTCTGAAAATCTCGGGTATAGTATTAGGCACGGCGGGACTCTCGACACCATTCACTTCAACTGTGAGTAATTGCAGCCACTCATCAGCCATCGCAATGAAAATGCCTGACGCGGTTTGAACAATACATCCAGACAAATTAGGGACGCCTATATCTACGCCATGGGGCACTATTGCAGACAAAACAACCACCTTGGTACCATCGGGGAGGAAGAAGTGCGCTCCAGGATGACGATATCCTGCCCGGATATGACGCTGTAATGTCTTCGCATCTAAGTTGAAATTGAGCAGGTAGTCTTGCTCTTGCGGGCGACCATAGTAAGTACGTTTACTGAGATCTTGTGGTACACCGACCGCCATACGACTCAGTGGAAATGGTGTCATAAATTTTGAGAACACCAGAGACAAGCTCTTGAGCTACCCACCGCCGCAATTCTGCAATCGCGGCTTGAAGGTTCTCCCGAGGAAAAGTCAATCTCAAAATACACTGCCTCTCTGGCCGTGGGAGCAGTTTGATGACAGCCGCGGTCACAATCCCAAGATTCGACTGTGTGAACAGATGCAATAAAGCAGGTCCAAGCCCATACGGATTGACGGCAGTTTTCCTGGATTCATCCGGCCACCACCCCACTTTGACTACTTCACCATCCGGTAACACAACCTCCAGCCCGGCGAGATCATCAATCCGCTGACGACGCAGACCAACACCACGATCAAGTGCATTTCCAACCACGCTAGTGTGGCCAGAGGATGCCGTAACATTCAGCATCCGATCAGTACCGACCAAAAAACGTGCAAGTTCTATCTGTGTGAGGCCGGATTCAATCACCGCCCACCCTGATGAGCAATCGATCTCACGAAGCACATTTAAACGTTGAAGATCTATCGTGACCACACCGTCGGTTGCCGGTTGTGCTGATCCCAATCCCCAGTTGCGCCCCGTGCTAATAGCGTGCAGTCCAGCATGAGTCTTGAAGCGATTAAAGATCCTAACGATCTCCTGAACTTCCTCGATCGTTCCAGGACGAATTACAGCACGAATGTCACGCTGCCTAAATTGGCTAACATTCCGCCAGCATACAGATGATGCTGTCACCTGTCACTGTAATAAAGGCCCCAACAGCACCTTACAGCTCTGTGGATCTAGTCTTGATGAAGGATGTGGAACCTTCAAAGTCAGAATCTTCTCGCTTGAGCGTATTTTTATAAAACCTACTACAAAAATCTATCGCGCCTGCCAAAATTGATCAAGATCTTTATGTTATATTGACTACAAAATATAGAAGCTTATATGAGGAAATTGCATGTCTCGACGAGGGAGACCCCCCAATTTCGACCGGGACATCGCACTCAAGCGTGCGATGGAAGTATTTTGGTCAAAAGGATATGAAGGTACACAGTTAGTCGATCTCACCGCGGCTATGGACATCAATCCACCGAGTTTTTATGCAGCCTTCGGAAGTAAAAAGAACGCCTTCTGCAAAGCAGTCGACCTCTACATTAAGACGATCGGTGTCCAGTCGATGCAAGCACTCAATGAAGCAAAAACAGCACGCTCAGGGTTGCGCGCGATGCTGGAGAGTACCATCAATATCGCCTCTTCTCATCAAGCTGGAGGATGCCTGCTTGTCTTGGGTGTTGTGAACAATCTAACGGAAAACAAAGAAGTATGGGCTTATCTCAGGGATGCACGTACCAAAACCCTAGATATGATCCGTGTTCGCCTGGAGCGAGGAATCGCCGACGGTGATCTCCCACCCAATACAAACGTGGATGTGTTGGCGTCGTATTTCCTTGGTTTGACCCAAACTATTTCATTCCAAGCTCGTGACGGCGTACCTCGTGAACGACTTAGGCGCTTGATTGAACCCGCAATGGCAGCTATTCCAGGCAACTGATTCGAATAACGATTATCTCCTTATCACAACCGTGGCTATAGAAACTCAGCATATTAAAGATGCCTGTAAGCAACTACAGCCACCTTCACCGTCAGCTACCAACAGTCCACCCGCTCAATGACCGCCTTGCTACAAATAAAGGCTAAAGCTCGTCTTCATCAGTAAGGCAAAATCTGTCACAAATCACATGTGACACATTAATTTCCCTACATCACTTGTTGAAATATTGACATTTAACCCCGAAAAGTGGAAACTGGTTGTCGTTTTTTGATGTACTTAAGGAAAAGGAAGTAAATCGTGTCAACCGAGAAAACTTCGGCGTTCGAGGTATTCACTGAGATCACATTGGCGGTATTTCGGCTCAACGCCCTACTGCTCTCTAAAGGGGATCAGCTCGTTGCCCCGTTGGGAATCACGAGTGCGAGATGGCAAGTACTTGGTGCGATTGCGCACGCACCACATCCACTTACCACGCCTCAGATTGCCGCCGCAATGGGTATCACACGCCAAGGAGTGCAAAAGCAATTGAATCTCGGGCTGAGCTCAGGGATGGTGAAAACCATCACGAACCCTCGGCATGAACGCTCACCACTCTATCAACTGACCGAGCTTGGTCGGCGTACTTTTGATGCGGCGATATCGCTGGAAGCTGAGTGGGTCGGATCACTGGTGCAATCCACGGATCCTAACGAGCTAAAAGTGACATTAAACACCTTGATAAGCCTGGAGACGAAGCTGGAAGAGTCACCAGTGCCAAATAGCACTATATAAAAATAGCACTATAAAAATAGCACTACATAACATAGTGCTACGGATTCGTTCGTTAATAACGACAAAGAGCTACCAAACAGTTAAACGAAATACAACGTGGAAACAGCATGAATTAGTGGAACACATTTGTCTCTACGTTGACACATTGTTGCCGTTAAAAGCCACGTAAATCACGCGACTCGTCTCGGCAGGATAGCAATACAAGCATATACCTTATAGATTTCAAGATGCATCGCGACGGCAAGGGAGTGAATCCCCGGGAGCATAGAGAACTATGTGACCGGGGTGAGCGAGCGCAGCCAACAAAGAGGCAACTTGAAAGATGACGGGTATAAATATAAACACATAATTTTCAGGAGATAGAAATGGTCAAGCTAGAAGAAATGGACACCCACGTAACCCTGCGGGAACAGTTATTTTCGAACACCGATGGCTCCATCGTGCTGGTGAACATATTCCATGTTGATCCCTCAATGGCTGACACCCTAATAGAAACCTGGAAGGAAGATGCAGAATATTTCCGGTCTAAGGTAGGACTGATTTCCGCACAATTACATCGCGGAATCGCTGGCAGCGGCACATTCATGAACTACGCCATTTGGGAGAGTCTGGAGCGTTTCCGCGCCGCGTTCACGGACCCTGAATTCAAGGAGAAACTCGCCAAGTATCCTGATGGGATTGTCGGTTCGCCTCACGTATTCCAAAAAGTAGCCGTCCCTGGAATTTGCGTGGCATAAGCCAAGGAAAATCGTCACAATCCATCGTCAATAACGATATCGTGCAGAAAAAGAGCGCACCCGCTCAATGTTTACCTCAGGTGCGCTCATTCATGAATTTACTGATTATTTCAGCAAAGCTTTAGCCTTAGCGACCACATTCTCTACAGTGAAACCAAACGTTTTAAACAACTGATCAGCAGGTGCTGACTCACCAAATGTATCCATACCAACGATAGCGCCATTCATACCGACATATTTAAACCAGTAATCGGCGATACCCGCTTCGACTGCAACACGTGCAGAAACCGCAGCAGGCAGAACCGCTTCTCGGTATGCAGCATCTTGCTTATCAAAAGCATCTGTAGACGGCATTGAGACTACGCGCACCTGACGACCTTCCTCAGTCAATTGGTGGTAAGCACTCACCGCCAATTCAATTTCTGAACCCGTTGCGATCAAAATCAGTTCTGGTTGCCCCTGACAATCTTTCAGGATGTAAGCCCCTTTCTCGATATTAGCCAACTGCTCAGCAGTACGTTCTTGCTGTGCCAGATTCTGACGAGAGAAAATAAGTGCTGATGGACCTGCTTTACGATCGATAGCGTATTTCCACGCCACCGCAGATTCAACCTGGTCACATGGACGCCATGTGCTCAAATTTGGCGTCACACGCAAACTGGCGAGCTGTTCTACTGGCTGGTGAGTCGGACCATCTTCACCCAAACCAATTGAGTCATGGGTATAAACAAAGATGCTGCGAATTTTCATCAATGCCGCCATACGCACGGCGTTACGGGCATATTCAACGAACATCAGGAAGGTTGCACCATAAGGCACAAAACCACCATGCAGAGCGATACCATTCATAATGGCTGACATGCCAAATTCACGAACACCATAATGGATATAATTACCTGCCTGATCTTCGTTCAACGGATTAGAACCTGACCACATCGTGAGGTTACTTGGTGCCAAATCAGCAGATCCCCCCATAAATTCAGGCAACACCTTACCAAAAGCTTCCAAGGCATTCTGAGATGCTTTACGACTGGCAATATTGGCTGGATTTTTTTGCAACTGTTCGATAAATGCTTTTGATTCAACTTCCCAGTTTGCCGGTAACTCACCACTGGTACGACGTTTAAATTCAGCCGCTAATTCAGGATACGCCTTTTCATAGGCAGCGAATTTTTCATTCCAAGCGGCTTGTTTCACATTGCCAGCTTCTTTGGCATCCCACTCAGAATAGATTTCCGCTGGAATTTCAAATGCCGGATAATTCCAACCGAGTGCTTCACGAGTCGCAGCAATTTCCGCATCACCCAATGGCGCGCCATGAGAATCATGGGTACCCGCTTTGGTTGGCGCACCAAAACCGATAATCGTTTTGCACATTAACAGAGAAGGTTTATCCGTCACTTTACGTGCTTCTTCGATAGCAGCTTTAACTGAAGCTGCATTATGACCATCAACACCGCGAATCACATGCCAACCATACGCCTCAAAACGGCTTGCCGTATCATCCGTAAACCAGCCTTCAACATGACCATCAATGGAAATGCCATTGTCATCATAGAAAGCAACCAACTTGCCTAACTTTAACGTTCCCGCCAGAGAGCAAACTTCATGAGAAATGCCCTCCATCATGCAGCCATCACCCATAAAGACATAAGTATTATGGTCAACGATCTCATGACCAGGACGGTTAAATTGCGCGGCCAGAGTGCGTTCAGCAATCGCAAAACCGACTGCGTTGGCAATCCCCTGCCCTAAAGGACCTGTCGTAGTTTCTACGCCTGGAGTATAGCCATACTCAGGATGGCCTGGGGTTTTAGAGTGTAACTGACGGAAATTTTTCAGATCATCGACTGAAACATCATAACCGGTGAGATGCAACAGACTATAAATCAGCATAGAACCATGACCGTTAGACAATACAAAACGATCACGATCGACCCAATGTGGATCAGTTGGGTTATGATTCAAATAATCACGCCATAAAACTTCAGCGATATCCGCCATTCCCATAGGTGCACCAGGGTGCCCTGATTTTGCTTTCTGCACAGCATCCATGCTCAGGAAGCGAATAGCATTAGCAAGGGTTTTACGAGTGGTCATTTTCTACTCCAAGTGGGATAAAAACGTTTAGGGGAATAATTTTCTCAGCACAGCGTGCAAACCGCAATCTTTAAAGCCAAATATCAGGAAACTATCTTAATTTCATCTGAACGGCAATTCTTTGATTTGCCTTACTGTTCTACAATGAATTTCAGCATCATCAACGTAATAAACAAACTCACTGTGCATACAAAGGGGGGAAATTAATTAAACACAGCTATTAGTTGCAAATCAAGAGATAAAATAACCAATTAAGAGGCAACACATTCTTAATTTATGGCAATTTTCAGCAACTAAATTGATTGTTTATATTGTTCCCAATCAATAGGACAATACTCTCTTAATATCAACAAACAAATAAACAATTTAAAATAAAATAATACTTATGGTTATATTTTATAATATGATGATATTTTTACCTAAAATAATAAGTAATTTAATTAACAGATATAGATAAAATAAAAAAATATTATTTTTTTGGCGAATTAATTATTGCAATCCATTATATAATCAGGTTATTTTAAATAGAACACATAAAATAGACATATACCCAATGGATTTCAAGATACATCACGACGGCAAGGGAGAGAATCCCCGGGAGCATAGATAACTATGTGACCGGGGTGAACGAGTGCAGCCAACAAAGAGGCAACTTGAAAGATAACGGGTATATACAGACAATTACTTAATTAACAGTCAGGGTACTTTCATGTCAAACATCAGAAAAAGACCAAATAATATCACCCCGCAATTAATTTACATGTGGGAAAAAAGTAATGAGCCGTGGGGCGCTAAAGATCGCCAATCAAAATTTATATACGCAAATCCTGCTTTTTACCAACTGCTCAATTTGCCTGAAGATTTCGATATTTCAGGACTTTCAACGGACGAATTACCTTCACCTATTGCAGAATATACAGAAGAATATTGTCGTCAGGATCAAAAAGTGATGCAAACTATGAAAACAGTCACTTCACTTGAGACGCACCTTTTTGGAGGAAATAAAGTCAAGCAAACCTATCGCTGTAGTAAATACCCACTTTGCGATGAAAATGGGAACTGCATCGGTATCACGTTTCACATGTCCAAAGCGCAAAACTTTTCGACTGCTTACTATCATGAAAAATCACCGCCAGCGGCTTTGGAATTTACACCGCCTAACGACATACTCACCCAAACTGAATGGGAAGTTCTTTTTCTAGCCCTTCGCTCACCGGATGAAGAGAGTATCAGCGAAGAATTAATGATAAGCACAGAAGATGCCGTTAATCATATTCAGTCAATTTATCAAAAATTTAATCTACCACTGCATATAAAATTAAAAGATTTCTGCAAAGCAAATAAGTTTGATCTATATATTCCAGAAAGATTCGTCACTATTGGTAGCCAAGAGTTGTAAATTTCTATTAACTCAAATCTATAGGATATATACCCTATGGATTTCAAGATGCATCGCGACGGCAAGGGAGTGAATCCCCGGGAGCATAGCAAACTATGTGACCGAGGTGAGCGAGTGCAGCCAACAAAGAGGCAACTTGAAAGATGACGGGTATATAAGGAACTTGATTCTACCACGACTCAACTCAATGATATATGGAATAGAATTTCTGGGTCGTGGTTTAAAAAAATAAGAAATTTCACTGCATTTATTATGTGAATATAAAACCGTTAATAAATTATATAAAAAACGGCGTAAAAGTATTCATGAGAAATTATTATTTATTTAAGTTATTAAATTAAAAATATTTTTCAAATAAAATAATAATACTCTTTACATTCAAAAAAAACACCTTCAATATATAGGTTATATTTTTCCATAAAACAATCGATGCCATTATTCAGTATTCTCTCCGATAGCCAATTCAATTAATATTCATTGATAATCTGCACCTAATCACTACCAAACAGCAAGACATTGATAATTTATCTATTATCAATGTTTTTCTCACAATTAAAATTTGGGGATTATTTATGGATATTCAAGACTGGCATCCGGCAGATATTATTGCAGCACTAAGAAAACAAGGAACAAATCTTTCAGCCGTTTCCCGCAAAGCCGGATTAGCATCCTCGACATTGAGTAATGCATTACATCGCCCGTGGCCAAAGGGAGAAGCATTAATTGCTACTGAATTGGGTTTACATCCATCGGATATTTGGCCATCACGCTATAAGCCTGGCAAAGAAAATAAATTCCTAATAAGAATTGCAGAAACAAGCACTATAGAAAGCTGGTAGCGTCTCTATGCCTTACTTCAATGCAATTTCATCATTGTCTATTATCGAGAGATTATTGAATGATATATACCCTATGGATTTCAAGATGCATCACGACGGCAAGGGAGCGAATCCCCGGGAGCATAGATAACGATGTGACCGGGGTGAGTGAGTGCAGCCAACAAAGAGACAACTTGAAAGATGACGGGTATAAGTACAAATGAAAAAGCCCCGGGCAACTACCCAGGGCTTCGGAATCTTTGGCGGTGCGGACGGGACTCGAACCCGCGACCCCCGGCGTGACAGGCCGGTATTCTAACCGACTGAACTACCGCACCGCACAGCGTTCTGGTTGAGAACGAGGTGAATATTACGAATCCAAGATCACTCCGTCAATATTTTTTATAACAAAGTGGCGCACCTGATCAACTTTTCACCCAAAAAGGTGATTTATCGGCAATTTTATATTAGCTTTGTCCAAGATTCATACGCCATAAACAGCTCCCGCCTTTCTTCTCCACTAAATCCAACCTGGATTCATGTGCAGCGAGCTCTTCATCCGTTGCATAAATAACTTTTAATGCCATTTGAGGCCGGGTAATACGCTGTATTTCAGAAACATTCGCACCGCTAGCAATCTCTCCTTCCATTGAAAAGGCAAGAGAAGTCTGCCCGCCGGTCATTATCAAATAGACATCAGACAATATCTCAGCATCGAGTAACGCCCCATGTAAGGTTCGTTTAGAATTGTCTATATCATAACGATCACATAACGCATCAAGGTTATTCCTTTTCCCCGGAAATAGCCCTCTTGCAAGTTGTAAGCTATCAGTAATCTTGCAGAAATCCGCAGTTGGCGGAATATCACGATTCAGTTTGCCAAACTCATAATCGATAAAGCCGATATCGAAGGGAGCGTTATGGATAATCAATTCAGCGCCGCGAATAAATTCAATAAACTCATCTGCAATGTCAGCAAACAGCGGCTTATCTTGCAAAAATTCATCGCTGATCCCATGCACTTCAAATGCTTCAGGGTCGACCAATCTATCCGGCTGAATATAGACATGAAAATGGCGACCGGTTAAACGACGGTTAATAACCTCCACGGCCCCAATTTCAATAATTTTGTGCCCTTCATAGTGAACACCTAATTTATTCATACCGGTAGTTTCGGTATCAAGAACAACTTGTCGTGTAATTGCCGTGCTCATAATATCTTTTTATGTCAAACTTAGGGTTTTGAATTGAATAAGAAGAGTCTACCAGATATGGGCAAGCAGGTAGAAATTTTCACCGACGGATCTTGTCTCGGCAATCCGGGGCCTGGGGGCTACGGTGTGTTATTACGTTATCAACAACACGAAAAAACCCTTAGCGAAGGTTTTTATCATACAACCAACAACAGAATGGAGCTGATGGCAGCAATTATTGGTCTGGAAACACTGACTCGCCCTTGCAAAATTGTCTTAACCACCGACAGCCAGTATGTGCGTCAAGGCATTACACAATGGATCCATAACTGGAAAAAACGTGGCTGGCGTAAAGCAGATAAATCTCCTGTCAGCAATGTCGATTTATGGCAGCGTCTTGATCAAGCCATTAGCCGCCATAACATTGATTGGCAATGGGTCAAAGGCCACGCCGGACATGATGAAAATGAGCGTTGTGATGAACTGGCCCGCGCCGCAGCAAACTCACCAACAGAAACCGACACGGGATATCTCGAAAATAGAGATTAATTACCGCTTCCGGTAACATTTTGTTACGCCAACGGCATTGCCCAATTTAGGTTTTAATCGCGTCACTTTTCTCTGGTTTAGTGTTAATGGCAGTGTGCGCTTGCGAGCAATAATCAGACTGACACAGCCTAATACAGACAAGTGCCGATTAGAAAAACCTGTTTCATTTCGCCAGGGCAATACTTGAAAGCTGTCACGATACACCACTTCATAATTAAGCAAGCTCAACCAATCAAGTTGGCGCATCATGGAAAACATCCGGCTGCAATAGGGTTGATGACGCCATAATCCCGGTACTAATTTCCCCAAACCAAGCAGACTCAATGAATTAAAACCACTGATAATGAGCCAGCCATCATCAATCATCACCCGGTCAACTTCCCGTAAAAGACGATGGGGATCAGCGCTGTAAGCCAACATATGACTCAGTAAGCAAGCATCAACGGACTTTTCTTCAAACGGCAGATGGTAAGGATCGCTAATCACCTGCATATTCTTGCCTTCCCTACCGACATTAATCTGATTAAAAATCGGACAGCCATTACTGTCAATTTCAGCACTCAAATTACCGACTTTCAGCAGATGGAAACCAAATATTTTTGGCCACCAGGGTTGTAATTGGCGCTCCAAAGCGGCACGGTAATACTCCCCCCAAGGTAAATCAGCCCAAGAAGCCGGGGGATTTATATTCTGTATTGTATGTGCAGATTTCATGGCTTCTTTTCCTTATAACCCGCTATTAAAATAAGAGGTATACAATGGAGCTTATCAGCATTCCTGCCCTTTCGGATAATTACATTTGGTTACTTTGTGACGAAAATAGACATGTTGTCATCGTTGATCCGGCAGAATCACAACCTGTTCTTGATACCTTGGAATCTCGCGGCTGGATACCCGATGCAATTTTACTTACCCATCATCATCACGATCATGTTGGTGGCGTCCCTGGAATTATTGATCGATTCCCTGAACTACTAGTATACGGCCCAGCAGAAACCCAGAGCAAAGGTGCCACCATCATAGTATGTGGCGGTGATAGCATCAATTTTGGTCATTTTTCTTTCCAGATCATCGATGTTCCAGGCCACACTCTAGGGCACATTGCTTTTTATCAAGCGCCTTATCTCTTTTGTGGGGATACCTTGTTCTCTGGTGGCTGTGGACGTCTCTTTGAAGGCACCGCTGAACAAATGTATACATCTATCGGAAAAATAGCTGAGCTGCCTGATGACACTCTCATCTGTTGTGCCCATGAATATACTATTTCTAATATGAAGTTTGCTCATGCTGTTTTACCTAATCAGACTATCAGCGAATACCAGCAAAAAGTAATCAGAATGAGGGAAAATAATCAACCAACAATACCAACCACATTACAAACTGAGAAAAAAATCAATATTTTCTTAAAATGTGATGATATTGATTTACAAAGAAATATTGGCATTACACCCAACTCTCAACCGCTTTCCGCCGTTTTCCACCAACTAAGAAGACAAAAAGATCAATTTTGATTGAGAGAGTTGCTATATCAAACCAAGATAAGTATTATTGGTCGTCTTTTAAGCAACCATAAAAATTAATTATGAAGACAAAAGCGATTCTGTTCGCATCTGTCTTGCTGGTTGGCTGTCAATCAGGGCCTGATTGGTCGACGACAGCCGGACAACGGGCACAGAATTCGTCTTCAACGAGTCTAAAGACCGGCAAGATAGCAACTGATAATACCAATCAGCTTGCTGCTTACTGGGGAGAGGGTGATTCTGGCGCTCAGCATGAGCTGTGGGGATATATCCGTGATGAGTTGAAGATGAAAATCCCTGATAACTACAGGGTACGTGAACAACGAAATTATTACCTGAAAAACAAGAGCTATCTCCACGATGTAACTTTACGGGCTGAACCGTATATGTACTGGATAGTCAGGCAGATAAAGCAACGCGATATGCCGATGGAACTGGTACTGGTACCCATAGTGGAGAGTGCTTTTAACCCGCATGCTACCTCACATGCTAAGGCCGCTGGTCTGTGGCAGATTATCCCGGATACGGGTCGCAATTACGGTCTTACTCAAGATAAATGGTACGACGCACGTCGGGATGTTGCCGCATCAACCACTGCCGCCCTGAATCTGTTACAACGCCTGAATAAAATGTTCAATGGTGACTGGTTATTGGCTATTGCTGCTTATAACAGCGGCGAAGGCCGTGTTATGCGCGCAATAAAAGAAAACCAGATAAAAGGTAAGCCAACGGATTTCTGGTCATTATCACTACCACGGGAGACTGCGCTCTATGTGCCTAAAGTTCTGGCGCTCAGTGATGTCATCCGTAATAGCGATAAATATGGCATTACGCTGCCAAAATCCAATAACCAGCGGGCACTTGCTCAAATTGATGTTGGTCAACAAATCACGCTGTCTCAAGCCGCAGAACTGGCTGGCATGTCCCTGACATCGATTAAAGCCTACAACCCTGGGTATAAGCGAGGAGTGACATCACCTAACGGCCCGCATTACATCATGCTGCCAAAGGCAAAAGTTAATCAGTTTAAAAACTCGCTGGCAAATAAAACAGTTTTGAGCAATATTCGCCAAGAAGTTGCTAAAAACAACCACCGACTGAGTAAACAAAGCCAATATAAAGTTCGTTCAGGTGATACATTATCCGCTATTGCCAAGCGGTTTAATATTTCCACCCGTGAATTACAGCGCTTGAATAATCTGAAAACCGCCAGATTGTTAAAAATCGGACAATTATTAAGGGTAAATAATGACAATGCTATTATTTACCGTGTACGCCAAGGTGATTCAATTGCCAGTATAGCTAAACGTCATGGCATCAATATTAAGGATTTAATGAACTGGAACGATGGTATAAAAACAACAGATATCAAGCCAGGAATTGAACTAACGCTTTATATCAATGAATATTATGATGAAGCATAAAACTTTTCCTGCAACTATTTGTTGTTAAATAAATATAATAAATGGCCCTCTCTTAGGGCCATTTCCCCTATTAAGTAAAATAAAACGAATCGATGAAAATCACATAATCAATTGATAAATATAATATTAAACCATTAAATCGGATTAATTATCAATATCGCCATGATGTTAAACATGCTATTTAAGCAATAGCATTTAAATAATATACAATATAATCACGATAAAATATTAATTACAGGACTTAATGAGAGTTATAAAAATATCATTGGTAAACTATCACATTTAATAACAAATAATAAAAGCAATAAAACATCATCAAGTAATTTATAAAACTTTCATATTAACAATCGATTAAAAAAACATGACTCTATTATCGCTATTTATATTTTCATTATTTTTCATATATAAGCCATCAAATTCTTGTAATATTCAAAAAGTCAGCTAGGATAGTTAGTGACCAATATTAATTACTTTGCCGAATAGTTACTTAGGATTTTAATCAATAAACTTGTTGATATAATTATCCAAATTCTAATAAAACGAAAAAAAAGATTAATACACTATAAGAAAACAATATAAGAATAAGCACCAAATGTAATATCGGCAATATACATTCCCGAGATACAAAAAAATAAACAAAAGTTCTGTTACCACAACTAAGGACTATCATTATGACAACATCATCAACAATGCGAACGCCAATCAAGCTACCACCAATGCCATCAGAAAGCGAAGCCTCAAAAACATATAAATCAGCAGACATGGCACGCTCCTATCTAGAGGGAGATGATCTTATTTTTACTGACAACGACGGCTTTAACCGAGCCCTCCGGGATGGTTTTTTCCTCCTGAAAGCACCATCATATATGGATTTTGAACACGGCGATCGATTTGCATACCACTTCTTTGAACCCGCCACAGAAGGTGACCTTCGCCCCTATACGGGATTCAAATCATATACTTTTTCCAATAGTTACGAAGGTTATTTCGACAGAGAACATGATCAATGGGAACATTTCCGCCTCGAACGGGAAAATTGGCACCTCATGCCATCAGAGGTCGCAACACTAGGTCGCCATATGGCACACATTGGTATATGTGTACTACGCTCCGTGTTAACTTATGTTGGTATTCCTCGTCGTGATTGGGAACTCATTACTAATGGTATTTCAGAAGGGCTAAGAAACCAGATGTTATCGTTTAACCACTTCCGATCAGAGAAAGCCATGCGAGGCTCTAAATTTCATCGGGATTCAGGATGGGTGACCGTCCTAAGATCAACTGAACGTGGCCTTCTTGCCTATATAAATGATGAGCTTTTAGCTATTGATCCTGTTCCAGGATACCTAATAATTAACTTTGGTAGTTCGATCGAAGTGCTGACAGAAAATTTAACCCCGAATGTTCGAGCCAATATACATGGCGTTGCTCGCACAGAAAGAAATAGGCAACGCGATAGAATGTCATATGTCATGTTTTTAGTTAGCGATCTGGCTGGCAATGTCTACAAATATGGTCCCAACGGCCCCATCAACGTTCAATCTGTTAAAGAGTTTGTTATCCAAGAAGCGAGTCGAACATACGATGATGATAATGACGCTTTGTAGATATTTTCTGCACGATAAATTGGTGTTATACCCAATGGATTTCAAGATGCATCGCGACGGCAAGGGAGTGAATCCCCGGGAGCATAGGTAACGATGTGACCGGGGTGAGTGAGTGCAGCCAACAAAGAGGCAGCTTGAAAGATGACGGGTATATATAACAATTACATAAACTTTCTACTGGAAAAGATTAGTATATTAATCTCCTACAGCGTTTAAATTAAAAATCTGAGTCTGAATTTATATGCCTATGAAATAATCATTATTAAACAACAGATTACATTAGGTGGTTCGTTTATTATCTTACCAATATTGGTAATTAAAACAAAGCTAACAACAACTCTGTGAAAATTTCATTTATAAATTATCATATTTACTCAAAACACAATAAAATGATTTATAAGACTTTTATTGCAAATAGATTTCTAGTAAAAAAATATATTGTATTTTCTATTCTGGTCATTTGCATTTTAAATTTTTTTATGTCATATATAATGATAAAATCTTCAATTATTAAAAACATATAACCAGGTTGCTATTTATGAGTGAAATAGATAATTACAACATAAACTCTTTTCTAAGAAACAATCAATATCGAGCAAAGATTGCTTTTGTCTCTCCCCAAAGTAGGAGAAATACCTTTAAATCAGAAACAGAATGTTTTTTAGGTGTCAGTTTAGAAAACCGCAATTTCCAATCTAATCGGTTTCATACCTTAGTAAAATGGGCTTCCCAAAGATTTTCCATATGTAAAATATTAATTGGTGACAGTATCCATAGAATTACGCTAGAAACAACGAAAGGATTTTCTCAAGAGGATGCATTATCTCTAGCTATTCAAATAGGCCAAGATTTTATGCAAGAAAATCAATATATTAGATGCATACAGCCATGTCACAAAAATTGAATATATCACTTGTGCACAAATCCAAAAAACATCTGATTACATATTATTTAAGAAGATAATAACTGCATATTTTGAATCTTGCCAAAAATTTCGTTTCTTAGTAGAAGAATTTGGTAAAAAATTTCATCGACATGAATGGAATACTCTCACCGAAAACGAGAAATCATATAGACTACAACAATCATCTGAATATTTTCTCGAAGAATGCTCTGTATTTGCATGCCTGGTAAAAAATGGAAACTCTGTCATGATCTATCCTGGAACATTCAATTCCCTGGCCGAAATAATTGATAAAAAGTTTCCTGGTTTTCTTCCAGAACTTGAGGCTCTCACCGTGGTCTCCATTGATCTAAAAAAGAAGTAGATATAACTAACTAAACCGATTTAAAACTTTGGAGCCTTAAACAAAAAGAATGAAAATAACATAATATTTAAAGATATGTTAATCTTATATTTTACAAATACTAAACCAATTAAAACACTTGAAAGACACATGGCAAAACTATAATGGCTGCCATTCAATCCCTGCTCCATAAAGCTAAGAGCTATTAAGCTATCTGATAGATAGCCAAAACAAGTTAAAGTGGAAATAACAATAAATGAAAACAATATTTTATTATCTTTCATTATATTAAAGTAATTAATTAGTGATATCTTGTTTTTTTGCGATTAACATTGATCAACGGTTCTGAAACAAAAACATATAAGACTGCTGAAATAAAATAAATCATTGATATTAAAATAAGAATCTGTTTTGTTGAGTAATAAATGAGAATAAAACCTAAAAATAACAGGGCCAACATTTTGTATATTTGAAATAAAACCTGCCAATAACTAAATTTTTTTCAAATTGATTGGTTGATATGTTTTTTAATATTTTAAAATTAGAAGGTCCTAAAAATAAACGCAGGATGTTTTTAATAAAAGAATAAAGAATATATATACCTTATGGATTTCAAGATGCATCGCGGCGGCAAGGGAGTGAATCCCCGGGAGCATAGCAAACTATGTGACCGGGGTGAGCGAGTGCAGCCAACAAAGAGGCCATTTGAAAGACGACGGGTATATATTAATGTCATCAATATTGTATTGAAAAGTGGTAATAACACCGCAAAGTAGTGAAATGATAATAATGTACTTTTTTGGTTTTATATTTTCATCTACAAATGATGAAACATAGGGCGTTAGAAATAGTAACGATGCAGCATATGAAATTGTATATAAATATGCGTATATCGTTCTAGTGATATGTGATTAACGTGAATGATATTATCATCTCCAAATACAAGGTGAAAGAGTTTCCTGAGGAGGCTAATATTAATTTACGAAATTCTTTATCCATTATTTCACTCCAACTAAAATAGCCTCAGTAAATATAGCGATTGCAATAATTACCTTCTTTTTAGTATTTCCAATTGAATAATATCCACTATTGATTTAATTACTGCATCTTTAGTTAATGTGTCAATATCAATAATTTTCCAAGTGTCATCATAAAACGTCTGGTATTGATTAAGAACGTGTTTTTGGTATTCTATAAAATCATATTTTTCATTTATCTCTAATTTTCCAGATTCACTAGGTTTTAATATTTTTTTCCTTTTTTCAGCAATGCTTGGAGGAACATCAAGATATATCACCATGTCTGGTTTTGTGTTTATAGATAGAACCGATTTGCTTAATTTTGCTAATTCCGTGGATTTAAGTAAGAATCTTGCTAAATATTTATAATACCAACTATCACATATAATAACTTTACCTTGTAATAAACAAGGTTGAATAATTAAACTATCTAAAACAGCAAACCATGATGCTATCAATAGAATCCAATGCCGGTCACCAAGTTCACCCAATGGAGCTGAAATGTCATAATCCCAAAGGAGATCTCGTATTTTTCCCATGTGATACATACTATACCCAGATGGTAGTAAAGGATAATTCTTATCTAAAAAAACAATATTATTATAATCTAGAGATAAGATATCATAAACTTCTCGTGAAATTGTTGATTTACCTGCACCATCATTTCCTTCAAAAGCTATAAATAAACCGCGTTTAATCATTTCTTTTTTTCCCCGTAGTACGCTTCAGTATCAAGTGAATTTCTACCACTACCGATAATAAATGGTTTGAATCCATATTTTTGATATAATTTATGCATCTCAACATATGTTTTATAAATATCTTCAAAAATAGGTCTAGGGTGATTTTGATATTCAGAACCATGATCAGGATAAAAGACTGCTACTGCTGGAACTATACCCGTCATCTTTCAAGTTGCCTCTTTGTTGGCTGCACTCACTCACCCCGGTCACATAGTTACCTATGCTCCCGGGGATTCGCTCCTTTGCCGCCGCGATGCATCTTGAAATCCATAGGGTATAATCTTTATTCTTTCCATTGCATTCCCCATATGTATTATTTTTTTAATGCCCCTAGTCTTTCGAATTCCAATATATAAAAATTAGCATTTGTATTATTTATTCCAATTTTCTCCAACTCTGAAACAACTTCAAACTCTGTTTTTTCATTATCTATTACTAACCAAACTTTATATGCATCTGAATTAATTTCACATAATGCTTTTTTTGCGAAAAGTATTAATTTCCCATCCTTGCACAAGATTCTATACCATAAATTTTTTATTATTGGTTTATTATTTTCATCTGATAATGAAATGTCGGATGTATTAGCTATTCTTTTCTTTGCAAAAGATACATTGTAACCAAAAATATCTTTTCCTTGACAATAATCTAAAGTTAATTGCCACATTTTAGCAACTGAGTTTATGTAATCAATTGTTGAAATATCATTGATTACATTAAATTTTGAACAAATCATCAAGTATATAGATGTTATTGGATGGTCTTTTCCAAACACCTTCATTGCATTTTGATAACGCCACTTTATTAAAGTGGATGTGTTTCCACTTGAAGCCATAATATAATCCATTGCTGAATTAACTGTTCGTTCAAAGTTGAATGCTGCTGATATTAGGTCATTATTTAAAATATTTCCAATCCCATCGGAAAAACACTTTTCTCCAAAGTTTTTTGCTTTGGTCTTAAGTATTTCACATAATTTAGTCTTATTTATGTCTCCTTTCAATTTGTTAAAATTATTTGACTTTATAATCGATTCCCCTGTTAATATCCTATGAGACAAATGTAATTTATACCAATCGGAATTTGAACCTCCATTGTTGATTATCTTCATGATTTCTTTTATCTCTTTTAAAGAGATTATTGTCACTTCTAACATTCCTATATCGGATGGTATAAATATCTCTTCGCATTCTATTTCCAGATCTCCTTCCAATATAACATAGACATCATAATCAGATTTTGGTGTTGCAAACCCTTCAATGACTGAACCTGACAAGTAGCAAGTATACAGATCAGTATCATTAAATCTTTTATTTATTATTACTGTTATTTCCCTTTTTACGTTAATAATGTCCATGTTTTACCTTTTATCTTATAAATGAAAGGACAAATAAAGGAATAAAGGTTATGGTATACCTTTATTCCTTTTTCTATTAATTAGGGGATGAATTCATTAAACCATTATCATAATTCAATGTTTCATCATTAGTTAGTGGCCTAAATGCTTGTGCTGTTATCACATTCATTTTATTCTCCTCTAGGATTTTTTTGACAAATAAACTGGATTAAAATTTAATTCAGCATCCTAATAATAACAGTTTTTTTAATTCAGCCATGTGATAGTTAATATATTTGTGGGCACTATCACAACTAAAAATATAACCTATTGAAAAGACTGTAAATTATTTGTTGCTTTTTGTGATAAAATCTGTATCAAACTTGGTATGCTTTCCAATAGATTCATTTGACATAATCATTTGAATTTATTGTTATTATTTTTTCGGTCATGTATTCAATACGGTGATCATCATGTAAAATTCTGTCATTTATTAAAGAATTCTTGATGAACAAAATACACGTTTTTATTATCCTTTCAGTCACCGTATTCTCGTTGGCACAACCGAATTCATGTTGTTATCCATGATTACCCCTCTTACACTCGCCTTCGGGACAACCGCATTTGCTACTCAGGAACTTGAGCGGGTATACGATGATAATAATGATGTTTTATCGATCACTTCTCTATTGAAAGCGCCTGACACGTTAAATTTATTTTCTAACAACCTGTTTCCAATAAACTTCTCTCTATAAAACCGGGAGAACAGGATAAGGTAAACAGGTTTTTCTACACACTTTTCATTAATAGTCGATTCGGCAAAGATATCAGTCAATACGTCCATTCTTAATGAACATGAAAAAATTCTAATCCTTGAAATAAGCTTCAAAGAATTTTTTAACAAAATTATATTATTAATAATCTTATCCCCCCTTCTTTAAGTTGCTCATTACAGGTCGATTATGAAGGTTCATCATCATAAAATTGGGAATAATTTCAGTAGCAATTCAATTTATAACAGAATGAAAATACCCGTCATTTATTTTGTACAGGATGATTATGATAAAAAAACATAAAACTGAAAACATTCAATTAATTAACACTAAAAACATAATGATAATATAAATTTTCCTATCAAAATAGACAAGCAGATTAATCTCCCACAGAGTTTAAATTCAAAAAATAACGCTCATTTTATATACACAAATATAAAATAGATATTACCAAACAATAATTTAAATAAAACAAATCATTTATTATCTTAATCAAAATAAATAATCACAACAGAACAAATAAAAATTCCGTAAACATTTCATCAATAAATTACCATAATATAAGATAATGATTTTAAAGATTTTTGTGATAACATTTTTTCCATAAAAAACATATCGTATTTTTCATTGTAGTCATTTGCATTTCAATTCTTTCTATGCCATATATTAACTATATAGATAACAGACATTAATTATGTAAATGCATATGTGACGAAATTGTCACTTATATAGCTATGAAAAATAATTATAATATCATCTTTTTTTTAAGAAACTGTTAATATTGAGTGAAGGTCGATTTAATTTTGGCATCTATATTAGACCAAGAGTGGATCAATATTTCTATCGATATGGCAAAAATGGTGCTCTGACACCTGTAAAGCTATTCCTAAATTTCCAAAAAAGAAAGCTGGTGAAATAATTTATGAATTTAATCCAAAAGTCGAGAGCATAGAAAGTCTTTTTACTACTTTATTTAAGGGCCATAATCATGAAAACCTCATCAACAATGCGAGCTCCAATTAAACTACCATTAATGCCATCTGAAATAACTGCCGCAGAAACTTATAAATCGGCAAACATGGTTCGATCCCGCCTGGAAGGAGACAAACTTGTTTTTACTGATGAAGATGACTTTGATCGAGCTATCCGACACGGTTTTTTTCTCCTGGAAGTTCCACCCCATATAGATTTTGAATACGGAGATCGACTTGCATACCACTTCTTTGAACCTGTTACAGAAGGTGATCTGCGTCCCTATACGGGATTCAAATCATGTACTTTTTCCAACGGTTTCGAAGGTTATTTCGACAGAAAACATGATCAATGGGAAAATCTCTATATCGAACGAGCGCACTGGAACTTAATTCCAACCGAGGTCGCGACACTGGGTCATCATATGGCACACATGGGTACATGTATATTGCGCTCAGTGTTAAATCATGTTGGCATTCCTCGTAGTGACTGGGAATTAGTCACAGGTGGTCTTTCGGAAGGACGAGGGCATCAGATGCTAGGGTTTAATCACTACCGATCAGATAAAGCTACCCGGGGATCTAAATTTCATCGGGATATAGGATGGATAACAATCCTAAGAGCAACTGAACGTGGACTATTAGCTTATATAGATGATGAGCTTTTGGCTATTGATCCTGTTCCTGGTCACCTGATAATTAACTTTGGTAGCTCGATAGAAGTGCTGACAGAAAATTTAACGAAAAATGTTCGGGCCAATATACATGGCGTTGTTCGCACAGAACGTAATGGACAGCGCGATAGAATGTCCTATGCAATGTTTTTAGACAATAGCCTGGCTGGTGATCTCTACAAATATGGTCCCAAAGGTCCGATCAAAGTTCAATCCGTTAAAGAATTTGCTGTTCAGGAAATTAGTCGGTCGTATGATGATAATAACGCTTTGTAGATATTCTTAGCACAATAAATCAAGGTCATAACACAGATTTGAGCTGACAGATACCTTTATATCGGTGTCTGTCAGGTTAAATCAGCAGGTGAACCCCGATCCCTCTCGGGCTCACCAAATCGTCAGACATATGAGAATGGATTTTTAATAACCAAGCTGTCTTCCAACATCTGCCCGTGATTCATGTCTTCACTATAGAGCGTCCGACAACCTGCGATGACCGCAGCCGCCACAATACAAGAATCGTAGAATGACAAGCGATAACGCTCTGCAATAAGCCTAGCTCGGTCATGAACTTCAACCGTAAGAGGCACGATTTTGCAAAAACTACGTACAATATCGAGGAACTCCGCTATCTCTTCCCAACTCATCTTAAGTTTACGCACACACGTGCGCCACTTCATTGAGTACCTGCACATTGCTGTCGATAAAACCACAAGACTTAACCCCTACCATTCGCTTCATCTCTACTGAACTTGAAATCTGTCGGCAACTTACCGCGGAATGTTCGAAGACGCTCCAACAACACCTCAGATCCAGGCTTCTTGCATACTGCGAAGGTACGCGGATCATCCACTACAATCTCAATATCATCACCTTCACGCAATTCCAGAATTTCAACTAAGCTAGCTGGCAGACGTATGGAAAGGCTGTTACCCCATTTTGCTACTTGCATGATATTACCTCCTTGGATATACACTTTTACTGTATATCTACTCTTGCAAAATACAAGCTTAACCAAAGCATCTAACCCGAATGTGGGGAAGACTTTTATCAGGTTTCCTGTAGCTAAAAGAATGTACATAAGGGATAAACTCCGTTCTTATATCCGGCATACCTAATCCGATAAATTAATTCTATGCTCGCTTTCTTTATTACGGATATTACTAATGCGCTTCCCCTTTTTCCTTTGTAATATTTAATACTTTCACATCTGCCTAATCTGGCCTGCCCCCTTATATGTATTTCACAATAGCTTTTCTACGTCACTGACTCATCACGTTTTACCGCAAAAAATATACGAACATCTATCTATACCCGTCATCTTTCAAGTTGCCTCTTTGTTGGCTGCACTTACTCACCCCGGTCACATCGTTACCTATGCTCCCGGGGATTCGTTCCCTTGCCGTCGCGATGCATCTTGAAATCCATAGGGTATACATATGGAGTTAAATCGATCTTATGAACAAAAAAGCACAATATTCATCCACTCTGGAACAAAGCACAAAATACACGTTTTTATTTATCCTTTCAGTCACTGTATTCTTCGTTGGCGCAACCGAATTCATGTTGTCATCCATGCTTAACCCTCTTGCAATCGCCTTCGGGACAACGGCGGTCGGAGCATCCTGGCTGGTATCCAGCTATGCATTTTCCTACGCTCTGGCAGCACCTATATTTGGGTATTTTTCAGATCGTATTAACAGAAGCAGATTACTTCTGATTTCTCTGCTGTTTTTCGCCGCAGATGGCCTCGCTATCACTCTTGCTCCCACTCTTAATATCGCAATCATACTGCGAATTTTTGGCGGTATAGCATCAGCGGTCATCATACCCACCGTATTTGCCTTGATCGCCGATATCATTCCCTATAATCGCCAAACGGGAGCGATGGGCGTTGTTATGCTCGGTATGACTTTTGGCATTGCATTCGGTCCAGCTTTAGCCGGGATGTTGACAGATTTAATAAATTGGCAAGCACCATTTTTATTTAGCGCACTCGGCTGTGTCGTTACATTCATCATCGGGCTCTACTGCTTTCCATCAAAAACTGCACCTGTGACTGCTCCCCGCCCTGTCGGGCGAGGCTTCCCACTTCCCAGGCCGCAACCGTCTGTGTGACGGATTTACACTGGCCTCCATGGGCAGAAACGACGAGTCCCGCCGCTTGTAATTCCAGTATTCCCTTGCGTTCGATGTTGATCGCCGCATTGATATCGCGGTCATGCTCTACTCCGCATTCAGGACATTGCCAGATGCGTTTATTTAACGGCATCTCCGACATTTTGTGACCGCAGCAGTGACAGGTTTTCGAACTGGCGAACCATTGATCCAACTTCACCAGATGCACTCCTTTCTCTGCTGCTTTGTATTCCAGTTTTGCGACGAATCCAGACCATCCAGCATCGCCTATCGCACGAGCCAGATGGTGATTTTTCATCATATTTGCCGCTTTCAGCGTCTCGACAATTACCGCTTGGTTTTCGTCAACAATTGCGCGAGATAATTTATGCTGGAAATCGGCGCGGGCGTTGGCTACCCGCTCGTGAACTGCCGCAAGTTGTATTCGGGCTTTACGTCTGTTTGCGCTCCCCTTTCTCTTACGCGAAAGGGCTTTCTGCTTCCGGCGCAGATTGTGACTGACATTGATAAGGTGGCGCGGATTGGCAATCTTATTGCCGTCCGATTTGATGGCAAAATGCGTCAGCCCCATATCCAGCCCTGTAACGTTTGATATCAGTGCCAGTTTCGTAGGTGCTTCCATTCCGTCATCACAGAGTAACGATGCGTAGTATTTTCCGGTTGCGCTGCGGCTCAATGTGATACTTTTCAGCGTTCCCGTAATTTCACGATGTAAACGAGCTTCAATCGGCAAGATTTTCGGGATTTTGAGCGCACCATCAATGACTTTGATTCCAACACAATGATAGCTAGATTGCTTTCCGTGCTTACTTTTAAACGTCGGGAAACGGGCTTTCAGTTTCGGATTGAAAAAGTTGGAAAAGGCCACTTCGAGATTAATCACCGCCTGCTGTAACGCGATGGAATCATACTCTTTAAGCCATGCGTATTTACGGGATTTTTTTGCTACGGCCAGTAAAGGTTTCAAGTCGTTACGGGGGCTTAAACTCACCCCGTGCCGCTGGTAAGCCTGTTTTTTAATGTGAAGAGCTTTGTTGTACGCAAAACGCACCGCACCGAACTGGGCATTGAGAAATTCCGCCTGTTCCGGTGTCGGGTAAATACGTACTTTCGTGGCTCTTAACATAATCAGCGCTCATTGATATACTTCTGTTATTTTAACAGGTTAACGGAATATATCAATTGAGTAATCATGATGATTTGCTGGAGGGGTTCCTCCGTAAACGGCATAGTGTCAGCAAACTGGTTGTACACCTGATTTTTACCACAAAATACCGCCGAAAATTGTTTGACGGACGAATGATAGAGCAGTTGCGTGATGCTTTTTGTTCTGCTGCCGGAAAGCTCGAATGCGAAATAATTGAGATGGACGGGGAGCCAGAGCATGTACACCTGCTGGTTGCCTACCCGCCAAAGCTTGCTGTCAGTGTGATGGTCAATAATTTGAAATCGGTATCATCACGTCTGCTACGCCAGCAGAACACGCATTTACGGATGCAAAGTAAAACCGGACTTTTGTGGTCAAGATCGTACTTTGTCTGTAGCACCGGAGGGGCAACGATTGAAACGCTCAGAGCCTACGTTCAGAGTCAGTCAACGCCAGATTGAGCTTTAAAGCCCTGCGGGATTTTCGCCTTATATCCCCGCCCGCACTGGCCGAGGGTTTACGGCGTTTTTCGCTAAAGCCAACAAACCCGCGCTTAATCTGGTTTCGACAATGGTCGGTTGTCAGGCCACTCATTGCAAAAGGGGCGTGGAATGGTGCCGGTGTCTCTGCTTTTCTTTTGTCTGGAGAAGTTCTACGTCAACGGTACGGATTTGGCCCCACAGAAATCGGTTTGACTGTTGCAGCCTTTGGTGCTGGCTTAGGCTTAGGCAATCTGTCCGCTGGTTTGCTTCGCAAGCTTTGCGGTCGAGAAGAAGTGACTTTGGTTTTGATCAGTTTGCTACTGACTGGTGTGATCTCAGTTTTTATGCTTGTTCCGCTTACGCTTCCCGGTTCTCTAGGATGTTTAATATTCTGGGGTGCCGCACTGGGCGTTGGAGCGCCGACAAGTACCGTCGTTTTGGCAACACGATCAGGCCCTCACAAAGGTATGGTTCTGGCCTTTGCAGAAACATTCAATAATCTGGGGATCTTGTGTTTAGTGCCATTAGCCACTATTGGGTTAGTCACAGGAGGTTCAAGCACAGCAATGGCCGTGCTATCCGTCGGATTGGTCATCGGCCTTACATTGACAATATTGGATTTCTGGCTGACGCGCTCGGCAAATCCTTCTCGATGAATCTTCACCCTCTGGCTTTATTTCCCCATCGTACATTTGATGGGGATAATAGTTATTCTGTCCAGAGGGACATGAATAAATTTTCAGTTACAACCAGAATAACCAAGCAAACAGAGAGATGATCGCGATACAGGCAATATTCAGCACCATACCCACTCTGACCATTTCAGTCTGTTTAATATGACCGGAGCTGAAAACAATCGCATTAGGTGGTGTGGCAACCGGCAACATAAAGGCACAGGATGCCCCAAAACCGATAATAAGTGTCAGCGTCACTACCGGCATCCCCAACGCTTCCGCAACGGTTGCGAATATCGGTACTAGCAATGCTGCACTGGCTGTATTACTGGTAAATTCAGTCAGGAAGATAATAAACGCAGCTACCGCAACAATAATCACAAACCAGTGGCTTGCGCCAAAAGTCGCGGCCATACCATTCGCCATGATTTCACTAGCACCTGAGTTTTTCAAAATAGCGCTTAAAGTCAGACCACCACCAAACAGTATCAACACCCCCCACTCGGTATTATTTTGAATCTGCGACCAACTCGCTACCCCCGTTATACCAATCAGAACAGCAGCACTGACAGCAATAATAGTATCCAGATCTTTCACACCTCCTAAGGCAGAGCTGATAACCGTGCTAAAGATCCAGCAAAATACGGTTAATAAGAAGATCAGCATGGTCATCAGACGTTTGCCAGTCCAATCCAGTTTTTCTAGCTTCATGTCGAATTTATGATTCAAATTCGGGCGCAGCATCAGATACATAACACCCACCATCATTGGCAGCAGAATAACCACCAACGGAACCCCAAACTTCATCCAATTGAAGAAATCGATACCCAATTGCGCTGCTGCAATCGCGTTTGGTGGGCTCCCCACCAAAGTACCTAAGCCACCGATACTTGCACTATAAGCCACACCCAACAGCACAAATACAAACGTATGGCGCTCAGAACGTGCATCCAGATTAGACAAAATACCCAATACTAATGGCAGCATCATCGCGGCAGTCGCTGTGTTACTGATCCACATGGAAAGGCCAGCCGTCACACCAAACAACAACATCACCGCTACAGATAAACGTCCACGGGCAATCATCAACAGACGGTTAGCTATCAGTCTGTCCAATCCTTGGATGTGAAGGGCCGTTGCCAGAGCAAAGCCACCAAAAAACAGGAAGATAATGGGATTAGCAAAAGATTTCAGCGCATCTCCCGTATTCATTAACCCCATACCAACTGCCAGAATTGGAATACATAATGCAGTAATCGTGACGTGAATAGCTTCAGTAAGCCACAGCACACCAACAAATATCATTAGTGCTAAACCTGCATTAGCTTTTTCACCAAACGGTAACGTATTAAGTAGAATAAGTAGTAGCGCAATATCAGCAGCCAGAATAATTAAGCCTTTTTTATTCGAAAAATTTGGCCTTATAGCTGTGGTTAAAGATTCAGAAACATCCATGGTGACTCCATTAGCGCCGGTGATATCTGATCCACCATTGCTACAATTGTTAAAAAAATACAAGGCGTGTGAATATAAGGAGTCTTCTCTGGGAATCAAATGCCATTCTTTAAATTTTGAGATCTAAAGCGCAATAACTAATCAATTAAATCATAAAAGACGGTATATTATACAAATTCTCGTTGTTACATCACATTATTACACCTTTATAGTTATAGGAAATCATTACGTTTTATGCAGCTTTTTTGGGCACAAAAGCAGTTAAAAAAACGAGAGGGTGTTTTAGCATCAACGATGGTTAAAAATCTGGCGAATTAACTTACCAGAAAGGTTATAGGCTTAACGAGTATTTAAACATTAACAAGGCCATTTTTTTCATTTTTCACTGATAGCTTTATGATGGTAGGTTTTAAACTGTTATTAAAAGCCACGGTAGATTCACATAATAAGTGCAACATCGTTAATCTGGAAGTAAACATGTTCGTATTCCTTTAAATAATTCATTCGGGGTTTTCCCACCCCGTGTTTTTCGAGGGCGATTATTTAATCGGTTTACCA
>NZ_CAWPHH010000037.1:0-45962 GCF_963887965.1 Photorhabdus sp. RW14-46 | reverse complement strand
AAAAACATTGTCTCAGATTTCCTCAGGCAAATCTTTACCGAATGCATTAATAGAAGAGCCTAAAGAATCAAATATCAGAAAAGGAAAAACGAGAAAATATTATATTTACAACAATTACTTTATGAAAACTATTCATTTCAATCAGTTTTTAACTTGCATTCGCATAATAATAACCATCTTATCAAAATATCGATTACTTATATTTCCATTAATCTTGGATTCACATAATAATTGTCATTCTCATTAAGAGAAAAATTTACAATGGATTTTGCTAAAACCCTACGTCTTAAAACACCCGAAAAAAGTATCCTTACAAGTAAAAATAAACCTTGACTTATAATTTCAATTGTATACTTTTAGTACATAACACTATGTTAAACTAAATTTCAAAGAAACAGGTTACTCACTATGGATGCTTTAGATGAATTTTACGAAAGAAATCCTTCAGCCAGAGGATACTTGGATAACAGTACCAAAGATACCGTCCAATACTTTATTTTCTGACATCGCTGCCCCCAAAAGCAGTGACGATTTATCAACAAGTTTTTTAAATGTTATGGGATGGTGCTTGGCATTCTGATCCTAAGTTAAAGAGTGATTAAGATTATAAATGGCTTTCCATAATACCGATACACCTATACCCGTCATCTTTCAAGTTGCTTCTTTGTTGGCTGCACTCACTCACCCCGGTCACATAGTTATCTATGCTCCCGGGGATTCGTTCCCTTGCCGCCGCGATGCATCTTGAAATCAATAGGGTATATACCCGTTATCTTTCAAGTTGCCTCTTTGTTGGCTGCACTCTTTCACCCCGGTCACATAGTTTTCTATGCTCCCGGGGATTCGTTCCCTTGCCGTCGCGATCTATCTTGAAATCCATTGGGTATATGCCTTTTGTTTTCTTTTTGAACAATATTGGTTCTGTAGCCTATCTCATTGATTCTACGGACCGCTTGGATGGAAAGGTTGTATGTCTTGGTACACAAGGGCTGGTTGGAAGTGGAACATAATTATGGAAACTTATTTAATTTGGGCGATAGTCAATATTATTGAGTAATATATAGATTACGTTGTGTATTATTATAAGGCAATGAAAAATTAAGTTATTTTAATTTTAAATTGTTTCTTTGTGGTTATTGATATAATAACGTTTGTATTTTTTTATGTTCTAATTATTACAGGATATATGTAATTAAGTTAAATATAATTTGTATTTGTTCATTTGTGGCATATTCATTAGCGGTATTGTCTTATTGTTGAAAAATAATTTTTTATGAATTATTTTTAGCTTGACGTTATATTTTGATATGATTGAATGTGCAGGATTATTTTATGCCTATTGAATAACTGTCTTTGAAATTAGTATGTCCTTTTATTATTGTAATGAAGACTATTTTATAGGTGATTGTCAAAGTAGTATTTTGATAATTAAATGTAAATTGGTCTATTTTATTTTTAAAATACTTAATTTGTTTTTGAAATCATTTTAATTAGGTATTAATTGAAAACAGATAAAGTTAAAGGTTATTTGGTCATTATGAATAATAAATGCAGTAAATGGTTAAGTTTTTAATTATGAAATTTAGGATCAGTCAACAAAAGTTGCAGTAAATTAATTGAGCTTATCTGAAAAATAGGAATAAAAATGGAATATTTCATTCTGTTATCAGGATAATTGGCATTGAAGATTGGCTAAGAGCCTATCTCAATAGGCGTAATTGTTGCAGGCCATTCTTATCAATGAACAGTGAACACGGACAGCGCGGAAAAACCGGAGCGTACACGTAGTACGTGAGGATTTTGAGCACTGCCCAGGTTCGCTCTTTATGGCAAAGAAGGGCAAATAAAATAGCCCTATTGAGATAGGCAGTAAGTAGCCGCTATTAATCGGGCAGTGGCATCCGGTATCTAAGTCTCTTGGATGGATAGCAGATGTGTCTATTTTTATTTTTGGGCAAGAAGTAGGAGAGAAACATTAGTGATGACTGTCGGGAGTGACGGTTCTCAAATTTCTAACAGATTCGTTGAGGTAGTAGTAGATGAAAAATAATATTGCTAAAGTGGGAAGTGCATTTAAAACTCAGACGTCAGAAAATATAACCGATGCAAATGATGTTTCACAACAAACTCGAAATACAAAGAATACCCTTCAAAGACTCACATCCAGTGAATTATTCTGGTATGAGCGTCTTGCTGCTTTTCAACCCCTCCAGTTACCTTTCGAAACCGCCGGAGACCAAACAGAACCTATATGGGCAATGAGCGCTTGGCAGCCTCCTCTGCCAAAAAATGGTGAAGAGGAGCCATTGCGAACGTTGTTGCAGACTTTTGTCATTTACCTTGCGCGTTTGACTCAGCAGACCGTATTCCAAATCGGTTGGAGCGTGGATAAGGTAAAAGATGAATCGGCAAATCTGGCACCGGTGGTGCCTATGGCCGTTGAGGTAGCGTTTGATAAGCCTTGGCGTGAGGTAGCTGGCTGGGTTGATGACGAGTTGTCCCGGTTGGTGCAGTACGGCACATTTAGTTGTGATCTCTTCTCTTGCTCTCCTTCATTGCATGCTATCCCGGCGTTGGCGACAAGCCGGCCGTGGCGAATCGCTGTCTCGTTGAGCAAGGGTGATAGGCCACGCGATCAAAAGGTATCCGGCGAATTGTTGACCTTCCAGATAAATGCACAGGGGGGGTTTCGTTGGATCTACGATGAAAACCGCCTGTGCACGGAAGTCGTTTTACGGATGAGCGAGCACTTACAGGTGCTGGCAGCCTCGAAAAGGATGGGGGATGAAATTCCCATTGGGCAGCTTAATTTGTTGCCAGAGGCCGAGCGAACATTGTTACTGGAAACTTGGAACGCGACTGAAACCCCCTATCCTGATCCGTTATGTATTCATCAGCTATTTGAGCAACAGGTAGAGCAAACTCCGGAGGCCACGGCGTTAGAGTATCAAGGGCAGCGCCTCAGTTATGCCGAGTTAAATGCTGACGCTAACCGGCTGGCGCACCAGTTGATTGCACTGGGTGTCGTACCGGACCAGCGGGTAGCGATTTGTGTGGCACGCTCCCCGGCGATGGTGGTGGCGCTGCTGGCGGTGCTGAAAGCGGGTGGGGCTTATGTGCCGCTGGATTCAACCTACCCGGCGGAACGTCAGGCGTATATCCTAAATGATACTGTCCCGTCAGTGGTATTGGCTGATGCGACCGGGCGGGCCGCGTTGGGTGATGTCGCGCTAGCCGGGTTGACCGTGCTTGACCCGAATATCCTACCTGACCAACCGGACAGCAATCCCTTAGTGACGGCATTGACACCACAGCATCTGGCCTATGTGATTTACACCTCCGGTTCAACCGGGCAGCCGAAAGGGGTGATGATAGAACATCAGGCGATTTATCAACGTCATCTGGGCTTTAACGACACTTATGCCGTCACTGAGCAAGATCGGGTGTTGCAATTTGCCGCTTTTGCGTTTGATGTTTCAGTCGAGGAATTTTTCTCGGTATTGTGTAACGGGGCCACACTGGTTATCCGGGATGATAGCTGGCTAGCTTCGGTACGGGAATTTATTGCTTTAATCCGGCAACATCGTATCACGATCGTTTCTCTGCCGACCTTATTCTGGTCTGAACTGGCGGCCAGAGATCCCGAGCTACCGCTGCCGGATTGCCTCCGACTCGTCATGATTGGTGGTGAGGCGGTAAAAAAGAACGCCGTTCAGGACTGGTTTATGCAGGAAGGCTACCGGCCCCGGTTGTTGAATGGTTATGGCCCGACGGAAAATACCGTGACAGTGACTTATAAGGAGATATTATCCCCGGAAGATGCCCGTTCTATCGGCCGGCCGGTTAAAAATTCCCGCATCTATCTGTTGGACAGAGAGGGGCAACCGGTTCCATTGGGTGGCATTGGCGAAATGTACATTGGTGGCGTGGGTGTGGCGCGGGGTTATCTGAACCGACCTGCATTGAGCGCGGAACGTTTTTTACCGGACCCCTTTAGTCTGGAACCCGATGCGCGGATGTATCGCTCCGGGGATTTGGCCCGTTTTCTGCCGGACGGTGAGCTGGAATTCTTGGGCCGTAACGATGAGCAAGTTAAGATCCGTGGCTTCCGGGTTGAGTTGGGGGAAATTGAAACCCGTTTGGTGGAACACCCGGCGGTACACGAGGCGGCGGTGCTGGTACTGGATGACGGGCAGCACAAACGGCTGGTCGCCTATGTGGCGGCACAAGCGCACGAGAGATTGGCCGCTGATTTGCGTGAATATTTGAGTGCGATTTTACCTGACTATATGATCCCGGTCGCTTTTGTGTGTCTGGATACCTTCCCGCAGACGCCGAGCGGTAAGCTAGATCGCCGGGCATTACCGGCACTGCGGGAAGAAGATTTTGCCCATCAGATTTATGAAGCACCGCAAGGGGAGGCTGAGATCGCTCTGGCGGCTATCTGGCGTGAATTATTGGGCATTGAGCAGATAAGCCGGCATGACAGTTTCTTTGCATTGGGCGGCCATTCGTTGCTTGCGGTACGTATGATTGAACGCCTGCGTCACTTGGGGTTGACATTAACAGCGCGTGATCTATTCCAGTCGCCGGTGCTGTCAGCGCTGGCTCAAGCATTGGGACAGCACCAAGCTGTGATAATACCGCCTAACATGATCACTCCCACCACCACGGCGTTAACGCCGGAGATGTTGCCGCTGATTGATCTGACTCAGACTGATATTGATCGCATCGTGGAGCGGGTGCCGGGTGGGATGAGCAATATTCAGGATATCTATGCGTTGTCGCCGTTGCAGGACGGTATTCTGTTCCACCACCTGTTGGAACAGGAAGGCGACCCGTATCTGTTACACTATCCGGTGGTCTTTGCTAACCGATCTTTGCTGGACCGTTATCTGGCGGCGGTGCAACAGGCGATTGATCGCCATGACACCTTACGGACGGCTTTTATTTGGCAAGGATTATCAGCTCCGGCACAAGTGGTCTTGCGCCGGGCACAGTTGCCCGTGACGGAACTGACGCTAGACCCGGCTGACGGCCCAGTCATTGACCAGTTAACCCGGCGTTTTGATCCGAGTCAGTATCGTCTTGATCTGGGGCAGGTTCCGTTATTGCATTTTGTTGTCGCTCAGGAAACGGACGGTCGTTGGTTTTTACTGGAAGTGCAGCATCACCTGATTGGCGACCATGAAACAATGGAAGTGATGCATCGTGAAGTGCGGGCCTATTTTGCCGGGCAGGAAGAGCACCTGCCTACGCCAGCCCCTTTCCGCAATCTAGTGGCTCAGTCCCGGCTGGGGGTGAGTCAGGAAGCACATACCCGCTTCTTTACCGACATGTTGGCGGAGGTGGATGAGCCAACGTTGCCATTCGGGCTGGCGGAGGTGCATCGTGACGGATCTCGCATGACGGAATCCCACCGGATGTTGACCACCACGTTAAATGATCGCCTGCGCAGTCAGGCCCGGCGTTTGGGTGTCAGTTTGGCAGCGTTGTGTCATCTGGCTTGGGCGCAGGTGCTGTCGCATACCAGCGGGCAAGAGAAAGTGGTGTTTGGCACCGTCCTGTTTGGGCGTATGGCGGCGGGGGAAGGGGCAGACAATGGCATGGGGTTGTTTATGAATACCTTGCCGTTGCGACTGGATATTGACGAGACCCCGGTAGAGGATAGCGTACGGGCGGTACATCTGCGATTGGCTGAATTGCTGGAGCATGAGCATGCTTCACTGGCGTTGGCCCAGCGGTGCAGTGGGATACAGGGTGAAACCCCACTCTTTAGCGCCCTGTTCAACTATCGCCACAATGAGCAACCGGCGGCGTTGGATGAGACGATGGCCGGGATTGAATTCTTGGGTGAACAGGAACGGACTAACTATCCATTTGGGTTGTCAGTGGAGGATGGGGGGGCTTCGTTGGGGCTGACCGCTCAGGTGGTACAACCGTTTGAACCCGATCGGCTATGCGGTTATATGCAACAGGCGCTGGAAAGTCTGGTGGAAGCGCTTGAACAGACCCCGGAGACGCCAGTACGTGTGCTGAACGTCCTGCCTGAAACGGAGCGCACACTGTTACTGGAAACCTTAAATGCCACGGAAACCCCCTATCCTGACCCATTATGTATTCACCAACTGTTTGAACAACAGGTAGAGAAAACCCCGGAAGCGACTGCGTTAGTCTATGAAGGGCAAACGCTCAGTTATGCCGAATTAAATGCGCGTGCCAACCGCTTTGCCCACCAACTGATGGCATTGGGCGTCACACCGGATCAGCAGGTGGCGATTTGCATGGCACGTTCACCGGCGGTAGTGGTGGCTTTGTTGGCGGTGCTGAAAGCTGGCGGGGCTTATGTGCCGCTGGATCCGACTTATCCGGGAGAACGTCTGGCGTATATCCTGAATGATACCGCTCCGTCAGTGGTATTGGTTGATGAAGCTGGTCGGGCGGCGCTGGGTGAACAGGCACTGGCTGGGCTGACGGTACTTGACTCGAATATCCTACCAGACCAGCCGGACAGTAACCCGCAGGTAGCCGAACTGACACCACAACATCTGGCTTATGTTATCTATACCTCCGGTTCAACCGGGCAGCCGAAAGGGGTGATGATAGAACATCAGGCGCTGTATCAACGTCATCTGGGTTTTAATGAGACCTATGCAGTCACCGCGCAAGACCGGCTGTTACAATTTGCCTCTTTTGCGTTTGATGTTTCAGTCGAGGAATGTTGTTTGTCATTGTGTAATGGTGCCACGTTAGTGATGCGTGATGAGCGTTGGTTAACCTCTATGCAGGAATTTATTGCCTTAGCCGGGCAAAACCGTATCACAGTGATGTCTCTGCCGGCGTTATTTTGGTCCGAACTGGTTGCCAGAGACAATGGATTACCGTTACCAGATTGCCTCAGACTCATCATCATTGGGGGTGAGGCAGTGAAAAAGAGCGCTGTTCAGGATTGGTTTACGCGGGAGCTCCACCGACCTCGACTGCTGAACGCTTATGGCCCGACGGAAAATACCGTGACGGCGACTTGTAAGGAGATATTATTCCTGACAGATGATCGTTCTATCGGGCGGCCGGTTAAAAATACCTGTATTTACCTGCTGGACAAATACGGTCAACCCGTTCCATTAGGCTGCGTTGGCGAAATGTATATTGGCGGCGTGGGTGTGGCACGGAATTATCTTAACCAGCCGGAATTGAGTGCTGAACGTTTTATAGCCGATCCCTTTAGTCCGATAGCCGGTGCGCGCATGTATCGCACGGGAGATTTGGCCCGCTACTTGCCGGATGGTGAGCTGGAATTCTTGGGCCGTAACGACGAACAGGTAAAAATTCGAGGCTTCCGGATCGAACTGGGGGAGATTGAAACTCGGTTGATGGAACACCCTGCGGTACAAGAGGCGGCGGTGCTGGCATTGGATGACGGGCAGCACAAACGGCTGGTCGCCTATGTGGCAGCGCAAGCGCATGAGAGATTGGCTGCTGATTTACGTGAATACTTGAGTACGATTTTACCTGACTATATGGTACCGGTTGCCTTTGTACGTCTGGATACCTTCCCGCAGACCCCGAACGGCAAGCTAGATCGCCGGGCATTACCAGCACCGCGGGAGGAAGATTTTGCCCGTCAAGTCTATGAAGCGCCGCAAGGGGAAGCTGAGATAGCTTTAGCGGCCATCTGGAGTGAGTTATTGGGTATTGAGCAGATTAGCCGGCATGACAGCTTCTTTGTGTTGGGCGGCCATTCACTGCTCGCGGTACGCATGATTGAACGCTTGCGTCGCTTGGGGTTAACACTGGCGGCGCGAGATCTGTTCCAATTTCCGGTGCTGTCAGACTTGGCTCAAACAGTGGGACAGCATCAGGTTGTAGTGGTGCCGCCTAACGTCATCACGTCAGCCACTACGGCGCTGACGCCGGAAATGTTGCCGCTGATTGATCTGACTCAGACTGATATTGATCGCATTGTCGGGCAGGTGCCGGGTGGAGTCGCTAATATTCAGGATATCTATGCCTTGTCTCCGTTGCAGGACGGTATCCTGTTCCATCACCTGTTGGAACAAGAAGGCGATCCGTATCTGTTGCTCTATCCGGTGATCTTTGAGAATCGCTCTTTATTGGACCGTTATCTGGCGGCGGTGCAACAGGCGATTGATCGCCATGACATCTTACGTACGGCTTTTATCTGGGAAGGATTATCCGTTCCGGCGCAGGTGGTCTGGCGTCAGGCGCGGTTGCCTGTGACGGAATTGACGCTAGACCCGGCGGACGGTCCAGTCATTGACCAGTTAACCCGGCGTTTTGATCCGGGGCATTATCGTCTTAATTTAAGTCAGGCACCGCTACTGCATTTTGTCATCACTCAGGAAACCGATGGACGCTGGTTCTTACTGGAATTGCAGCATCACTTGATTGGTGACCATGAAACGCTGGAAGTGATGCACCGTGAAGTGCAGGCCTATTTTACCGGGCAGGGGGATAGCCTGCCGGCACCGGTGCCTTTCCGCAATCTGGTGGCCCAGACCCGGTTGAAGGGGGATCAGGCGGCACATACCCGTTTCTTTACCGACATGTTGGCGGCGGTGGATGAGCCAACATTCCCATTCGGACTGACGGAGGTGCATCGTGACGGCTCTCAAATGAGGGAGTTTCACCGGATGTTGGCACCTGAGCTGAATGATCGGCTGCGTAGTCAGGCTCGGCATTTGGGTGTCAGTTTGGCGGCGTTGTGTCATCTGGCTTGGGCACAAGTGTTGTCGCATACCAGTGGTCAGGAGAAAGTGGTGTTTGGCACCGTCCTATTTGGGCGCATGGAAGCGGGAGAAGGGGCGGACAATGGTATGGGGTTGTTTATGAATACCTTGCCGTTGCGACTGGATATCGATGAGACCCCGGTAGAGGATAGCGTGCGTGCGGTACATCTGCGACTGGCCGGGTTGCTGGAGCATGAGCATGCCTCACTGGCGCTGGCCCAGCGGTGCAGTGGTATTGCCAGCGGTACGCCACTCTTTAGCGCTCTGTTCAACTATCGACACAATGCTTTATCGGCCACGTCGGATGACGTCATCAGTGGTATTGAATTTCTGGATGGACAGGAACGAACGAACTACCCATTTGGGCTGTCGATAGAGGATGGGGGTTCCACGTTGGGGCTGACCGCTCTGGTGGTGCAGCCGTTTGAGCCAGAGAGACTATGCGATTATATGCAGCAGGCGCTGGAAAGTCTGGTGGAAGCGCTTGAACAGGCCCCGGAGACGCCGGTACGTATGCTGAACGTCCTGCCTGAAACGGAACGGACATTGCTACTGGAAACCTTTAATGCTACTGAGACCCCGTATCCTGATCCATTATGTATTCACCAACTGTTTGAGCAGCAGGTAAAGAAAACCCCGGAAGCGACCGCATTAGTCTATGAAGAGCAGACTCTCAGTTATGCCGAATTAAATGCTCGCGCCAACCGCCTTGCCCATCAATTGATCGCATTGGGCGTCATACCGGATCAGCGGGTGGCGATTTGCATGGCACGCTCACCGGCGATAGTGGTGGCTTTGTTGGCGGTGCTAAAAGCCGGTGGCGCTTATGTGCCGCTGGATCCGACTTATCCGGGAGAACGTTTGGCGTATATTCTGGATGATACGGCTCCGTCAGTGGTATTGGTTGATGAAGCTGGCCGGGCGGCGCTTGGCGAAGAAGCGCTCACCGGATTGACCGTACTTACGCTGAATACCCTGCCAGATCAACCGGACAGCAATCCTTTGGTGGCTGCATTGACACCACAGCATCTGGCCTATGTGATTTACACTTCCGGTTCAACCGGGCAGCCGAAAGGGGTGATGATAGAACATCAGGCGCTGTATCAACGTCATCTGGGTTTTAATGAGACCTATGCGGTGACTGCGCAAGACCGGCTGTTACAATTTGCCTCTTTTGCGTTTGATGTTTCAGTAGAAGAGTGCTGCTTGTCATTGTGTAATGGTGCCACATTGGTCATGCGTGATGATCGCTGGCTGACTTCTATGCAGGAATTTATTGCCTTAGCTTGGCAGAACCGTATCACAGTGATGTCTCTGCCGGCGTTATTTTGGTCTGAACTGATTGCCAGAGACAATACACTACCGCTGCCGGATTGTCTCAGGTTCATCATTATTGGGGGTGAAGCGGTTAAAAAGAGCGCTATTCAGGATTGGTTTGCGCGGGAAACCCACCGACCTAGACTGTTGAACGCCTATGGTCCGACGGAAAATACCGTGACGGCGACCTGTCAGGAGATATTATCCCCGGCTGATGATAGTTCTATCGGTCAGCCGCTTAAAAATACCTGCGTCTACCTACTGGACAGAGACGGTCAACCTGTCCCATTAGGCTGCGTTGGCGAAATGTATATTGGTGGCGTCGGGGTTGCACGGGGCTATCTTAACCAGCCGGAATTGAGCGCAGAACGTTTTATAGCTGATCCCTTTAGTCCGGTATCCGGTGCGCGGATGTATCGCACCGGGGATTTGGCCCGTTACTTGCCAGATGGCAATCTGGAATTCCTGGGTCGTAACGACGAGCAGGTTAAAATTCGAGGCTTCCGGATTGAACTGGGGGAGATTGAAATCCGGTTGTTGGAATACCCAGCGGTGCAAGAGACGGCGGTGTTGGTGTGGGAGGATGGCCGGGACAAGCATTTGGTCGCCTATGTGGTAGCGGAAGCGAATGAAGGTCTGACCGCCAGTTTGCGTGCGCATCTGAGTGCTATTTTGCCGGATTATATGGTGCCGTCAGCTTTTGTGCGTCTGGATACCTTCCCGCAAACCCCGAACGGCAAGCTAGATCGCCGGGCATTAGCCGCGCCGAGGGAGGAAGATTTTTCTCGTCAGGTCTATGAAGCGCCGCAAGGCGAGACAGAAACCACATTGGCGGCGATTTGGTGTGAGCTATTGGGTGTTGAGCAGGTTAGTCGACATGACAACTTCTTCGTATTAGGCGGCCATTCACTGCTCGCTATGCGAATGACGAATATTGCCGTGGGTCGAGGGATGGTTTGCACGTTGAATACCTTGTTCCAATTCCCGGTGCTGGCTGAGCTGGCCGCAAAAATCACCTCGGATTTACTGTCTCAACCGCAAAACAGCGCCATATTGGTACGACCTGATGGAACAAGGTTGCCGCTGTTCTTTGTTCCCAGTGGTATGGGTGACTACTCCTATGCTTTCGGGCTGGCTCAGCATATTTCGTCGGGCTACCCGATTTATGCGCTGCCTTGGCCGTCCATCAGCGAAGAACCGATGTTAACGGTGGAAGAGCAGGCTGCCAGAATGATCGCGTTGATGAAAGCAGTTCAACCGGCAGGTCCATATCGGATAGGGGGCTACTCTTCCGGTGGCATATTGGCTTACGCTATTGCTCAACAGCTTTTGAGTGCTGGCGAACGGGTTAATTTCCTGGGGCTGATTGACACGCTCGCTCCTCATTGTTTTGATGGACAGAGTTTTGGTGGACAGAGCTTTGGTCAGCAGATAGCGCAACCCAAACATCAATTTTTTGCTGAACTGGTCAGGCAATTAGGGGAAGAACATTCTGAAGAGATTGCGGCATTGTATCAACGAATCGATGAATTGAATTTAGTGCAATTTATTGCCGCGGCGCAGGAGCTGGCGTTATATCCCGTCAATCTGAGTGCTGACTTAATGGCAAAGCGTTGGGAACAGATAGAGCATTATGATCAAATCGTCAGAGATTATGAGCCACCAGCCTTAGCGGTAACGTTGCATCAGTTTTATGCGGTGGAACCTTACCCGCCTATTTCTTTTGTGGCGGATGAAGAGTCGGAGCCTTTAAATATCGATCCATCCTTAGGTTGGGAGCAAATAATAGCTGATACTTCGCTTAAACTCATTGCTATTCCGGGAGACCACTTTAGTTTATTGGAAGATAATGAGAATAAAATTGCTTTATCTCAGGCTTTAAATATGGCGCTGGCAATCAGTGATGAAGGGGAGGTGGTGTAATATTGATATATACCCTATGGATTTCAAGATGCATCGCGGCGGCAAAGGAGCGAATCCCCGGGAGCATAGATAACTATGTGACCGGGGTGAGTGAGTGCAGCCAACAAAGAAGCAACTTGAAAGATGACGGGTATATTAATGATTTAACCTTGATATGATAATCCGGTATATATTGTTTATATCGGATTATTTTTATTCACATCTGACGTGGTTCCGTATATACCCAATGGATTTCAAGATGGATCGCGACGGCAAGGGAGCGAATCCCCGGGAGCATAGATAACTATGTGACCGGGGTGAGCGAGTGCAGCCAACAAAGAGGCAACTTGAAAGATAACGGGTATAATAATTGCAACGTAATGTACTCAATATATTGAGTACATTAAATATTATATGAATTCAGTAAATAGCTTTCTGAAAGGCAGTTGAAATAGGTTAATAAGGAAAATTAGGAAATATCATTATTCATGATAAAAGCAAAAACCCCTTTATTTTCAATGGGGTTTGTCAGCGTTATGAAAAAACCTCTAATGAGGATTTTCAGTAGAGTTTATCTTGCTCTACGTTCCTTCGTAGTAAGCGGAGTAAGCTTTACGTCCATTATATAAACAAGGTTTAACAACCCCTTTAAGATGCCATGTAATATTTATACCGTTATGCATTTGTGTAAATACGCTAGCAAAATTGTTATCAGGATTAACAACATATCTAGTATACGCCAAGCCATTATAGCCTATATTCTGATTCGGACAGAGAGAAAGATGTGCGTTTGCAGTCCCAATTCCTCCGATTAATGCTGTTGCTAATGCTCCAACTACCAATGATTTCTTGAACATAAAAATTTTCCTTTAATATTTTAATAACTGTAGTCATTTTATTAATTTCACATTAAGTGTATCGCTTTTATAAAATTTGTCAAAATTTTAAAGTTAGAAAATATTTATTTTAATCTTGTTAATATTGGGGTTTTATTTTATAAAACAGGAAAGTATTTGCTGGGGAATATAAAATTACATGTAATAATGCATGCTAAATCATCACATGGATTATATTTCAGTTTTAAAATCTGCTTATATTTTTCATTTTAGATTAGAAATCTAACTTCTTATTTACAAAAACTTCTCCCATAATATTAAGGCTCCCTGCCGATTAGACTGTCTCCAAAAGGCACAATTAAATGGACAGAAGGAGCATTTCGCCCCTTCTGTTATTTCTCTTGTTACATTAGGAGGGCAGTGATGGTGCCAACATAGTCTGCGAAGCCTGACGGATTCGCGGCAGGTGTTCGCGGGCAGCGCCGGTATCAGGAAACGAAGCCATAGCCCCGCTCAGTTTGGCTAGGTTCGGTCTTTCCGCCCCCGGTACTGCGTCAACGGCATGGGTTGTGATGACAGGTTGCTTGCTGGCCCAAGACAGTTCCACCAGACCTTTCTTGGTGTAACCTCGCTGGGTAAAGCCTTCGACCAGGTGATCCACGTTGATCACCGACGAGGAACCTTCCAGCTCGATTTGTAAATGCCGATGGGCCATAGCCTGACTGCCAAATACCTGACGTACCATCAGGGCTGTTCCGTTGCTGGAATCGGTTAACATCAAGTCGTCATCGCGGCGATTCACCAAGATGCTTTCCGGATCAGCCAATGGTAGGATCAGGCGGTCCAAGGCTTGGCTCCGGTCGTCGTTGTCGATGACTATCGTATGGTAATGGGACCACATCGCCTTGCTGAGGCGGTAGATATCGTTATCGGCTCCGCCATGCAGTACCACGCTGTCGACACCATCAATGAGCGGTGGCGTCAGATCGTCTTTGCTGTCCTCTACAATCCCGCCTTGAAGCAGAAGGGAAGAACCGATGCGCTCCACGCTTGTGAACTTATTGAGCATCTGTGCACTGTCGTCCTTGATCTGGTACAGCGCCTGAGTCATCGGGCTGTACATATATGCCGTCTTTTCACTGGCGGCGATCCCCATAAAGCGCAGATTGTTCGAGACAGGGATGCCATTACTCCAAAATACCTGACCGCTGCCAATATCGAACCAGCCTAGCGCATTGTTGTCCTGCAAGGTCAATACCCCTTTGACCTGCCACTGGTTGGCGAGTTTGGCGAGTGCCTGTGGCAGGTGGGTCAGGTTGTTCTGCCGCCAGCCTTTGTCAACGCCAACTAGCTGCAATTCGCCGTTGTTGGTTCGCAGCAAGATCTCGCCCTTGACCGTAATCAGGCGCATGCCGGTATCGACTTGTTGCGCTGCCTTAAGATGTAACTCGGGTGTCAACTCACTGGCAGAGGGAAGTTGTGCCGAGGCGCTAAGTATCTGGCCGGTGCCACCAAAAGCCGCGGCTAACGCATTCGCGGTCATGGCTGGTTGGCGATATAGCTTGCCGCTTTCGGGTTCGAAGAGCCGCGCGGAGGCGCCATCTGTTTCGAATCCCAGAAATTGCAACGATTTGCCCTGTAGTGCCGCTGAAGCCACCACTACTTGGCCGTTGTGGTACCACACCGGCAGCAGGCTATTGCCGTCGGTGCCCTTGACTCCAAACACCGCCAGAGTGGTGCTGCCGTCGGTGATGTTAGCCAGATCCTGCCACCAGTGGGTACGCCCCTTGAGCCAATGCTCGTTAACCGCTTCATAGTTAAGCTGCCCCTGCGCGTCGAGCCGGGCCACACGCCCATCTTCGGTGATGGCGAGCAGGCTTCCGTTCAGATTGACCAGATTAGCCAACGCTGGCGTGTTGATGCGTAATGCGCTGGGATGGTTGGCGTCGAGAACCATCTGTCCGGGGCCTTCCTGACGGAACAGAACTTTTTGTTCCTTGCTGTAAAAGAAGAACACTTCCACTTCCTTGCCGCCGGGCTGAGGCATACTTCCCGCTAGCACTAAGTCGGCCGGGATCGGCCAGGCACTGTGGGCCTGTTCGTGTGCTTCGAAGTGCAAGGTCCGATCCGCCGGTGGTGCCAGATTCGGTTTGATCAGCGTACCATCGCCGGTGCGTATCCAGTAGCGATGTGCCACGCCAGCCGCATCCACGCCGAACACCGTGACCAGCGCCGCACTGGTCGGCTGGATCAACCGTGCGCCCAGCGTATACATCGGAGTTTCACGTTGAATGCTATTGTTCTCGTAGCCTTGGAGTATAGTTTTGAGCTCATCACTATGCAGGCCGGTACGGGCCGAAAGCTGGAGGAGCGCATCATCACCCACCGCACTGACCAACTCCATTCGGTCACCGAGGAGCCGATAGCTCAGTTCAGCTTCCTTCCCTTTTAGCTGATAACGGCGCGCCAGATAGACCGCATTCCCCTCTTGCCATAGCCGACAGATCTGGCCTGCACTCTGGTTGAACCAAGGCTCAAACTGAGCGTCGACCTGTCCCGTGGCGATGTCTACCCGCCATGCCGCCGCATTATCGGCGTCGTAGAAATAGGCATGGTCGCCCATCACTGCACCCAGTTGTGCATGCCTGGCTTGTTTGTGGGGGGTGTCGGTGAACAGCATGCGGTCTTTGGCTACGTCGTAGAACGCCCGGCCGACATTTCGCTCGTTGTATCTGTAGTTCTCCACCACCACGTACTGCCCGTGCAACTGATGCGCCTTGGCTAGATCGCTCAGATGCTGCTCGATGCTATAGCCCGGCACCTGCCACTTGCTCGCATCTTCGCTTACCACCTGAGTTGTCAAGTTGGAGAAGTCAACTTCGCGCACCTCGCCCTTGCAGTTGACTACCAGCACTTGCTCTTTCCGATCTGAATCGAGTTCGACCACCACTCCACCAACGACCAGCCGGTTCTTCGACACACTGATACTGTCACTGGCGAGCTGGCTGCTGTCGATGATCCAGCGTGACGGCGCACTGCCGACCAGATTATGTGGGACATCGCTCGTGAGCTTCACGCTGGCGCTTTCGTTCAGCCCGATCAGGTACTCGCCACCGGCACCCTTGATCTCGTAATGCAGGTAGCCATGCAATTCCTTGGGTAGCTCGGGCACTATCAGTTGCCAGTTGCGCTGGTCGAGCACCACTTCGATTGGTGTCGCCATATATTCCTGATGAATCCTACGAATCGTCACCTCCCCCGGAAAGATGTAGAAGTCGTAGCCGAATCGTTTATCCTCTTCAAGCCTGCGGATCACATCAAAACCGGCATCGTGACGCGTAGTTGCGCTAGGGAGCTGTATGTATTCGTAACTGATGAAGGACTTTGGGGTACCGGGCAGGATCAGCACATTGCTGTCACTGTGGTCGAGTTTGTGGGAAACGTCCTTGTAACCGATCCCGCTGCGTACCTCGATTGCTTGGCTGCGGTCACGGACCATCTTTGGAAAATCGCCGATCCAGAAGAAATAATTGATTCTTCCTGAACCGGTAGAGCCTGAATGGGTGCGGTAAATGTACTGACTGTCGAAGTCGATCTGATGCTTTCGCAAATCCAGCGTTTTGATCACAGCCCCGGCCAGAGGCACCAGCACTTTCTTCTCATTATCATACCGATAGCCATTACCTTTGTACGCCTTGTCGATTGTATCAAAGTAACGGCCTACCGCCTTGGCATCCTCGGCGACCACACCAAAGGCTTGCGCCAGTGCCGTAAAGCCTACAGCGAGCCCGCCAAGGATCACTCCTCCAGAACCGAGCACAGCGCCTGCTGTTGAGGCACCGACTAAACCAGCCCCCACTCCGGCTGTACCTGTGACGAAGCTAGCCGAGTCAAACGCAAGCTGGGTACCGAACACCGCCTTCTGTACATCGTTCTCAGCGTGAGCCAGCTCATAAGCATCCAGACCGACCATTACGCCGCCAAACAGCATGCCTGCGCCTTCGTTGACGGTGTGCCCCAGAATGGAGGTAAAGTCCTTGAGTGAGGTTTCGGCGGCCACCACTTCGCCGCGCAACGCCGTACGCACCAGTTCGGTGACCTTAGTCACCTCCTGCACGCCACCGTGAGCCATCTGGACAAGATTGAGATAGCTGTGGACCTTGAGCGCGGTGGCCAGATCAGGCGAAGCGATCCCACGTGCCGCATCATTGCGGTTCTTGTCGGTAAACCATTGGATCAATGACTGTATCGCAAACCCGGCGTTTAGCCCATCAACTGGAGCTGCTTCGCCGATACCGCCTTTGGGCTGTATCTGGCCGTGTTCGAAGGTGAAATGTTGGCTTAGGGTGAGCACATGTTCATCGACAAAGCGGCGGAATTCGATAAAAGTGGCATCGCCGCTGCTCACCCAACGGGTCTCCTCGGGTTGGTCGCGATTGATGAACTGGATTCGATAGTGGCCTTTGCCTTGGTCCTCGGTATTGCCAATCACTGGCATCCAGCGCTGATCAAGGTTGTTTTCTTGGGCGATCCGTGTACTGGCCTCGGCGAACCTTGATCCCCACTGTTCGGCATCGAGGGTCGCCAATGCCGTGTGCAACCGGGTGTCCTTGGCAATCCGTACTTGGGTGTTAACCGCTTGCTCAACCTGCCGCCGTTGCTCTATGACCGTAGTGAGTTCATCGGGGCGAGTCAGGTCGGCCACGTTCAGATCGTTACCCACCGGCACTTTTGCCATCTTACTGGCATCGATCTCCACCAAGTTGAAGATAGGGGTCAACTTGTCGCCAAGCGAACCGTAGTGAGCTGCTAGCTTGCGTCCCACCAAGTGGTGCTTCATGGCTTCGAGGAAGCGGCTTGTATTGTTGAAGGCAAAAATTCCGACATTCGGATCATAGAAATAGTAACGACGTCCTTCGAGTCCGACCATACTTCCTACCATCATCGAGTGATTTGGGGTATTGAGCGCGAACGTCGAGGTCTTGGTCGCCTTTTTCAGCAGGGAAACCACTTCGGACAATGTAACCTGTCCTCTTGTTGTTGACGCCTGTACGGCCTTAAGGTTATCGGAGTGCAATTTGATCAGACTGTTTTTCAGCAGCGTGGAACTGCCTGCGTGGGGATCGGCGGCTGCCAGAAACAGTTTTTCCACCAGATTGTTGATACCCGCTTCGCCGCTGTTAGCCAGCGCCACCGCCATCGCCCTGACCAAGGGATAGCAACGGCCGCCGGACTTGTCGCCGACCAGCGACAGGTAAAAGTCCTGTGGCACCAGACGGTCGAAGCTACTACCAGCGCGGTGAAAATCCTCGCTGTACACCGCCGTCCACTTCAATACCTTATCGATGTATTCTGCTTGACTGGTTTCAGTGATGTGAGCACTCAAGGCACTTTGTTGCTTGGGAGTGAGCTGGCCTTTGAGAAACAGGATCTTCATTTCCAAGGCTGACATCCTGTCGTACATTCCAGGGATGCTAATATCGCGGAAGTTACGCTGACCATCGGTAAACGCGGTGCCATGCACACGATGTTGGTAAGCATCGGCGATCACATAACGCTCGCCGATGCTACTGGTGTGCTCCAGTCCACTGTTCTGGATGGGCGTATTGTCGATCCGCACCACGGCAGCCATGCCGTCCTTGGACTTGATCTGCTGCCATAACCAGCTTTGTTCGACGAAGCCTGCTTCACGCAGAACCGTATTGTATTGCGCCTTGTAATACTCCAGAGTGATATTGATCTGTTTTATCTGTTGGTCGATCAGATTGTGCTGAGAGGTATTGCGTTGCTCCTCATAGAGTTTGCTTCGTTTGTCTACTAGCTGCTTGATATCTGCGTTGATCTTGTCGTCAACTTCGGCATGTAACTTAGTCCACGCGGCAATTGCTGGATGATCAGGAGAAAATTCACCCTCTGTGTATACACCGTCGGCGATCCCTTCGACTGATACCCCGAATTGGGTAGCGATTTTCTTTAGTTGTTGGTGAATTTGCTCACGGTAAGTGGCGAATTGAGCTTGGTTGCGTTCAGTCACTTGACTGTCTGCGATCTGGATAGAGAGTGGTTCCTCGTCGCCATGTAACTTTAGCCGAAGCCTCTGGCCGTCTTGCTGATACTCTTGGCGCTGGAACACCAATTGCCATTCGTCATTGACGTACTGCATGTACGCCACGGCGAGGCTGTCGGTGGTGGCAGCTACCCGGTAATCTTTGTCGTCTACTGCCATCACCACGTTATCGTATAGCAATGAACTGTTGACTCGGCCATCGTGGTAGACCCGGTAGGTATTGGCATCGAGGCTGGTCACTACCACCGAGCCACCCGATAGCGTCCCGGTAAATAGAAAACTCTCCGCGATCGCATGCTTAGGAATATCTACGTAGGCTGGTGACGCATTGGCCTGATCGGCGCTGTCGTAGTCGAGAAAATACGCGGGTATGCTGTTAGCGCCTGCTGCTACATCATCATTAGCGCTTCGATCGGTGTATTCGAGCTCGTACAAGCCTGATTCGATTTTCACTAGCTGGGCGTTCCCTTCTGCTGGGAAACTCCCCGACCTGATTAATGTCTCGGTATTGATAGTGTTGGATTTGGCGAACAACACAGGATCGGCGGCGAACTGATGGATATCGGCACTGACCTGACGAGGCTCAGAATCGCCACTCATTGGTGCCAGCGTCCCCTTGAGCTCGCTATCCCGTAGTGCTTGTGAGAGCAACGCCGGGTTGTGTACATCGTACCCGCGTGTCTGCAAGGTATGCGTCAGGGCCTTCTCGATTGGAATATCGGTCAGCAAGGACTGTGTACCTGCTGCCGCAATCAGTTGTGCCCGGGACTGACCGTGACTGCTCGATCCGCCCGCGGCCGTTTCAGAGTAGGAAATGCCCTTGCCCACTCGATACATACCTGTCGGGGTGTGTTCGACAAAGGCTGTCGCCGGTAACAGTTCGCTAAGCTTTTCGCTGATGGTTTGAGCATGCTCGATCCCGGCTTTGGAAAGGTAGATCACAGCTTGGTCGGTACGGCTGCCCAGATTTTTCGGCCCCATGATCTTGGCCTGTTCCAGCCAGCCGCGATTGTTATCATTGAACAATTGGGGCAATGCCCGGGCAAGCAAGTTGAAATGCGCCTTGTTAACGTTGATGGTCAGTCGTGCACCAAGCTTGCCGCGGGTGCCATAACGTTGCGCAAAATCCTTTGGCAGCATCCGGAAAGCTTCGGCATTGTTTAGGGCGTCATCCGTTTGCAAAGATAGCGCTGTTTTCTCATTACCTTGCACCAAAATGTCGATTGTTGTGATGCGTGTTGCCAGTGTCTTGATATAACTGACAAATGCCTGTTGCTCGCTTTTGTCGAGGCGACTGATGCCGACCGGTCTGTCATTACTGTAGCGCCAATAAGCGTTGCTCTCCAGCGCACGTTCCAGCATTTTCTGTTGCTGGAACAATTCGGGACTCCACTCGCGACCATTTTCACGGAACCCCTTCTTGATCTCTTGGACCAGCGTTTGGATTTTCGGTTTGCTCCTCATCTCTCTAAAGGTCGCTTGTGCAGACGCGAGCAGTGATTGATAGTTGTTACTGGGAATAATGGTTCTCCTTAGGAAAATCCTACTTTGATATTTACGGATTACAACGCTTCAAGAATGGCTGGCTATGGCGGACACGGCTAGCCGTCTGTGATCTAAGAATCTTTCATCTGCAAGGTCCACAGTCGGGCATAAAGCCCGTTCAAGGCGAGTAGTTGCTCGTGGCTGCCCTGTTCGACTACCTGACCTTGGTCGATCACCAGAATTCGATGGGCATGGCGCAGGGTATTAAGGCGATGGGCGACGCTTATCACTGTGCGGCCCTGTGCAATGCGTTGTAGGTTGGTCATGACTGCCGCTTCCGACTCGTAGTCCAAGGCACTAGTGGCTTCATCCAGTAGCAATATTCCCGGATTGGTCAGTAGTGCTCGGGCTAGGGCGATGCGTTGGCGTTGCCCCCCGGAGAGTTGGCCGCCACGCTCGCCGACTTGGGTCTCATAGCCTCGGTCTAGCGCCTTGATGAAACCATCGGCACCGGCCAAAATCGCCGCTTCATACACTTCCGCATCGCTGGCCTGAGGCCGACACAAACGAATGTTTTCGGCGATGCTGCCGGCAAACAGCACGCTTTCTTGCAGTACGACGCTCATGTTGCGGCGCAGCGCCACCGGATCTGCGATTGCCAAATCTATCCCATCCACCAACACCTGGCCGTGCTGAGGTACATAGAGGCGCTGCAACAACCGAGCCAGGGTGGATTTGCCCGAACCGGATGGCCCTGTGATACCGATGAATTCGCCGGGATGAATCTCGATGTTGAGGTTGCGTAACACCTCCTGACCATCCTCGTTGTAACGAAAACGCACACCTCTGAAACTTACTCTTCCCTGTAGCTTGGGTACGGAGGCCAGACCGCCATTGCCGCTTTCCCCCTCCTCATCAAGAATGTCGCCGATCCTGCGCATTGAGATCAGGGTATGCTGGAAATCCTGACAGACTTGGGCCAGACGCAGAATTGGCTGGGTCACGTGTTCCGAGAGCATGTTGAAAGCGACCAGCTCCCCTGGGCTGAGTTTGCCCTCCATTACTAGAGTAACACCCCACAGCAGTAGCAGGGCGGAGGTTAGCTTCTGGATTAGGTCGATTCCCTGACCAGCCAAGATCCCCACCACTTTGGCGCGGAATGAGGCGCGGACGAAGGCAGATAGCTGCCGCTCCCAGCGGTGTAGGAAGCCGGCTTCGGTGGCGTTGGTTTTGATGGTTTCAATGCCAGTGACTGACTCGGTAAGGAAGGCGGTGTTGTCGGCCCCTAGCTCGTACTCTCGCAATACTCGGGCACGCAGTATAGGCCCGACACCTAGCCAGAACAGGAAATAGAGCACGAGAGAACCGAGCACCAACCAGGTTAGCTCGGTGGCGTAGGAGAACATCACAGCGACAAACAGGCCGATGAAGGCCAAATCCAGCACCATAGTCAGCGCTGAACCGGTGAGAAATTGGCGGATCTGGTTCATCTCGCGCACTCGGGCGATGATCTCACCGGTCTGACGCTGTTGGAAATAGCCCATGGGCAAGGTCATTAGGTGCTGGTAAAGGCGGCCGGAGAGCTCCGAGTTGACCTTACTGGCGAGGTTGGTGAATAGCCAGGAACGAAGGAAACCATAGATGGGCTCGAACAAAGCCAGAGTCAACATGGCGATTCCTAGCACTTGCAGGCTCGATAGGCTGCGGCTAACCAGTACCCGATCGATCACGTTCTCGAACAGTATGGGGGTTACTAGGGCGATCACCTGTAGCATCAGAGACACTAGGATTACGTTCCTAAACTGGCTGACATGTTTGCGGATGGAAGGCACGAACCAGCCGAAGCCAAACCGCTGCCGTTTCGGCTGCTCGGTCGCCTCCGCTAGCAGTACGGCGCTGCCTTGCCAATGGCTCGCGAAGAGGGTTCGGGGATAGCGACATATCTTACCCGTACTTGGCTGATACAAGATAATGAGCTCGCCTTCGACTCTCTCTAGCACCTGCCAGCCCTGTTCCGTATCCAGCAGGATAGGAAGGGGCACGGTATCGAGACGGCTCATATCTGTGGAGATGTGGCGTGCCCTCAGGCCGATCCACTGGGCGCAGCGGCATAGATCTTGGCTGTTCGAGACCCCTTGGGTGCGTCCGAGACGATGGATCAGTTGTTCTGGTTCCACCGCCAAGTTGAAATGGCGGGCGGCATGGGTCAGGGCCAGCAGGCCGCCATCCGCTACCGCCTTGGACGTGTCGACGGTGATCGGTTCCGACAGAATAGATTCGATGGTTGACATTATCGTTCCCTCAATGCTTCGGACTGGTACTGTTGTAGTGGGCTGAGTAGGTAGTCGATCACCCGCCGATCGCCGGTGCGGATTTCCGCGGTGATACTCATGCCCGCCTGTAGCGGTACCTCATGCTGGTCCACTGCAATAGAGGAGCGCTCCATCTGTATCTGTGCCGGAAATACCAAACCGAGCTGTTCATCCTTGACCGCATCCTTGGAGATGTGGGCGACCTTACCCCGTATAGTGCCATAGCGGGTATAGGGAAAGGCGTCGACCTTAATTTCCACCGGCTGACCGGCGTGCACGAACCCCACATCTTTGTTCAACACCATCACTTCGGCTTCCAGAGGGGTATCATCGGGCACGATCACCATGAGTTGCTGGGCCGATTGCACTACGCCTCCCAAGGTGTGGATCGCTAGCTGCTGCACTACGCCGTCGACCGGTGTCCGCAGGCTTTGCAGCCGCCGCCTCTCACCGGCCTTTATCAACTGTTGTGTCATGACCGCGATAGCGGTCTGAGTTTCGTTTAGCTGGTCGTAATATTCCCGGCGGGTCTTGGCTAGGTAGCGCTCCCGACTCTCTTTCAGTACCTGATATTGCTCCTTGAGGACGGCCAGCTCGGCATGCTGTTGAGAAAGGGTGCGTTCGATCTCCAGCTTCTCCTTCTCTTGCTCCAGTAGCTCGACTTTGGGTAACAGCTTGCTGGCGGCCAAGGTACGACGGGCTTCAAGGCGCACTTTGATATTGGTCATCAGCTTTTCCAGCGCGGTGATATCGGCGTTACGTGCACTCTGGCTCGCTTGGTTGACGCTCATCTCGCTGTCCAGGCTTTCTAAATTGGCGACTACCTCTTTCCAGATGCTGACCAGATGCTCTCTGGCCAGCTCGACCTGTGCCTGTGGCATACCTTCCTGTACGGAGAAATGCTCAATGGGGGTATCGGTTAGCAGAGCCTGTAGTCTAGCCATCTCCAGCCGTTTGAAGTTAAGTTGCTCCTGTAGCTCCTTCAACTCGGCTTCGACGCCTATGGGGTTGAGTTTGATCAGCACATCCCCAGTCTTCACTCTTTGTCCGTCACGTACGTGAATCGCCACAATCTCGCCGGCTTCAAGGGACTGAATCACTTTAGAGTGACTGGATACCAGCAGCCTGCCTGTCGCGTTGGCATGGATGTCTAGGTGACCGATGATGGACCAGAGTAGAACCACCAACAGAAACAGGGTCAGTGCCATTGCCGTGCACCTTGCCCAAGGCGCGGGAGGTCGTTCAACGATCTCCAGATAGCCGGGCTGAAACTCGTACTCGTCGCGGGTGCGCTTCGTCGCTTTGGGCGCGTTACGCTCCTGCCGCCAAGCCCGGAGGACGGTTTTTAGGTGTTTCTTGAATGACATTATTCCGCTTCCTTTCGTAATTCCTGTTGCATCTGCCACAGCTTGGCGTAGCAGCCGCCCTTGACCAGTAGTTGGTGGTGGTTGCCTGATTCGGTGATAAGGCCCTGCTCCAAAGTGATGATGCGATCGCAGTGACGCACCGTGGACAGGCGGTGGGCAATAATGATGACGGTGCGCCCTAGTGCGATCTCGGCCATGTTGGTTTGGATCAGCGCTTGGGATTCGTCATCGAGGGCACTGGTCGCTTCGTCGAAGATCAAGATCTTGGGGTTAGCCATCAGCGCACGGGCGATGGCAATGCGCTGGCGCTGCCCTCCCGATAGGGAACTGCCGGCTTCGGCCAGTACCGTGTCATAGCCCAGAGGTAATTGCAGGATAAAGTCATGCGCGCCTGCCAGCTTGGCGACGGCCATCACTTTCTCCAGCGAGGCGGAGGGGTCCTTAAATGCTATGTTGTGGCGCACGCTACGGTTGAACAGGTAGTTCTCCTGTAGTACCACCCCAATCTGGCTACGCAGGTAGCCGGGGTCCAGCCGGTGTAGGGGAGTACCATCGATCAAGATCTCCCCCTCATCCGGAGCGTAGAGTTTCTGTAATAAGCGGGTCAGCGTACTCTTACCTGAACCGGAGGGACCGACTATGCCCAGCTTCTCGCCGGACCTGATATGCAAGGTAATCCCCTGTAATACTGGGGCTTGATGGGGCTGGTAGCGGAACACCAAGTTGCGTATTTGCAGATCACCGGAGAGTGGTTGCTGAGGCCGGATGTTCCCCTGTTCCTGCTCGACAGGCAGGTTGAGTATGTCACCGAGCTTATCGACGGCGACTCGGGTTTGAATAAACTGTTGCCACAGGTCGATTAGCTTGGCGATGGGTTGGTTGACGTGGGACACCATCATATTGAAAGCGATCAGTTGGCCTATGGTGAGCTCCAGAGCGATCACCATGTTGGCACCCAGCCAGATGATCCCGACGCCGGTCGTCTTCTGTAGCAGCATAACCCCGTGGCTGATGAAGCTGTTGAGGGTTTGAGTGCGGAAACCAGCTTCGACCATGTTTGCGGTTTGGGATTCCCAGCGCCGTTGCATCTTGGGTTCTACCGCCAGGCTCTTAATGGTTTCAGCGCCGCTGACGGACTCGTTCAGGAATGAGGTATTGAGGGCCGCCGTTTGGAACTGTTGTTCGATGCGCTGTTGCAGTGGTTTGGAGCTCAGCCAAGCTAACAGAAAATAGAGGGGCAATACCGCCAGTACTACACAGGTTAGGGACGGCGACAGCCAGGCCATGACGCCGAAGAAGACAAAGGTGGAGGCGAGGTCCACGCTCAGGGTTAGCATGGAGCCGGTCAGGAAGTCACGAATGCTATCGAGCTCCTGCACTCGGGTGATGATAGCGCCCACCTGACGGTGCTTGAAGTAAAGCAGGGGCAGGCCGAGTAGGTGCCGGAACAGCTTGATCCCTAGGGTGATATCGATGCGGTTGGCGGTGTGGGCAAAAAGGTATTCGCGTAGCCCCCGGAGCACCACCTCGAACAGCCCAACCACCACCAGTACTATCACCAATACCTCTAGGGTCGACAACGCCTTGTGCACCAACACTTTGTCCATTACCACTTGGAAAAACAGAGGGGTGACTAGGGCAAGTAGTTGAAGCATCAGGGAAAAAAGCAGCACCTCGCCGAGGAGGTGGCGATGGCGGATAAACGCGGGTATAAACCAAGAAACATCGAACCTGAGGGAAGCTTCCCCTAACCGGATCACCTCCCCGCTCCATCTGGCTTCTAGCTCGTTGATGGAAAGTACTTCGGGTGAAACGGCATAAGGAGACTGGATCAGGGCCTGATCAGTGGAAAGGCGCGCTAATACAATAAATCCTCCCTGTTTGTCGCGAAAGGCCAGAGGCAGTAGCTTGGGAGTCAGTTTGGGGAATTTTAAACGGCATAATGCCAGATCAACATCATGTGCCTTGCCGTACTCTTTTATCGCAGGTTTCAGTTTGTTATGGGAGAGCAGAGGCTGTGGTTCCTGAGCTTCACCTTTAGCTAATTGCAACAATAATCGACAACAGTTAAGCGCAGATGACAATGTATCTGCATCGGCGGATATATTTTCCCTATTCATTGTAATTTTCCCTTACGTGATTCCGTTCTCACGTTGTTAACATAAAAAAGCCTTTCCGCAACAAAATGATGTATTGCAGAGTCAATTAATAATAATCTGTATTAAGAGCATAGGCTTTAATTCGAATATATGTCATTTTCATAGGTGGGTGCAAGCTAAAGATAATAAAATGGCAGTCAATTAATCAATATTATCCTAAAAATGTTAATTGGTCATTGCTAATTGGTTATTGCTAATTTTTCGTTATTAATCGGGGCATGGTATTCAGTATCTGAATATATTGGATTGAAGTCAGGTATATCCATTTTTATTTTTTTTGTGGCGGATGAAAAGCCAGAGTTCATAAGCATAGCACCGTCGTTGGGCTGGGAACGGGCCATGCCTGATACTTCTCTTGAGTTGATTGCGATACCGGGTAACCATTTTAGTTTATTGGAGGATAATGAGAATAAAACCGCTTTGGCTCAGGCGTTGAATAGAGTGCTGGCAATTAGTTTTGAAAGGGCGGTGGCGTGATACTAATAAGTAAGGAATATTGGATAGTTTAAATAACAGAATTGATGATTTACATGTAGGTTATTTAGTCAAGTTTTTGCTATTGTTATTGGAATTTAATTTAATCTGGCTTTATTTTTTTATGAATTTTCTTTGCTATATATAAAAATATGTTTCATTGTTATTCTCATGAATTATTAAAAATAATTAATGTAAATTTTGAAGATGGCCATATACTTTCCATTGTTAATATTGACCAATATAATGTCTATATATTTCTCTGCTGTCTGGAAATAAAACAATATCAAAATAAAACTATAAATTAATAAATTTCTCAGGGCATTACGTAAATTACTTTGTAGAACGATTTACTTGGGTGATATTGACTTGTAATTAATGATTTATTTCATATATTATTGTTTTATAACAATAATGTTTATTATGAGATAGTGTGTAATAAAGCCATTTCTAGTTTTAAATTGTTTCTTTATGGTATTAAATATAATCACATTTATATCGGCTTGATAATCTTATTATTATAAAAAAATATAATGGATTTAATTTGAATTTGTATTGATTCGTTTACGGTATTTACATTAACGATATTATTTATTTGTTGAAAAATAGTGTGTTATGAATTACTTTTAACCCAGGCTTATATTTTCAAATAATTGAATATATAGAGTGGCTTGTAAATGTTGAATAAGTTACATTTGTAATTGAGATATTAGTTGATTATTAAGATAAAGAATTTATTTTATAAATAATTATCAAAGTAAACTTTTTTATAATTGAGGGGTGATTTATTCGTTTTATCTTTGTAAATGTCTAATTTTTTTGAAATAATTTCAATTAGATATTAATAGGAAATAGATAAAATACAGTGGTGATTTGGTATTTATGCATAATTAAATGCAGTTAACGGTTCCATTTTAAATGATGGAATTCAATATTAGCCAATTAAAATTGCAGTCAATTAATCGAACTTATCTAAAAAATGGAATGTCTTATTCCGCAGCATAAAATAAATTATTTATTCCGTTGTCAGGAGAATTAATGTCAGGAAATTGTTAATTGACTGTTATTGACGGGGCTATAGCATCCCGTGCCTGAATATCTTGCATTGATATCAGATCTGTCCGTTTTTATTTCTTGGGGGCAAGAAGTGAGAAAGAAATATTGGTGATGGTTGTCAGAAATGACAGTTTTCAAATTTCTAACAGATTCGTTGAGGTAGTAAATGAAAGATAGCATCGCTCAAGCAGGAAGTGATTTTAAAGCTGAACTCCTCTCTCAGACGTCAGAAAATATAACCAACGTAAATGACATTTTACCATCGACTCAGAATGTAAAGAATATTCCCCAGACGTTGACATCCAGTGAATCATTTTGGTACGAACGTCTTGTTGCTTTGCAACCCCTCCAATTACCTTTTGAAACCGCTGGAGAGCAAGCGGAACCTAGTTGGGTAATAAGCGACTGGCAGCTCCCATTGCCAAAAAACGGTGAAGAGGAACCATTACAAACATTGTTGCAGGCGTTCGTTATCTACCTTGCGCGTTTGACTCAGCAGACTACATTTCAAATTGGTTGGTGTGTGGATGGAGTAAACGATAAGTCGGCAGATTTGGCACCGGTGGTGCCAATGGTCGTTGAGCTGGAGTTTGATAAGCCCTGGCATGTGGTAGCGAACTGGCTGGATGGCGAGCTGTCTCGGTTGACCCGGCACTGCACATTTAGTCGAAATCTCCTCGCGCACGCTCCTGCATTGTGGGCTATTCCGGCGTTGACAACCCACCAGCCGTGGCGAATTGCCGTTGCTGTCATAGCGGAGGATAGACTGTGTGATCAGACGGCACCGGGCGAATTGCTGACGCTCCAAATCAATGCGCAGGGCGGTTTTCGCTGGATTTACGATGAAAATCGCTTGAGCACGGAAGTGATTCTGCGCATGAGTGAACATTTACAGATGCTGGCAGCGTCAAAAAAGCAGGGAGAGGAAATTCCTATCTGGCAGCTTAATGTGTTATCTGAGGCTGAACGAACCTTACTACTGGAAACGTGGAACGCCACGGAAACCCCTTATCCTGACCCGTTATGTATTCATCAATTGTTTGAACAACAGGCAGAACAAGCCCCGCACGCCACGGCGTTGGAATATCAAGAACAGACCCTCAGTTATGCGGAATTGAATACTCGTGCTAACCGGTTGGCTCATCAATTGATTGCGTTGGGCGTCATACCAGACCGGCGGGTAGCGATTTGTGTAGAACGCTCCCCGATGATGGTGGTGTCATTGCTGGCGGTGCTGAAAGCCGGTGGAGCTTATGTGCCGTTGGATTCAACTTATCCGCGGGAACGTCTGACATATATCCTGAGCGATAGTGCGCCGTCAGTGGTGCTGGTTGATGAAGCTGGCCGGGCGGCGCTGGGCGAACAGGCGCTGGTAGGCGTGACGGTACTTGATCCGAATATCCAACTTGACCAGCCCGACAGCAATCCGCAAATTCCGGCGTTAACGCCACAGCATCTGGCCTATGTAATTTACACCTCCGGCTCAACCGGGCAGCCGAAAGGGGTGATGGTGGAACATCAGGCGATTTATCAACGTTATCTGGGTTTTAATGACACCTATGCTGTCACCGCACAAGACCGGCTATTGCAATTTGCCGCTTTTGCGTTTGATGTTTCAGTGGAGGATTTCTTTTCGTCATTATGCAATGGTGCCACACTGGTTATCCGGGATGATAGCTGGCTGGCTTCGATACCAGAATTTGTTGCCTTAACCCGGCAATATCGTATTACGGTGATGTCACTGCCGACCTTATTCTGGTCTGAACTGGCGGCTAGAGATAATGGATTACCGCTGCCGGATTGTCTCCGGCTCATCATCATTGGGGGTGAGGCGGTGAAAAAGAGCGCCATTCAGGACTGGTTTAGACAGGCAGGTCACCGGCCCCGGCTGTTGAATGGTTATGGCCCGACGGAAAACACCGTGACGGTGACCTATAAGGATGTGTTATCCCCGGAGGATGCCCGTTCTATCGGCAGACCGGCTAAAAATGCCCGTATCTACCTGTTGGACAAATATGGCGAATTGGTCCCCGCAGGCTGCGTGGGAGAGATGTATATTGGTGGCGTGGGGGTGGCACGAGGTTATCTGAATCGGCCGGCGTTGAGCGTGGAACGTTTTATGCTGGATACTTTTAGTCCGGTATCCGGCGAACGGATGTATCGCTCTGGGGATTTGGCCCGTTATTTGCCGGACGGTGATCTCGAATTCTTGGGCCGTAACGATGAGCAGGTGAAAATCCGTGGTTTTCGGATTGAACTGGGGGAAATTGAAACCCGACTGACGGAACACCCGGCGGTACAAGAGGCGGCGGTGTTGGCACTGGATGGCGATCAGGGCAAACGGCTGGTGGCTTATGTGGAGGCGAAGGCGAATGAGGGATTGGCTGTTGATTTGCGTGAATACCTGAGTGCCATTTTGCCTGACTATATGGTACCGGCGGCCTTTGTGCGTCTGGATACCTTCCCGCAGACCCCAAGTGGTAAGTTAGATCGTCGGGCGTTGCCTGCGCCCGGGGAAAACGATTTTGCCCGTCAGATTTATGAAGCCCCACAAGGGAAGGCTGAGATCACTCTGGCGGACATCTGGCGTGAGTTATTGGGCATTGAACAAATCAGCCGACATGACAGTTTCTTTGCGTTGGGTGGTCATTCCCTACTCGGCGTGCAGATGATTGAGCGTTTGCGCCACCTAGGTTTAACACTGACGGCGCGTGATCTGTTCCAGTCGCCGGTGCTGTCAGCATTGGCGCAAACGTTGGGACAGCATCAGGCTGTGATAGTCCCGCCTAACGCCATCACGCCGACAACCACGGCACTGACGCCGGAGATGTTGCCGCTGATTGATTTGAGTCAAACTGATATTGACGGCATCGTCGAGCAAGTACCGGGTGGGATAACCAATATTCAGGATATTTATGCGTTGTCGCCGTTGCAGGACGGTATCCTGTTCCACCACCTGTTGGAACAGGAAGGCGACCCCTATCTGGTGCTCTATCCGGTGGCTTTTGCCAACCGCTCTTTACTGGATCGTTATCTGGCGGCGGTACAACAGGCGGTTGATCGCCATGACATTTTGCGGACGGCGTTTATTTGGCAAGGATTATCCGTTCCGGCGCAGGTGGTCTGGCGTCAGGCACGGTTGCCTGTGACAGAACTGACGCTAGACCCGGCGGACGGTCCAGTCATTGACCAATTAACCCGGCGTTTTGATCCCGCTCAGTATCGTCTTGACTTGAGTCAGGCGCCGCTATTGCATTTTGTTATTGCTCAGGAAACCGATGGCCGCTGGTTTTTACTGGAATTGCAGCATCACTTGATTGGCGACCATGAAACGATGGAAGTGATGCACCGTGAAGTGCAGGCCTATTTTTCCGGGCAAGGGGATCGCCTGCCTGCGCCAGTGCCGTTCCGTCATCTGGTGGCTGAAGCTCGGCTTGGGGTGAGCCAGGAAGCGCATACCCGTTTCTTCACCGATATGTTGGCGGCAGTGGATGAGCCAACGTTGCCGTTCGGGCTGACGGGCGTGCATCGTGATGGATCTCAGAAGACCGAATCTCACCGGATGTTGGTTCCTGAGCTAAATAACCGTCTGCGTAGTCAGGCCCGGCGTTTGGGCGTCAGTCTGGCGGCGTTGTGTCATCTGGCTTGGGCGCAGGTATTATCGCGCACCAGCGGGCAGGAGAAAGTGGTGTTTGGTACCGTCCTGTTTGGGCGCATGGCCGTAGGGGAAGGGATGGGGTTGTTTATCAATACCCTGCCGCTGCGGCTGGATATCGATGAGACCCCAGTACGAGACAGTGTGCGGGAGGTGCATCTGCGACTGGCTGAGTTGCTGGAGCATGAGCATGCTCCGTTGGCGCTGGCTCAACGATGCAGTGGGGTTGACAGCGGTACGCCACTCTTTAGTGCCCTGTTGAACTATCGCCATAATGAGCAGCCAGATTCTTTGGATGAAACGATGGCCGGGATTGAATTCTTGGGCGAACAGGAGCGAACTAACTATCCGTTTGTGCTGTCGGTGGAGGACGGTGGTTCTACGCTGGGTCTGACTGCTCAAGTCGTGCAGCCGTTTGATCCGGACAGCCTCTGCGGTTATATGCAACAGGCACTGGAGAGTCTGGTGGAAGCGCTGGAGCAAGCCCCAGAAATGCCCGTTCGGGTATTGGACATCCTGCCGGAAGCGGAGCGTACCTTGTTGCTGGAAACTTGGAACGCGACGGAAACCGTCTATCCTGATCAGTTATGTCTCCATCAGTTGTTTGAACAACAGGTGGAGAAAACTCCAGCGGCGACGGCGCTGATAGCAGGCGATAAAACGTTAAGCTATACGGAACTGAATACCCGTGCTAACCGGCTGGCTCATCAGTTAATCGAACAAGGAGTTTGTTCCGGTGATCATATTGCGCTCCTGTTAGAGCGCTCGATAGCACTGGTGGTGGCTCAGTTGGCCATTCTTAAAGTCGGTGCCGTTTACGTGCCGGTTGATCCCAGTATGCCGGATGAGCGGAAAAACTGGCTGATAAGTGATTGTTCCGCCCGGTTGCTGCTCACCGATACACAGGCTGATATTCCGGCTAACCTGACGGTTCCGCTGTTGCGTCTCTCGGATCAATCAGACACAGACGGAAGAGAGGAAGAGTGCTTCAACCCTGATTTGCCGCGTTCCAGCGCCGAGTTAGCATATATCATGTACACCTCCGGTTCTACCGGTACACCTAAAGGGGTCTTGGTACCGCATCGTGCGGTGGTCCGGCTGGTCATCAATAATGATTATGCTGAAGTCGGACCGGATGACCGGGTGGCCTTTACGGCTAATCCGGCTTTCGATGCCAGTACATTTGAAGTGTGGGCACCGTTGCTCAGCGGTGGGGCGTTAGTGGTTATTGACCGCGCCACGTTATTAACACCACAGGAGTTAGTACCGGTTTTACAGGCTCACCACATCACAGTGCTGTGGCTAACTATCGGGTTATTTAACCGACTGGCACCAGAGTTATCTCCGGTTCTGCCGCAGATAAAGATCCTGATTTTCGGGGGAGATATACCCGATTTACAGGTGATTGCTCAGGTTCTAAATAATCGCCCGCCCCAACAACTCTTGCAGGCTTATGGCCCCAGTGAGGGAACCACGTTTACCACCATGTATCCTATCGTGGCATTAACGCAGGGAGTGACGCGGATCCCCATTGGCCGACCGATAGCCAATACACGTATTTATCTGTTGAATGCTTACGGCCAGCCAGTACCGTTGGGGGTGACCGGAGAGATTTATGTGGGCGGAGACGGGGTGGCTTGTGGTTATCTTAATCGCCCTGACCAGACTGCTGAACGTTTCCTGACAGATCCATTTAGTGATCAACCGGATGCGCGTATGTACCGGACCGGGGATTTGGCCCGTTATCTGCCGGATGGCAATCTGGAATTTCTGGGCCGTAATGACCAACAGGTTAAAATTCGCGGTTTCCGCATTGAACCGGGGGAAATTGAGGCGCGTCTGGTGGAACATCCGGCGGTGCGTGAGGCGGCTGTGTTGGCGCTGGGTGATGGGTCGGACAAACGGCTGGTGGCCTATGTGGCGGCGGAAGCCCATGAGGGGTTGGCGATGACTCTGCGTGATCACCTGAGTGCCATTTTACCTGATTATATGGTGCCGTCAGCTTTTGTGCGTCTGGAGGCTTTCCCGTTAACCCCGAACGGTAAGCTGGATCGCCGGGCGTTACCGGCACCGGACGAAGAGGCGTTTGCCCGTCAGGTTTATGTTGCGCCACAAGGCGAGATGGAAATTGCGCTGGCGACGATTTGGCGTGAATTACTGGGGATTGAACAGGTCAGTCGGTATGACAGCTTTTTTGCGTTGGGCGGCCACTCGTTGCTGGCTGTGCGGATGGTTGAACATCTGCGTCACTTGGGGTTGACGCTGGCTGTGCGTGATTTGTTCCAGTCGCCAGTGTTACTTGAATTGGCGCAAACATTGGGGCAGCACCCGGTTATGGTGGTGCCACCCAATGTGATTACGTCAGCGACGACGAAAATCACCCCAGAAATGTTGCCGCTGATTGATCTGACTCAGGCTGAGATTGACCGTATCGTCGGGCAGGTGCCGGGTGGGATAACTAATATTCAGGATATCTATGCCCTGTCACCGTTGCAGGACGGCATTTTGTTCCACCATTTATTGGCAAACGAAGGTGATCCGTATCTGGTGGTCAGTCAAATGGCTTTTGCTGACCGGTCTCTGCTAGATCGTTATTTGGCGGCAGTGCAACAGGTGATTGATCGCCACGATATTCTGCGCACTGCCTTTATCTGGCAAGGGTTGTCAGTACCGGCACAGGTAGTCTGGCGTCAGGCATCCTTGTCGGTGACTGAGCTGGCGCTGAACCCGGCTGATGGCCCGGTTTGTGATCAACTCGTTCAACGTTTTAATCCCCGCCATTATCGTCTCGATTTGGGTCAAGCACCGCTGTTACGTTTTGTGGTGGCGCAGGAGACCGATGGCCGCTGGTTCTTACTGGAATTGCAACATCACCTGATTGGTGACCATACCACAATGAAAGTGATGAACCGTGAAGTACAGGCATACCTTGCCGGACAAGGGAATAGCCTGCCTGATCCGGTACCGTTCCGCAATCTGGTGGCGCAGGCCCGGTTAGGAGGGGATCAGGAAGCGCATACCCGTTTCTTTACCGAGATGTTGGCGGAAGTGGATGAGCCAACGCTGCCGTTTGGGCTGACGGATGTGCATCGTGATGGTTCTCAGGAGATAGCATCCCATCGGCTGCTGACGGCCAGCTTGAATCACCGTCTGCGTAGTCAGGCCCGGCGTTTGGGAGTCAGTCTGGCGGCGTTGTGTCATCTGGCTTGGGCACAGGTATTGTCGTGTACCAGTGGTCAGGAGAAAGTGGTGTTTGGCACAGTACTATTTGGGCGCATGGCGGCGGGAGAAGGGGCTGACAATGGTATGGGGCTGTTTATCAATACCTTGCCGTTACGGTTGGATATGGATGATACGCCGGTACGCGATAGTGTACAGGCCGTACATACCCGGCTGGCGGGATTGTTGGAACATGAGCATGCTTCACTGGCGTTGGCTCAGCGATGCAGTGGAGTTGCCAGCGGTACGCCACTTTTTAGTGCTTTAATGAACTATCGACATAATGATCAGCGTGATCCTTTGGATGAAACGATAGACGGGATTGAATTCCTGGGCGAACAGGAGAGCACTAACTATCCCTTTGGCATGTCGGTGGAGGACGATGGTGCCACGTTGGGGCTGATCGCTCATGTGGTGCAACCGTTTGATCCGGAAAGCTTGTGCAGTTATATGCAGCAGGCGCTGGAGAGTTTGGTAGAGGCCCTTGAGCAGGCTCCAGAGACACCGGTACGAACACTGAATATCTTGCCTGAAACGGAACGCACCTTGTTACTGGAAACATGGAATGCCACGGAGAGCCCGTATCCTGAGGCGTTATGTATTCATCAATTGTTTGAGCAACAGGTGGAGAAAACCCCTGATGCGACGGCGCTAGTGTATCAAGAGCAGACGCTGAGTTATGCCGAATTAAATACCTGCGCCAATCGCCTTGCTCATCAACTGATTGCGTTTGGCGTAACACCGGATCAGCCGGTAGCCATTTGCGTGGCTCGCTCCCCGACTATGGTGGTGGCATTGTTGGCGGTGCTGAAAGCCGGTGGGGCCTATGTGCCGCTGGACCCAACTTACCCGGAGGAGCGTCTGACGTATATCCTGAATGATACTGCCCCATCAGTGGTATTGGCTGATGCGACCGGACAGGCTGCACTGGGCGACGAGGCGCTGGTCGGGTTGACGGTACTCGACCCGAATATCCAGACTGACCTGCCGGATAGTAACCCGCAGGTCCCGGCGTTGACGCCACAGCACTTGGCTTACGTCATTTATACCTCCGGTTCAACCGGGCAGCCGAAAGGGGTGATGGTAGAACATCAGGCGGTCTATCAACGTTATCTGGGTGTTAATGAACGTTATGCCGTCACCGAGCAAGACCGGGTGTTGCAATTTGCCGCTTTTGCGTTTGATGTTTCAGTGGAAGAGTGCTTCTCGTCATTATGTAACGGAGCCGCGCTAGTTATTCGCGACGATAGCTGGCTGGCTTCAATGGCGGAATTTATTGCCTTAGCCCGGCAAAATTGTATCACGGTGATGTTTTTGCCGACTCTGTTCTGGTCTGAACTGGCGGCCAGAGATAACGGGTTGCCGCTGCCGGATGGTCTCAGGTTGATCATCATTGGCAGTGAGGCGGTCAAAAAGAACGCCATTCAGGATTGGTTTAGGCAGGAAACCTACCAACTCCGGCTATTGAACGCGTATGGCCCGACGGAAAATACCGTGACGGCGACCTGTAAAGAAATATTATCCCCGGCAGATGATCGTTCTATCGGTCGGCCGATTAGGAATACTCGCGTCTACTTACTGGATAGAAACAGGCAACCTGTGCCATTGGGCTGCGTTGGTGAAATGTATATTGGTGGCGTGGGGGTGGCACGGGGTTATCTGAACCGGCTGGCATTGAGTGAGGAACGTTTTATACCGGACGTCTTTAATCCGGTGCCCGACGCTCGGATGTATCGCACCGGAGATTTAGCTCGCTATCTGCTGGACGGTGAATTGGAATTCCTGGGTCGTAACGACCAACAGGTTAAAATTCGCGGCTTCCGGGTTGAGCTAGGGGAAATTGAAACCCGGCTGGTGGAATATCCAGCAGTACAAGAGGCGGCGGTACTGGCGCTGGATGACGGGCAGGACAAACGGCTGGTCGCCTATGTGGTGGCGGAAGCGAATGAGGGTTTGGCTGCCCGTTTGCGTGAATACCTGAGTGCAGTTTTACCTGACTATATGATACCGGTGGCCTTTGTACGTCTGGATAGCTTTCCGCAGACGCCGAATGGCAAGCTAGATCGCCGAGCGTTGCCGGCACCGGGGGAAGCGGCGTTTGCCCGTCAGGTTTATGAAGCCCCGCAAGGGAAGATAGAAACGATGTTAGCGGCTGTCTGGTGTGAATTACTGGGCGTTGAGCAGATTAGTCGATATGACAGCTTCTTTGCGTTGGGCGGCCATTCACTGCTTGCCGTGCGCATGATTGAACGATTGCGGCGTATCGGTCTGGGGATAGCGGTACAAACACTGTTCCAACATCCAACACTCTGTGTTCTGGCGCAGTCTCTGGTTCAGCATGATGAAATCCGGGTGCCTGACAACCGTATTACACCGGATACGACGGTACTGACACCGGCGATGTTGCCGCTGATCGATTTAATTCAGCCTGACATTGATCGTATCGTCGGACAAGTCCCGGGCGGGATGGCGAATATTCAGGATATCTACGCGCTGTCGCCGTTGCAGGATGGCATTTTGTTCCACCATCTGCTGGAGAATGAAGGTGATACCTATCTGTTAATTAGCCAGATGGTTTTTGCTGACCGGGCGCTGTTGGATCGTTATTTGGCGGCGATTCAACGGATAATTGATCGACACGATATTCTGCGTACCGCCTTTATTTGGCAAGGATTGTCAGTGCCGACGCAGGTGGTCTGGCGTCAGGCCCCATTGTCAGTGACGGAACTGACACTGAACCCGGCTGATGGCTCAGTCAGTGACCAGTTAACCCGGCGTTTTGATCCGCGTTATTATCGTCTTGACCTGAGTCAAGCCCCGTTACTGCGTTTTGTTATCGCGCAGGAAACGGATGGTCGTTGGTTGTTACTGGAACTGCATCATCACTTGATCGGTGACCATGAAACGATGGAAGTGATGCACCGCGAAGTTCAGGCGTATCTGATGGGTGAGGAAGAGAGCTTGCCGGTGCCGGTTCCTTTCCGCAATTTGGTGGCGCAGGCCCGGCTGGGTATCAGTCAGGAAGAGCATACCCGCTTCTTTACCGAGATGTTGGCGGAGGTGGATGAACCCACGTTGCCGTTTGGATTGACGGAGGTACATCGTGACGGTTCGCAGGTGACGGAGTTCCACCGGATGCTGACGAGCTCGCTAAATGACCGTTTGCGAAGTCAGGCCCGACGTTTGGGTGTCAGTCTGGCGGCGCTGTGTCATCTGGCTTGGGCACAGGTATTGTCTTGTACCAGTGGTCAGCAGAGTGTCGTGTTTGGGACGGTGCTGTTTGGGCGTATGCAGGCGGGGGAGGGTGTTGACAATGGCATGGGGTTGTTTATCAATACCTTGCCGTTGCGGCTGGATATCGATGAGACTCCGGTACGGGACAGCGTACAGGCCGCCCATACCCGACTCGCCGGATTATTGGCGCATGAGCATGCGTCATTGGCACTGGCTCAGCGTTGCAGTAGGGTTGCCAGCGGTACGCCACTCTTTAGTGCGCTGTTGAATTATCGGCATAATACTTTGTCGGCAACGTCAGATGAACTGATCAGCGGTATTGAATTTCTTGGTGGACAGGAGCGAACCAACTACCCATTCGTGCTGTCGGTGGAGGATTTTGGCGAATCTCTGGGGCTGACGGCTCAGGTCGTGCAACCGTTTGATCCGGAAAGCCTATGCGCTTATATGCAACAGGCGCTGGAGAGTCTGGTAGAAGCTTTGGAGCAAACGCCGGAGACACCGATACGGGCCTTGAATATCCTACCCGAAACGGAACGCACGCTGTTACTGGAAACCTGGAACGCCACGGAAACCGTCTATCCTGATGCGCTATGTATTCATCAATTGTTTGAGCAGCAAGTGGAGAGAACCCCAGAGGCGACGGCGTTGATAGCGGGCGATAAAACCCTAAGTTATATGGAACTGAATACGTGTGCTAACCGGTTGGCTTATCAGCTAATCGAACAGGGGATTCGTCCGGATGACCATGTTGCGCTCCTGTTAGAACGATCGATAGAACTGGTGGTGGCCCAATTGGCTATTCTCAAAGCTGGCGCTGTTTACGTGCCGGTTGATCCCAGTATGCCGGATGAGCGGAAACATTGGCTGATAAGTGATTGTTCCGCTCGGTTGCTGCTCACTGATACACGGGCTGATATTCCGGCTAACTTGACTATTCCGCTGTTGCGTCTCTCGGATAAGAAAAGTGCGAACAGAGAGCAAGATCATGTCAACCCTAATTTGCCGCGTTCCAGCGCCGAATTAGCGTATATCATGTACACCTCCGGCTCTACCGGCACACCCAAAGGGGTTTTGGTACAACATCGTGCGATGGTCCGGCTGGTCATCAATAATGGCTATGCCAACATCGGACCGGAGGATCGGGTTGCCTTTACCGCTAATCCGGCTTTCGATGCCAGCACGTTTGAAGTTTGGGCACCATTGCTTAATGGTGGTGCTTTAGTCGTTATCGACCGCGCCACCTTATTGACACCGCAGGAGTTAGTGCTGACTTTACAGGAGCACCGCATCACAGTGCTGTGGCTGACGATCGGGTTGTTTAACCGGCTGGCAGCAGAGTTATCTCCCATTCTTCCGCAAATTAAGATTCTGATTTTCGGGGGAGATATACCCGATTTAAAGGTGATTGCTCAGGTTCTGGATAATCGTCCGCCACAACAACTCTTGCAAGCCTATGGTCCGAGTGAAGGAACCACCTTTACCACCATGTATCCTATCGAGGCGTTACCGCAAGGAGTGAGCCGGATACCTATTGGCCGGCCAATAGCGAATACGCGTGTTTATCTGCTGGATGTTTATGGTCAGCCGGTACCGCCAGGGGTGATCGGGGAGATTTATGTCGGTGGTGATGGGGTTGCCCAAGGTTATCTTAATCGCCCTGAGTTAACCGCCGAACGTTTCCTCGTCGATCCATTCAGTGATGACCCGGATGCCCGCATGTACCGAACCGGGGATTTGGCTCGCTATTTGCCGGACGGTAATCTGGAGTTCATGGGGCGTAATGACCAGCAGGTTAAAATCCGGGGCTTCCGGATTGAACCGGGGGAAATTGAGGCGCGTCTGGTAGAGCACCCGGCGGTGCGTGAAGCGGCGGTGTTGGCGTTAGGTGATGGGCCAGACAAACGGCTGGTGGCTTATGTGGTGGCACTCGCGGATGACGGGCTGGTGAATAGTTTGCGTGCTTACCTGAGTAAAATTCTGCCTGATTATATGGTGCCGTCAGCCTTTGTACGTCTGGATGCGTTTCCGTTGACACCGAACGGTAAGCTAGATCGTCGGGCGCTACCGGCTCCGGACAGTGAAGCGTTTGCCCGTCAGGTTTACGTGGCGCCACAAGGCGAAACGGAAATGACGCTAGCGGCGATTTGGCGTGAATTACTGGGGATTGAACAGGTTAGTCGATATGACAGCTTCTTTGCGTTAGGCGGCCATTCACTGCTCGCTGTACGCATGATTGAACGCTTGCGTCATTTGGGGTTGACATTGGCGGCGCGTGATCTGTTCCAGTCGCCGGTGTTGTCAGATTTGGCCCAAACGTTGGGGCAGCATCAGGCCGTCATCGTGCCGGCTAACGTCATCACCCCGGCAACCACGGCATTGACACCGGAAATGTTGCCGCTGATTGATCTAACTCAGCCAGAGATTGACCGCATCGTTGGGCAAATGCTGGGCGGTGTTGCCAATATTCAGGATATCTATGCCTTGTCGCCATTGCAGGACGGTATTTTGTTCCATCACCTATTGGCAAACAAAGGGGACCCCTATCTATTAACCGGTCAGATGATCTTCACTGAGCGGACTTTGCTGGACCGTTATCTGGCGGCGGTGCAACAGGTGGTAAATAGACACGATATCCTGCGTACTGCCTTTATCTGGCAAGGGCTGTCAGTGCCCGCCCAAGTAGTTTGGCGTCAGGCATCCTTGTCGGTGACTGAATTGACACTGAACCCAGCCGATGGACCGGTTAGCGGACAATTGGCTGAGCGTTTTGATCCCCGTCACCATCGTCTAGACTTGGGCGAAGCACCGTTATTGCGCTTTATAGTGGCACAGGAGACTGATGGCCGTTGGATTGTATTGCAATTGTTGCATCATCTGATTGGCGACCATACCACGTTGGACGTGATGAACCGTGAAGTACAGGCTTATCTAGACGGACAGGAGGAGAGCCTGCCAACACCGACACCTTTCCGCAATTTGGTCGCGCAGGCCCGGCTGGGGGTGAGTCAGGATGCACATATCCGCTTCTTTACCGAAATGTTGGCGGAGGTGGATGAACCTACATTGCCGTTCGGATTGACGGAGGTGCATCGTGATGGCTCCCAAGTGACGGAATCGCAGCGAATGTTGGCACCTGAGTTGAATGACCGTCTACGCAGTCAAGCCCGGCGTTTGGGGGTCAGTTTGGCGGCTTTATGTCATTTGGCTTGGGCGCAGGTGTTGTCGCGTACCAGCGGACAGGAACAGGTGGTGTTCGGTACCGTAATATTTGGGCGCATGGCGGTAGGGAAAGGGGTTGACAGCGGCATGGGGCTGTTTATCAATACCTTGCCGTTGCGGCTGGATATGGATGATACGCCGGTGCGAGATAGTGTACAGGCAGTACATCGTCAGTTAGCGGGATTGTTGGAACATGAGCATGCCTCACTGGCGCTGGCCCAACGTTGTAGTGGTGTGCAGGATGGCATTCCACTGTTTAGTGCCCTGTTGAACTACCGACATAATGATCAGCCAGATCCTTTGGATGAAACGATGGACGGCATTGAATTCCTTGGTGCGCAGGAGTTTACCAACTATCCGTTTGCCTTGTCGGTGGAGGATTTTAGTGACGCACTGGGGCTAACTGCTCAAGTTATCCAACCGTTTGAGCCGGAACGGGTATGCGGCTATATGCAACAGGCATTGGAGAGCTTGGTGGAGGCATTGGAACAGACCCCGGAAACGCCGGTACGGACATTGAACATCCTACCTGAAATTGAAAGTACGTTGATGCTGAAAACGTGGAATGCGACGGAAACCTCGTATCTTGAACCGTCGTTATGTATTCATCAATTGTTTGAACAACAGGTGGAGCAAACCCCGGACGCAACAGCGTTAGTGTATGAGGAGCAAACTTTTAGTTATGCCGAATTAAATGCCCACGCTAACCGGCTGGCCCATCAGCTCATTGCGCTAGGTGTAGAACCGGACCAGCGGGTGGCGATTTGCGTGGCACGTTCACCGGCGATGGTGGTGGGATTGTTGGCGGTGCTGAAAGCTGGCGCGGCTTATGTGCCGTTAGATCCGGATTATCCGGGCGAACGTCTAACGCATATTTTGGCTGATGTTTCACCGGTTATTTTATTGGCTGATGCTGTCGGGCGTACAGTGTTGGGCGAGAATGTACTTACCGGGCTGACAGTGTTTGATCCGAATACATTGCTTGACCAGCCAGACAGCAATCCTCAGATACCTGAACTGACCTCACGGCATCTGGCGTATGTGATTTACACCTCCGGTTCGACTGGCACACCAAAGGGCGTAATGGTTGAACATAGACAATTGGTCAGTCAAATTACTTCGCTGAACACGAAGTGGTCGCTTAACGCATCTGACCGTCTATTACAATTTTGCAACCCTTCTTTTGACGTTTGTGCATCAGAAATATTTTGCGCAATAACACAGGGGGCACAATTAGTCTTAAGGACAAATCAGTGGCTCTTGAGTGCGCAGGCGTTTTGGCGTCTGTGCGAGTCTTATAAAATTACCTACATTGCGATACCGGCCCAATTCTGGCGGATAATATCAAATGTTGATAAAGGCGATATCTATCAGGGCCTAAGGATTATTTGCATTGGTGGGGAAGCGATACCTGATCATGAATTACAACGTTGGCTAGCGACTCACGGTGAATACCCTGTTCTGGCGAATTGCTACGGTCCTACAGAAGCCACGATTACCACGACGACATCCTGCCTAAACGAGGGGATGGGGCAGGCCAATATCATAGGCCGTCCGCTACCGAATACACGCGTTTACCTGCTCGACGTTCAGGGGCAGCCAGTACCGTTAGGAGTCGAGGGGGAATTGTATATTGGGGGCGTTGGTGTCGCACGGGGTTATTTCAATCGTGCTGAACTGACTGCGGAATACTTCCTGACTGATCCGTTTAGCGATAATCCAAATGCACGGATGTATCGAACCGGGGATTTGGTTCGCTACTTGCCGGATGGCAATCTGGAATTCTTGGGACGTAATGATCATCAGGTGAAAATTCGGGGTTTCCGGGTTGAACCGGGTGAAATTGAGGCCCAGTTGGTGGAACATCCTGCGGTAAGTCAATCTGTGGTGCTGGCGTTGGGTGAAGGGCAGGACAAACGCTTGGTGGCTTATGTGGTGGCGCAAGCGGATGAGAGGTTGGCGAATAGCCTGCGTACCCACCTGAGTGCCATTTTACCTGACTATATGGTGCCGTCAGCCTTTGTGCGTCTGGATGCCTTTCCATTGACACCGAACGGTAAGTTGGATCGTCGTGCGTTACCGGAGCCGGACAATGAAGCGTTTGCTCGTCAGGCTTATGAAGCGCCACAAGGCGAAACGGAAATCGTATTAGCCGCGATTTGGTGTGAATTGCTAGGGATTGAGCAGGTTAGCCGGCATGACAATTTCTTCGCGTTGGGCGGCCACTCACTGCTTGCCATGCGAATGATGAATCTTGCCGCCGGTCGGGGTTTGATTTTTACATTGAATGCTTTGTTCCAATTCCCGGTGTTGTCCGAATTGGCCTCTAAAATCACCTCGGATTTATTGTCTCAGCCGCGAAGCAGCGCTATATCGGTGCGACCTGGCGGAACAGGGCTGCCATTGTTCTTTGTTCCCAGTGGCATGGGTGACTATTCTTATGTCTTCGGGCTGGCTCAACATATCCCGTCGGGCTACCCGATTTATGCGCTGCCTTGGCCATCCATCAGTGAAGAACTGATGTTAACGATGGAAGAGCAGGCAGCCAGAATGATCACCTTGATGAAAGTGGTACAACCGGTTGGTCCGTATCGGATAAGTGGCTACTCTTCCGGCGGGATATTGGCTTATGCCATTGTCCAGCGGCTTTTGAGTGCCGGTGAAATGGTTAATTTCTTGGGGTTAATTGATACGCCTGCACCGCATTATTTTGGCAAAGAGGCCATGCAGTCTAAACATCATTTCTTTACTGAGTTGGCTCGGCAGTCGGGGAAGACGTGCAAAGAAGAGATTGCGGCGTTGTACCGGCGAATTGATGAGTTGAATTTGGTGCAGTTTATTGAAGCAGCACAAGAATTGGCGTTATATCCCGCAAATCTGCGTGCTGATGTGATCGCAAAGCATTGGCGGCAGATCGAACGTTACACGCAAATAGTTGCGGATTATGAACCGTCAGCATTAGCAATAACGTTGCATCAGTTCTATGCGGTAGAACCTTCTCCTGCTGATTCTTTTGTGATGGATGAAAAGCCGGAATCCGTAAATATAGAGCCGTCGTTAGGTTGGGAACGGGTCATGCCCAATACTTCACTTAAGTTGATTGCTACTCCGGGTAACCATTTTAGTTTATTGGAGGATAATGAGAATAAAATCGCTTTAGCACAGGCTTTGAATAGAGCGCTGGCGATCAGTGGTAATGAGGAGATGTAATACTGATATAGTTAAGGATTATTGAATAATTTAACCTTGATATGATAATCCGGTGTGTTTCTTATACCGGATTATCTTTCTTGTTTATCCTTTTTCCCAAGATGCATAAGCATTAACAAAGACGATTTTCATTTTATACCCGTCATCTTTCAAGCTGCCTCTTTGTTGGCTGCACTCACTCACCCCGGTCACATCGTTATCTATGCTCCCGGGGATTCGTTCCCTTGCCGTCGCGATGCAACTTGAAATCCATAGGGTATATATAAATCTTTAATCTCTCTGTATACTCACTTTTAAATAATCATAGCGGGGAATAAACCTTTTTATTCACTCTGTACTTTTTAAATCCTCAGGTGAATTAATTACCGATAAAAAAGCGCTTGCGATCGCTAAGAGCGGGAAATATAAGTAAAAAGAGAAAGTTAACCATGTTAAAAGAGATAGAATCTGTAAACCAATTATCATTCCTGGGGTTTTCCTATTTTTTAAAGCAAAAATGCATCCAATGGATGGTTTTGATTAAGCAGTTTTTATAAACCTAATGATTTTTCGTTTCCTGATACGTATTTAACTTTCCCATTTTCATTAACCTGATGTTTATACCCGTTATCTTTCAAGTTGCCTCTTTGTTGGCTGCACTCACCCCGGTCACATCGTTATCTATGCTCCCGGGGATTCGCTCCCTTGCCGTCGCGATGCACCTCGAAATCCATAGGGTATAGGTTTTCTCTTTTTCCGGTATTTAACTCTTCAACTTTAAAACCAGCAGATAAGATAACAGATATGCTAATAGTATTTAAGCTCAATATTTAAGACTGCTAATCTAGTCAACCTAAAGGTTTATCGATTTTCTTTAATGATTGACTCTGTTTTTCATAAACGCTTTACAATCCATACAAAACCGCTTATTTAAGCACATTAGCTTAATTTGGTTAATCCTATTAAATATTTTTATTCTTATTATTGGATTAACGCGGTCACTTGGTTAATCAACTCAGGACCGGTTTTGCCTGATGCTTTCTCTTACAATGCCAGTATAACGTCGAATTTTTTACCCATTTTAAAAAAGCCTTAATCACTTATTTTCACCTTTAATGATTAAAGTTTTCACCTGTTTTTTCATAATACGCTGACTATTTTTTCCAGATTTTAAAACTACACTGATAGACCATAAACGGTTTTTTAACGACGGTTTTATCATATGCAGATAAAACGTCTCTCACCTTACCTGAATGAGTGAAAATTTCTGTCACGCCTTGTTTTCAAACAAGATGAAAAATGACAGCCCACAATGATTTAATCTGAACGAATCTTAACGTTACGAAGTCAATAAAAAGCATTAAAACGAAATGTTAAAGACAGTAAAAACAGCGTTAAAACCCTGCCGGTGGTAGCAAAATGCGATAAAAAAAGTTTAATGCCCATAAAAACGGTCAGTCCACATTTTTTCGTTTTATGATTAATGAAAACGCAACAGTGATAATCGAAGCGCTAAAAGCAGATACAGCATAATGCGGTGTTTGTTGCTTCCATCTAATAAAATTCGGATGTTGGGTGAACGTAGCGGAGTAAAAAAATTTGGGATTTATGTCACATTTATTAAGTTAATCAAATACTCATCACACAAACAGACGGGACAACAGGAATTTTTTATTATATGTTCCTGAGTGGATATTAAACAAATAAAATGACTGATT
>NZ_CAWPHH010000036.1:38124-46557 GCF_963887965.1 Photorhabdus sp. RW14-46 | reverse complement strand
AATTTCGAGACAACGTCTTCAAATTTTTCACCACAACGCTACCGGATATAGCGGACTCGCTGATGTCTAGAATTAACGACCATTTTCAGGTGCTAAAAACTGCATCTTGAAGTTTCTTGGGTATATACTTATATTTCATTATGGTACGTGTTAGGATGTTTTTAAATCAGAGCTAAATAAATCTACGTTGATATAATGGAGAATTTAATATGATTTATGCCAAAAATATTTCAGATAATGTGGTTAAAGTTGCAATTAGTAAATGGAGTAGTGACGAAGGTGATGATGAATATATTGATATTCCTCCAGGAGAGGTGGCTCAATGGGGTAGATCAGATAAGCGCGGTTATTTAATGTCATTAGCACGTAAAGATAGTGCCACAATGTTGTATTCAATAAAATCAAATGGCTACATAATTATTTATACTAGCTATGTTGAAAATAACGGTAGCCGGATAGACTCTTTATATTCGATACCAGCTGTCTAAAAAATTTTATTATCGCACTAGTTTTTTTAATTTAATTTTTCTTACATCATTGAATTTAATAAAAATATTCATTATTGATATAGTGGAGGATTTATGATTTATGTTAAAAATCTCTCAACTGAACCGGTTAAAGTTTCGGTTAATAAATGTGGAGAGGAAGGTAGAGAGGAATATTTAGCTCTTGATTGTGAAGATGTCAAAGTGTGGGATCTATCCGATACGCATGGTTTTATATTGTCAGTAATACAGAAAGGTATTGAAAAATCATATCCTGCTTTTCATAACAGTTTTATTATTATTTTTGATGATTATGTACAAGATAGCGGCACCAATATATCTCATCAAGAGAAATAAATGAGAGCTTGTCATCCGATTTAATTGAGTGTTAGACAAAATTAAATCACCATAATCAGGAATGGAATCTCCATTCCTGAACTATTTATATCCAACGGTTTGCTACTTTCTCCCCTAATGCTTGTTTTTCTGCTTGATTGATAAAGATATTTCCAGCCTCTTTATAATTAATCAGTTGTTTTATCAACTTCCGCTGACAGAATTTCCAGACTGGGTGTTTAGCCCCAATATTTGATGAATCAGATAATAGAAAAAAGTTATCGACTGATACCTATAGGTTAATACTAAATTGGTTTTTTGGTAGTTGGTTTTAGATTATTTTTTATCGATAAAGCGTAAAAATTAAAATTATGAGACTTGGGCAACAGAATTTAGGGGGGATATACATCTTTACTGCTACTTTTATTAATACGCAAACATGTAACTTAATTTACTAAGTATTAACTGTAAAACAAAGAATAAAAATCACCAAAAGGGGCGCAATATATTTTCTGTCTATAAAAAAGTGAGTTATTTTGGTAATAACAAGAGCGGGAGAGCTAATATTTCAAATTAAATAAACGATAGGCTGAACCGAGGTATTACAGCTCAGCCTTGGTTTTAGGGTTTTTTAGTGATTTATAATGACAATAGATTAATCATCATATTCACTGTGTACTGTATTATCGTTACCAACATCCCAAGCTAATCTTTGACCATTCGCCCGTAAGACTGCGAATGCGTTTCTTGATGCACTTAGGCTGATTATATCTTGTAGTCGGGCTATTCCAGGTGGAACTTGGAAACTAGAATTTCTGGACCCCCACCAAGAAACTACACTACCATTCGCTCGCAGAGCTGCGAAACCGTGATAAGATGCTGCACTCAGGCTAACAATATCCTTTAATTTAGCAATCTCGGGGGGGACACTGATATCACCCCAAGAGACTATGCTGCGATCTGCCCGTAGGGCTATAATCGTACTTCCTGTTGAATATAGGCTGACGATATCTTTTGATGCGGCAATTTCTGGTGGAATTGCATCCCCCTCAGAACTATTCCCCCAAGAGACTACGCTGCGATCTGCCCGCAATGCCACGAAAGTATTAGGTATTCTAACTAGGCTGACAATATCCCGTAATGTAGCAATTTCTGGTGGGACTGCGCCGCCATTGTCCCGATCACCCCAGGCAACTACGCTACGGTCTGCTCGAAGGGCTGCGAAAGCACCACCTGTTTTACACAAGCTGACAATATCCTGCCATCTTGCAATTTCAGGGGGTATAGAAGGTCCACCTCCCCAGGTGACTATGCGGAGGTTTGCCCGCCGGGCGATGAAAGTATCATCTATTGCACTTAGACTGATAATATCGTTTAATTTAGCAATGTCTGGCGGGACTGTAGCGTATCCCCAAGAGAACACGCTACCGTTTGACCGAAGGACTGCGAATGTAGAATTTGTTGCGCTCAGGCTGACAATATCTTGTAAGTTGTATGGAGCGTTACCACCACGGCTCATATCTCCCCAAGCGGCCACGCTACCGTTTGACCGAAGGGCTGCGAATGCAGAATCTGTTGCGCTCAGGCTGACAATATCCTGTAATTTAGCAATTTTATATGGAACTTCGCCGCCATAGTCCCTATTGCCAGAATTACCTCCCATCCAAGCTACCACGCTACGGTCTGCCCGCAGGGCTGCGAATGCATAATTTGTTGAATTCAGGCTGACGATATCCCGTAATTGGGCAATTTCTGGCGGTACACGGCGTCCCCCCCAGACGATCACACTGCCATCTTGCAATAACATGGCGGTTGTGCCGTAAGCGGAAGTGATGGAGATCTTGTTGTCAGAGTTACTATATATTCCAACCCCAGAATGCCGGTATAGGTTGTTTGGTGAGAAGTCGTTATTTTGGTTCATATCATTCTCCTATACAAGGTCATATCGGATTTACTTTACTCACAGGGAGTCTGTACCGTAAGACCTTTGCTCAATGGATGAATTAATTATCATATTCATTATGCAATTTATTATCATCAGCCGATCCCCAACCAACTCTCTGACCATCGGCTCTCAATACTGTAAATGAGTTTCTTGACGCACTTAGGCTAACGATATCTTGTAATCGAGCTATCCCGGCTGGGACTTGATTGCCTTGATTACCGTGATCATAGTCTGAATAATTGCCATATCCCCAAGCGACTACGCTACCATCCATCCGTAGAGCTGCAAATGCGGTTTCTGTTGCACTGATACTGACAATATCCTGCAATGCGGCAATTTCTGGTGGGGTTTTGATATCATTACCTCCCCAGACGACCACGCTGCGGTTTGCCCGCAGGGCTGCAAAAGCCCCCGATGTTGTACTCAGACTGACGATATCTTGTAATTGAGCAATTTCCGGCGGAATACTGCCACCCGAAGATGGGTTGCCCCAAGCGACGACACTGTGATTCGCCCGTAGGGCTGCAAAAGCAAAATTTGTTGCGCTTAGACTAACAATATCCCGCAATTGAGCAATTTCTGGTGGGATTTGAGTACCTGAGTTCTTGAACCCCCAAGCGACGACACTGCGGTCTGATCGTAGGGCTGCGAAAGCAGAAACTATTGCACTGATACTGACAATATCCTGCAATTGGGCAATTTCTGGCGGGACCTGACCGCCCCAATCTTTAATTCCCCAAGCGACCACGCTGCGATTTGCACGCAGAGCAGTAAATGCGTTTATTGTTGAACTCAGGCTGGTAATATCCTGCAATTGGGCAATTTCATCAGGTATTTTACCGCCATAAAATTCATCTCCCCAGGCAACTATACTACCGTTTGTCCGTAAGGCCACGAAGGCAGAACTTGTTGCTTTCAAGCTGACAATATCCGTCAATTGAGCAATTTCATCAGGTACTTGACCACCATTACCTTCGTTTTCATTTCCCCAAGCGACCACACTACGGTTTTTCCGCAGAGCCGCGAAAGCGTCATCGGTTGCACTTAGACTAACGATATCTTGCAATTCGGCAATATCGGGCGGGATTTGACTACTAAGGTCATCTCCCCAAGTCATCACTCTGCCATTCGGCAATAACATAGAGGTTGCCCCTCTGGTAGAAGCGATAGAAGTACTATTATCAGAATAACTACTCCTATCCGGTTGCCAATATTGCTTGATAGGATTACCGTCGGTATCCATGTTTGGTGAGGAATCGTTATTTTGATTCATATTATTCTCCTAATGATGGTGATATCGGATTAACCTTTTTACCCACAGGGGAATCTATGCCATAAAACCTATCCCTTGCGGGTTAAGCTGAATTTCTACTGCAATTTGATACTAGCTATTCTTTGATGAAGAAGATAATAGAAAAAAATTATCGACTGACAACTATAGATTAATACCAAATTGATTTTTTGGTAGTTGGTTTTAGATTATTTTTTATCGATAAAGCGTAAAAATTAAAATTATGAGACTTGGGCAACAGAATTTAGGGGGGATGTACATCTTTACTGCTACTTTTATTAATACGCAAACATGTAACTTAATCTACTAAGTATTAACTGTAAAGCAAAGAATAAAAATCACCAAAAGGGGCGCAGTATATTTTCTATTTATAAAAAAGTGAGTTACTTTGTTTCTTTAGGATTTACATTAAAAACTATTTCGTAGAGAGCGGGAGTGATAAAATTTCAAGTAAATACTCGATAGGTTGAATTATTATATTTTTCTCAGTCATTGGTTAATGGCCGGCAATAACAAAATAACACTTAATAGATTAACTAATCATATTCACTATGTGCTTTAAGTCCTGAATAACGAAGTTTCTCGGAAACTAATTGATAATCATTGCGGAACCAAATGGCGCGGGTAAATTGACGCCCATTTATGTTGTTGAGACACCCCTCATCAGTAAAGGCTAAAGTAAGCGGATGACGATAAAAACAAAATGACTTTTTTATCGTAAAACAAAGGTAAAGAAGAGCCAGACAACTCATTGAATTATTTTTTACTTTATTGGAATATCATCACGCTGGACGCTCTGCATTGCCAGACAGAAACCCTCAATCTTATCACCCAGCGTTAGGGCGATTTCATTGCGGTATATTTATTATACAATTCGTTTACAAGCTATTTCATAAGTTTTCGCATCTTCCCGTTTACCAACAGCGATCACCAATATTACGATCTCTTCTTCTATCACTTGGTAAACCAGACGAAAGCCTGAAGAACGGAGTTTAATTTTAAAGCAGCCAGCCAGATTACCGTGTAATCTGGCTGAATCAATATAGGGATTGTTCTGTAACTTCCGTAGCTTCTTTTTAAATTGGTCGCGTATGCTCTGATCCAGTTTGTACCACTCTTTCAGGGCTCGTTCGTCGAAATCGATATTAAATATCATCAAGGTTTACCCTGATACGTCTAGCGGGATTTTTAAGACGGTCACGTACCACTGCTAAGATGTCTGCATCTTCATCATGATCTGCCACCATAACGGAAACTTCAGTGAACGGCAGCTTTTCATTCTCCACAACATAGCGCAGAAAGAGACGTAGCGCATCAGATGGCGATAAGTTCAGTTTCTCAAATGTCTGATACGCACTTTTTTTAAGTTCTTCATCAACTCTGATCTGAATAGTACTCATAACGTTATCTCCTGTAATGACATTTGTATTACATTCTATTGCATAACATTTGTAATGCAATAAAAATTTTTTGCTATAACTGGAGTATATACCCGTCATCTTTCAAGTTGCCTCTTTGTTGGCTGCACTCTCTCACCCCGGTCACATCGTTATCTATGCGCCCGGGGATTCGCTCCCTTGCCGTCGCGATACATCTTGAAATCTATAAGGTATATGCGCATAGATGAGGTATCTGATGAAAAGACAATGCGTCTCAACCGTAGAACGAAAACAATCCGGTAAACGTAGTACAAATGTGTATTTGACCGCTAAAGTGCTAGATGAAGCCCGTGATTTAGGGATCAACTTATCAGCGACACTAGACAAAATGTTGTCCGATGTTGTTCGTGAGAAAATAAGACAGCTATGGAAAACTAAAAACAAAGCCGGTATCCACGCTTTCAATGAATTTGAGCGTGGTGCAGGGCTATTTACCGATGATGATGAATACGGGGTTATTTGATGGCTCAGTATGCTGTTTACCGCAATAAATCCCCTAAATCGAGGGAATAATACCCTTTCATTATCGACATTCAGAATGACCTATTAGACGATTATAATTCACGGACAATATTACAAAGTCAGTGACAACGGTAGCAAAGAGCAAGTTAAAAGCTGCGGATATCGTCTGTGTTATGCCGGGTATTCACTCCGATATCATGGCAGCTTTAGATACTATCGTTTCAGGGATTTAATTGGTTGATTTATACCCGTCATCTTTCAAGTTGCTTCTTTGTTGGCTGCACTCGCTCACCCCGGTCACATAGTTATCTATGCTCCCGGGGATTCTCTCCCTTGCCGCCGCGATGCATCTTGAAATCCATAGGATATAAACTTTAGATCAATTTCAAAATAAGGTTTCAGTATAGGGGTTGTAAGCCCAAACCATCCAAAATTTTGTTGCGTTAATTTCAGATTATTAACAAAGTGCTGGTTTTTTTTATCCTGCACTTTGTTTTAACAAAAAGATCAATAGCGGTCTGGGTCGTGTCAAAAACGTTCGTTTGTGCAATCCCATTTTATGATCATTTAAAAAAACCGGGTTTTGCCACTTTATCCGGATGACAATCCATAAGAAACATCATCATCTCAGTAGCATCTTTGCTCAGGTAGAAGCGGACCATTTTTTCGTTGAACTCATGCAGTTTTGCCGCAGGCACACTGATTGCATCGATGCCGTTCGACATCAAGATACCGTTCATCATGAAACGTGAAGTGCGTTTGTTACCATCAAAGAAAAATTGCTGTAGCGCCCCGAAAAGAAAGAATGCAGCTCCCTGTTCAAAAGGCCGACATTCACGCAATGCAGCAAGACCCTCGTGAAAAACACGATTTAATTCTGGTGCGCCAGACTCAGTAGGCAACGGCGTATGACGCCCCTGATTGCCCAAACTGACATCTGGAGTGTAATTTGTCTCCTGCCCTTCCCCACGGAACATTCCCCACTCCAAAGCTTCATTACAAGCAACGATGCTATGAAGTTCTGCGAATGTGGCTTTGGTCAATTCAAATTGACCGGTTTTCACTAAAACTAGTAAGCGCCTGGCACTCTCTGCAAGATTCAAGATCTGTTGCTGATCAGAAACCTTCCTACCGCCGACGGTGACACCGTCCAACAATGTTTTCACTTCGGGGAAAGTAAAGGGATTGCCTTCAAGTACACCAGCATCCCAAACAAATTCTGGCAGCATCCGATGAAAGCGGAAGCATACCCGCTCAATAGAATGAATAGGAACAATAAGAGGAGCCGCAGACCGGTCCCAACGAAACCCCAATGCGTTGAAAAGCTTCATCGTTGCTAATCCTTTTTACTATTTCGAATGCGCTAAATTATAAGTAAAACACAATAAAAGACCACCTCCCCAAGCTATCCCGCCAGAAACGCTCTCACTTGACGAGCGGGGAGCAAATGTCGCGGAAGCTTATTCAACTTCGTCACGTGTGACTATGACGGAAATTCTTGATCGTCACCCATCCCCGGTCGTGATCGCAGTGAGGATCTTTATTTTGGTGTACTGAGTTACCCGAGCGCCGTTTTCCTCAGAAACCTGAGTTGTCGAACTATTTCATCCGGTTCTCACCAAAATCCCGGCTGGAGGTCAGGAAAAGTTGTTTTGCAGGACGAAGGAAATTCAAAAAAATCCCTCGATTTTCACCGGGGGATTGGTATAGGAAAGAGAGTGGATCTTGGGGATTATCTGGTTAAATCTGACAAACAAGAGCTGTATCAAGACAATTTCGTTGGAAATCATCCCAAAAACCTGGGGGATGAGCCTCAATATCGCTTTCTAACAGCATGGGTTTTTGCCATTTAAATTGTTTGAACCCCGCCTTTTGGATCGCTGTTTGATATTGTTCACGACTCCAACGATACATAGTGAAAGGACTGGGTGGTGTGGTAAGAAATTCAGCTTTCACGAGAGTGGTGTCTTTCACCGGCTCTTCACTCAGAATTTTTATACAATAATTCTCATAATTCCCTTTCTCTAATCGATAATCAGGTTCAACGGTATACGCAATTAGTTTACCGGCAGGCTTGAGATGAGCGGCAATGACACGGAACATAGTTTCAAGGTCTTCAAGAGATTCTGCATGGCAAAATAACCAGGCTGCATTAACTATGTCAAACTTGCCAAATGACTCCGACTCCATCTTGCAGATATTTCTTACGTGAAATTCGATATCGTCACCGTATTGTTGTGATTTGCTTTTCGCAATCGCTATCATGTTTTCTGATATATCGACTCCAATGACTTTCGACGCACCACGATTTCTGTATTCTCGACTAAAGAGACCATATCCACAGGCTAAATCTAACACTGATTTCCCGTGTATATCCCCTGCCAGATCGAAGATAGTTCTGATTTCTACTTTGATATGGTCAGTAGCATCTGAAAAGCTCTCGTAAAGATGGGCAATAGGGCCATATAAAGTTTT
>NZ_CAWPHH010000036.1:0-38114 GCF_963887965.1 Photorhabdus sp. RW14-46 | reverse complement strand
GACGGAAATTCTTGATCGTCACCCATCCCCCGGTCGTGATCGCAGTGAGGATCTTTATTTTGGTGTGCTAAGTTTCCCCGTAGAGAGCCACATTATTTACTACCGGGAAGTTCCGACGGGTATTGAAGTGTTGGCGGTGTTGCATCAAACGCAAGATCCACATAATCATCTATACCCTATGGATTTCAAGATGCATCGCGACGGCAAGGGAGCAAATCCCCGGGAGCATAGGTAACGATGTGACCGGGGTGAGCGAGTGCAGCCAACAAAGAGGCAACTTGAAAGATGACGGGTATATAATGAAGAGCATAAAACGTGGGATACTTTATTTAATTCGCAATAAAATAAGCAGCTAAACTTTTGTATCAGATGCTTGAGTGAGTTACCCGAGCGCCGTTTTCCCCAGAAACCTGAGTTGTCGAACTATTTCATCCGGTTCTCACCAAAATCCCGGCTGGAGGTCAGGAAAAGTTGTTTTGCAGGACGAAGGAAATTCAAAAAAATCCCTCGATTTTCACCGGGGGATTGGTATAGGAAAGAGAGTGGATCTTGGGGATTATCTGGTTAAATCTGACAAACAAGAGCTGTATCAAGACAATTTCGTTGGAAATCATCCCAAAAACCTGGGGGATGAGCCTCAATATCGCTTTCTAACAGCATGGGTTTTTGCCATTTAAATTGTTTGAACCCCGCCTTTTGGATCGCTGTTTGATATTGTTCACGACTCCAACGATACATAGTGAAAGGACTGGGTGGTGTGGTAAGAAATTCAGCTTTCACGAGAGTGGTGTCTTTCACCGGCTCTTCACTCAGAATTTTTATACAATAATTCTCATAATTCCCTTTCTCTAATCGATAATCAGGTTCAACGGTATACGCAATTAGTTTACCGGCAGGCTTGAGATGAGCGGCAATGACACGGAACATAGTTTCAAGGTCTTCAAGAGATTCTGCATGGCAAAATAACCAGGCTGCATTAACTATGTCAAACTTGCCAAATGACTCCGACTCCATCTTGCAGATATTTCTTACGTGAAATTCGATATCGTCACCGTATTGTTGTGATTTGCTTTTCGCAATCGCTATCATGTTTTCTGATATATCGACTCCAATGACTTTCGACGCACCACGATTTCTGTATTCTCGACTAAAGAGACCATATCCACAGGCTAAATCTAACACTGATTTCCCGTGTATATCCCCTGCCAGATCGAAGATAGTTCTGATTTCTACTTTGATATGGTCAGTAGCATCTGAAAAGCTCTCGTAAAGATGGGCAATAGGGCCATATAAAGTTTTATCTTTCATGTTGTTATCCTTAGCTAAAGGCCAAAATACTTTATACCCGTCATCTTTCAAGTTGCCTCTTTGTTGGCTGCACTCGCTCACCCCGGTCACATAGTTCTCTATGCTCCCGGGGATTCACTCCCTTGCCGTCGCGATGCATCTTGAAATCCATAGGGTATATTTATCGAAGAAATATATTATTTAGTACGAATTAATAATTACTGAAAGTTTTTCTCTTGTTATAAATAAGATTCCAAAATAGCGCCACATCTTACATCACTCATAATTTCGCCTATAACAATAGGTTAGTAAATTCGCGCGTGGCAGAATCATGAAACGTTATTTACATTAATACGTTAGCGATGAATTAGATATAATTTTTTAATATTGGTTAATTTTCGAACAAATATGAGGAAGTAAAATAAATATAAAACACTTATGATATGTTTTGTGGAAACTATTATTCTTATAATAATTATGCCGTTTAAACAATAGAGAGATGCCAATGATCCGTCGTTATGCCTTTAATGCTAAATTGATTTTTGGGTAGTTGGTTTTAGATTATTTTTTATCGATAGATGGTACAGATTAAGATTATGAGCCTTGGCAACAAAACTTAATGAAGAAATACGGGGTTATTTGATGGCTCAGTATGCTGTTTACCGCAATAAATCCCCTAAATCGAGAGAGTAATACCCTTTCATTATCGACATTCAGAATGACCTATTAGACGATTATAATTCACGGACAATATTACAAAGTCAGTGACAACGGTAGCAAAGAATTGCCTCAAATAGACGCGTTAAGAGCAAAAGATACCCAAAAGTCATCTTGGTTGGCGGTTGGCTATTTTAATTATTGGTAGCTCCATGCACTTTTAGCTATAATAGCTATTCGAGCCATTTTAGACGGAAGGTGATGTATGGAAATTATTCCCGCACAACTAGCTAAGAACCAGTTTGGTGATCTGCTTATGAAAGTTCAGCGTGAACCTGTAGAAATTAGTAAGCATGGTAAACGTGTGGCCGTGGTTATCTCTCCCGAAGAGTATGATCAGTTCACACAGCTCAAGTTACAGAATTTAAAAGCCGTTCTGGCTGAATCTATTGCACAAGCTGATCGTGGCGAATTGCACAGTATTGATGATGTATTTGCACCGTTGACAGTTGATGAACTTGAGGGTAGGGCTTAAGGATGAGTGTCCGGTTTACTAAGAAAGCCAGAGAACATATTCGTGCAATCAAACTCTATTCTATGCGCCGATGGGGGGCGAATGTTGCGGAAGCTTATTCAACTTCGTTACGTGTGACTATGACGGAAATTCTTGATCGTCACCCATCCCCCGGTCGTGATCGCAGTGAGGATCTTTATTTTGGTGTGCTAAGTTTCCCCGTAGAGAGCCACATTATTTACTACCGGGAAGTTCCGACGGGTATTGAAGTGTTGGCGGTGTTGCATCAAACGCAAGATCCACATAATCATCTATACCCTATGGATTTCAAGATGCATCGCGACGGCAAGGGAGCAAATCCCCGGGAGCATAGGTAACGATGTGACCGGGGTGAGCGAGTGCAGCCAACAAAGAGGCAACTTGAAAGATGACGGGTATATAATGAAGAGCATAAAACGTGGGATACTTTATTTAATTCGCAATAAAATAAGCAGCTAAACTTTTGTATCAGATGCTTGAGTGAGTTACCCGAGCGCCGTTTTCCCCAGAAACCTGAGTTGTCGAACTATTTCATCCGGTTCTCACCAAAATCCCGGCTGGAGGTCAGGAAAAGTTGTTTTGCAGGACGAAGGAAATTCAAAAAAATCCCTCGATTTTCACCGGGGGATTGGTATAGGAAAGAGAGTGGATCTTGGGGATTATCTGGTTAAATCTGACAAACAAGAGCTGTATCAAGACAATTTCGTTGGAAATCATCCCAAAAACCTGGGGGATGAGCCTCAATATCGCTTTCTAACAGCATGGGTTTTTGCCATTTAAATTGTTTGAACCCCGCCTTTTGGATCGCTGTTTGATATTGTTCACGACTCCAACGATACATAGTGAAAGGGCTGGGTGGTGTGGTAAGAAATTCAGCTTTCACGAGAGTGGTGTCTTTCACCGGCTCTTCACTCAGAATTTTTATACAATAATTCTCATAATTCCCTTTCTCTAATCGATAATCAGGTTCAACGGTATACGCAATTAATTTACCGGAAGGCTTGAGATGAGCGGCAATGACACGGAACATAGTTTCAAGGTCTTCAAGAGATTCTGCATGGCAAAATAACCAGGCTGCATTAACTATGTCAAATTTGCCAAATGACTCCGACTCCATCTTGCAGATATTTCTTACGTGAAATTCGATATCGTCACCGTATTGTTGTGATTTGCTTTTCGCAATCGCTATCATGTTTTCTGATATATCGACTCCAATGACTTTCGACGCACCACGATTTCTGTATTCTCGACTAAAGAGACCATATCCACAGGCTAAATCTAACACTGATTTCCCGTGTATATCCCCTGCCAGATCGAAGATAGTTCTGATTTCTACTTTGATATGGTCAGTAGCATCTGAAAAGCTCTCGTAAAGATGGGCAATAGGGCCATATAAAGTGTTATCTTTCATGTTGTTATCCTTAGCTAAAGGCCAAAATACTTTATACCCGTCATCTTTCAAGTTGCCTCTTTGTTGGCTGCACTCGCTCACCCCGGTCACATAGTTACCTATGCTCCCGGGGATTCACTCCCTTGCCGTCGCGATGCATCTTGAAATCCATAGGGTATATTTATCGAAGAAATATATTATTTAGTACGAATTAATAATTACTGAAAGTTTTTCTCTTGTTATAAATAAGATTCCAAAATAGCGCCACATCTTACATCACTCATAATTTCGCCTATAACAATAGGTTAGTAAATTCGCGCGTGGCAGAATCATGAAACGTTATTTATATTAATATGTTAGTGATGAATTAGATATAATTTTTTAATATTGGTTAATTTTCGGATAAATATGAGGAAGTAAAATAAATATAAAACACCTATTTTTTGTAGAAACTATTATTCTTATAATAATTATGTTGTTTAAACAATAGAGAGATGCCAATGATCCGTCGTTATTTGAGGAACTATTTCCATCCTTTAATGTTTAACGGTATACCCGCTATCTTTCAAGTTGCCTCTTTGTTGGCTGCGCTCACCCCGGTCACATAGATAGAGGCGATAGAAGTATTATTATCAGAATGACTACTCCTGTCCGGTTGTCAATATTATTTCATCTATTCGCCGCTCGAATTTGCTCTGCATCCGGGTGACAATCCACCTAACAATGTTTTCACTTCGGGGAAAGTAAAAGGATTGCCTTCAAGAACGCTAGCATCCCAAACAAACTCCGGTAGCATCCGGTGAAAACGGAAGCATACCCGCTCAATAGAATGAATCGGAACAATAAGAGGAACCGAAGATCGGTCCCAACGAAACCCCAGAGCGTTAAAAAGCTTCATCGTTGTTCATCCTTCTTACTATATTTGAATGCGTTAAATTATAAGTAAAACACAGTAAAAGACCATCTCGCCTGATATTCCAATGGAATACAGGCGAGGCTAACGGGATCTATCTGGACCCCCATACATACAGGTAAGAGGTGAAACTATGACGGTGCTTGCTTAAAATAAATAATGACTAAAGAACACAAAGACAATACTGCACCAACTGCATAGCAGGTGCAGTATCTCTCTAATTTATCCCTACACCGCCGGGAAAACGGGTAACAGCAAATAGAGTTTAATCACAATCGCGTTAACGATATCGATAAAGAATGCCCCAACCATCGGCACCACCAGAAACGCCACATGGGATGGCCCGAAACGATCAGTAATCGCCTGCATGTTCGCAATGGCGGTAGGTGTCGCCCCTAAACCAAAACCACAGTGACCTGCCGCCAAAACCGCAGCATCATAGTTTTTACCCATCACTCGATAGGTGACAAAAATTGCATACAGCGCCATCACGATGGCCTGGATGGTGAGAATAACCAGCATGGGTAATGCCAGCGATGCCATCTGCCACAATTTCAGGCTCATTAACGCCATTGCCAGGAACAGGGAAAGACTTACGTTGCCCAGTACAGAAACTGCTCGGTCAAAGACTCGGTAAAAACCTAACACCGATAGACTGTTACTGAGAATAACCCCGATAAATAACACACAGACGAACGTCGGTAATTCAAACCATGTACCTTGCAGAAGTTCAGATACAAAATTACCTGCCATCAGACAGATAGCGATCAAGGCGATCGTTTCCAGCATCACCAGTGCTGTGATCATCCGCCCGGTATAAGGTTTTTCAAATGCTGTCGGCACTTCGGTATCATCGCCCCTCAAGCCCGGAGTTTTTGTATTTCTCACCAGGAAACGAGCGACCGGACCACCAATCAAACCACCCAGTACTAAACCGAAAGTCGCACAGGCCATCGCCACTTCGGTTGCATTCTCAAAACCATAACGCTCACTAAACAGTTTACCCCAAGCGGCACCGGTACCATGACCACCAGATAGCGTAACAGAACCCGCCAGTAAGCCCATTAATGGATCCAGCCCCAACAGTTCAGCCAAAGCGATACCCACCGTGTTCTGAACCAGTAGCAAACCCACAACGACGAAGACAAACGTGAACAGGACCTTACCACCCGCTTTCAGGCTGGAAAGATTGGCATTCAAGCCGATAGTGGCGAAGAAAGTTAACATCAAAGGGTCTTTAAGAGATAAATCAAAGTTGATTTCCCAGCCTGTTGTTTGTTTAACCGCTAAAAGAATTAGAGCAACTAACAGGCCACCCGCGACAGGTTCAGGAATGGTGTATTTTTCAAGAAATGGGACGGATTGTACAAGTTTACGCCCAAGTAATAGTACTAATGCAGACGCAACGAGCGTGCCATAAACATCAAGATGATACATCTATGTACCCCAGCTATATTGTTAAAATTATGTAAGTTATTACGACGTTATACTCATCCTTTAGAGAACGCCAAAAGCAGGCAACGCTGGATTAGAAAAAAAATCTGCAACAAACACAAGTTAAAACATATAAAAATGTGACCAGAGCGAATCATGACAACAAACAGAATTTTTACGCAAACGATTGCTTTTACGCAGTTGATCATTAAAATGCGTTCTTTGTCAGTCCGGAATTTCACACCATGCTCACCTCATCCCCTAAACAAGCTGAAACAATACCCCCGAAAAAATCAGCTAGTGAATTGATTTATCGCTTAGAAGATCGACCACCATTGCCACAAACATTGTTTGCTGCCTGTCAGCATTTACTGGCAATGTTTGTCGCGGTCATCACGCCAGCAATCTTGATCTGCCAAGCGCTAGGGCTGCCCACTCACGATACACAGCGGATTATCAGTATGTCTCTGTTTGCTTCAGGGCTAGCATCATTGATTCAGATCCGCACTTGGGGGCCAATCGGTTCTGGTTTACTTTCTATTCAAGGGACCAGTTTTAACTTTGTTTCCCCCTTGATTATGGGCGGGCTGGCATTAAAAAACGGCGGGGCAGATATTCCTACTATGATGGCCGCGTTATTCGGTACTCTGATGGTGGCATCCGTTACAGAAATTCTGTTATCCCGCGTATTGCATCTGGCCCGAAGAATTATCACCCCATTGGTTTCCGGTGTTGTGGTGATGATTATCGGTTTGTCTCTGATTCAGGTTGGATTGACCTCTATCGGTGGTGGATTCTCTGCTATCGAAAATCACACTTTTGGTTCTCCAGAGCATCTGTTTCTGGCCGGTGTTGTATTGGTGGTGATTGTTTTGCTGAACCGCCAGCGTAATCCTTATCTGCGTGTGGCTTCTCTGGTGATTGCAATGACGGTAGGTTATGTTGCCGCCTGGCTAATGGGTATGCTGCCACCAGCAACGGTACAGGAAAATGGTTCACTCATGACAATTCCCGCTCCACTCTATTATGGTCTTTCCTTTGACTGGAATCTGCTTATCCCGTTGATGCTGATTTTCATGGTAACTTCGCTGGAAACCATCGGCGATATTACTGCAACATCTGATGTTTCCGAGCAACCGGTCAGCGGTCCTTTATATATGAAGCGTATTAAAGGCGGTGTTTTAGCTAACGGCCTAAATTCTATGCTTTCTGCCGTATTTAATACTTTTCCAAATTCTTGTTTTGGGCAGAATAACGGGGTTATCCAATTAACCGGCGTTGCCAGCCGTCATGTAGGTTACGCCGTGGCGCTGATGTTGATGCTATTAGGACTATTTCCTGCGGTCGCAGGATTTGTACAACAGATCCCTGAACCGGTATTGGGAGGTGCCACTATCGTGATGTTCGGTACGATTGCCGCATCGGGTATCCGTATCGTTTCCAGAGAGGCACTTAACCGCCGGGCAATTATGATTATCGCGCTCTCTTTAGCGGTTGGTATGGGTGTTGCGCAACAACCACTAATTTTACAGTTCGCTCCTGACTGGCTGAAAACGTTACTCTCTTCCGGTATTGCTGCTGGCGGTCTGACAGCCATCACTCTTAATTTGGTATTTCCTCAGGAGAAGTAGTTTTTCTACAAATTTGATCTCGGGTTACCCATAATCGACTCATCACGCACGTATACCCGTTATCTTTCAAGTTGCCTCTTTGTTGGCTGCACTCACTCACCCCGGTCACATCGTTACCTATGCTACCGGGGATTCGCTCCTTTGCCGTCGCGATGCATCTTGAAATCCATTGGGTATATATTTCATCATCGTGCGTGATGATGATTTATCTCCTAGCGGTTGGAAGGCCAAATAAAATCGTTACCAACCCAACCATCAAGATCGTATTCACTCATACACTGCTCAGCAAACCCTTTCAATTGATCCACTAAGCCCGTGGCTTGGGAAGCCAATAACACATCGACTCTGATAGCTTCGTGGTTGCCGGAATAATTGCGCTCGTATAATTCATGCCTGCCAGCGAATTCCGTACCGATCGAGTCCCAAATCAGTTTCATGAGCTTGACTCGCTCAACTGCACTGTAACCATTGGAGCCACGCATGTATTTATCAAGATAAGGAGACAGTTCCGGGTTGGAAAAATCGCGGGCATGAGAGTTAATATAAATCAAGGCACTGCCCAAATCCTGTTCAATAATCTCTTTTACCCGCGGGTAACCCAGCGTCATAAACCAACGATAAGCTATCCCATACTCATACCGAGGCAATAGGGCATCTCCACTCCAAGGCTCCGGGGATTTAATCATCGCATCACTGAGTGCCCAAAACATATTACGCCATGACAATACTTCACCAACCCGTGCTTGTACGCCACGAAAATCCTTCGTACCCGTAGCTTCAACCCCCTTAATAAGCAACCCAGAAAGAAAATCAAGTTTAACCGCCAATCGAGTCACACCATGCAACATAGCCCGATGAAAATAACCCGATTCAGCAAAAAATAACGAAACTTTATCTACATCTCCATAGATAAATATGTTTTCCCAAGGAACCTTCACTTTATCCAGAATCATTATCGTATCGTTCTCATCAAATCGGGACGAGAGCGGATAATCAAAAGGACTGCCCATTTTATCAGCCGCCATTGCGTAAGAGGGACGACAAATTAATTTCACTCCCGGGGTATTCATCGGCAAGGTAAAGACCAACGCAAATTCCCGTTTCTTTATTGGTAAACCGTAATGACCAATAAAGTTGTAGTGACTAATCGCCGATCCTGTGGCAACAACTTTAGCGCCGCTGACAATTAATCCATCATCACACTCTTTTTCAACATGAATACAAATATCCCCAATTTCATCAGGTGATAAATGACGATCTATTGGCGGATTAATAATCGAGTGATTCCAGTAAAACACGCTTTCCTGCGAACGGATATACCAGCTTTTTGCATTATCAGCAAAATCACCATAAATTTCCGGTTTTACGCCGAGCGAGGTAAGAAACGAAGCCTTATAATCAGGGCTTCTCCCCAACCAGCCATAACTCATGCGAGCCCACGCGGCAATAGCATCACGATCAGCAATTAAATCCTGCTGTGAGCGCGGTATACGGAAAAAAGGGTGTGTTACACCACAACTCCCCGTATCTGTCGACGTGGTCAGTACGTCACGATAAGCAGGATCGTGCAAAGCGTCATAAAGTTTCGCAATAGCTCGGGCCGGATTTTGAAAAGCAGGATGGTTGACAACATCGTGAATGCGTTCACCATAAGCCCAGACTTCCCGACCATCGTTTAGCCCATCCAGAAATTCCGTTCCTGTAAGTGGGCGGGTTGTGCGGATATTACCTTCATTCGACGATTTTTGTTTCATGTTTTCTGACATAGAAGATTCCTTACATTTTTTATTTACCGGAAGATGGGTGAAAATAAACTATGCAGTGTTATTTCAAGCATCAATCAAACTGAGAAAGGAATAGAAAGGAATGACGAAAAAATATCGTTATTCCATTTATAGCCATCCATTAATACATTAATTCATTCGGATGTTATTGGCTATATTGTCATGCAATAAAATATAGATTTAATAATTATATTAATCACACAATATAATTATTAACAAATTCATAAAAATATTCCAAATAATTAATAAAACTTAGCACGAAAAACAAAAATACAATTAATTAAAGATTAATCTCCGAAGTTTATTTTAATAGAATAAAACGATAACGAATAATTCATTACTTTTTCATTTCATACCCTGAAATTATTAGAAATAACAACTAATATAGTGACTTGTTGATATTTTTATTGTTAAATTATACAAAGGAAGCTATAAGCCGATTGGAGTCTGATGATGAAATGGTTAGGAAAATCGCTGGTTACACTGTTATTACTGGTAATACTGGCAGTAATCACGGTTTATGTCGTGATGCAGACAAACTGGGGAACACATCAGCTTAGTCAATGGCTGAGTCATCACAGCCGTTATCAGGTTCAAATAGGCAATATCGAACATAACTGGTCACAACCGGGCACCCTGACATTTTCCAATATTGTCATTAGCAATCAGCAACAAACTTTCATTTTAGCGGCTCAAGTTGCCGCATTCGATTTCAACTGGCAGCAACTGACTTCCCCGCGCCATTTTCATCGTCTGCTATTGCAACAGGGCCAATTAACAATCAAAGGCCAACAACAATCCTTACCTTTTAGCGCCAACATTCTGCAACTTAATCAGATGACTATTCAGTCAGAAAATGCAAGCTGGCAAATTCAAGGGCAAAACATCACTGGCGGTATCACCCCTTGGAACCCACAATTAAATACGTTGGCAGGGAATGGGGAATTTCAATTCAGCGCTGATAAACTGAATTTCAATGATATTTCTCTCGACAAAGTCATTATGCGAGGAGATAACCAGCAAAATACCCTCACTCTCCGTTCATTTGGTGCAACATTGGCACAGGGTTCGGTATCAGGTAATGGGCAACGTCTGCCTGATGGTAGCTGGCAGTGGGATAATTTACTTATCAGCAATATTCGTTGGCAAACGCCAATGACACTTGAGGAGTTATTGCGAAAAACGAACAAATTACCCGCAATCAGTATCAAAGATCTGAGTCTCACTAATGCCAAACTGGAAGGTAAAAACTGGTCTGCTAACTATCTGGATGTCTCAGTAAAAAATGTCGGGTTGACTAACGGGAGCTGGCAGGCAAAAGAGGGCATCATTGATTTCAACGTTATGGATATTACGCTGAATGATCTTCATTTCACCGATGTTATTGGTCACCTTCTTCTTGCAGGCAATGAACTCACTATTTCCAATCTCACTTCCCGTTGGGAAAAGGGGTTATTCCACGTCAAAGGGCAATGGAATCACCAAACAAAACAATTCAACATCACCAATGCTACGGTTGCCGGTTTAACTTATACCTTGCCACAAAACTGGCATCAGTTGCTGAAAAAATCATTGCCTAAATGGATATCGCGATTTTCCATTAACGAGCTGACAATTAACAACAGCTTACTGATTGATATTAACCCCGATTTTCCATTCCAGCTTACTGCCCTCAGTGGTTATATCTATGACATGGAGTTACTGAAAGAAGGGAAATGGGGAATCTGGCATGGCTCTTCGAATCTAAGTGCCACTAGCGCAACATTTAACAAAGTTGAACTACGTCGCCCTTACCTTAAATTACATACAGAAGGAGATACACTGATCCTCGATCAATTAGATGCTTCTGTTGATAACGGATTACTGAAAGTGAAGGGTACAATAGATCAACAGGTACAGAAGCCATTTACTTTAGATTTCCGGGGAATAGATGCAGATTTAACGATTTTGCCTCAATGGCGGTGGGTGCCGTTGAAATTACAGGGTAAAGGCAATTTCACGCTGTTAATACAGGGAGATCTTGCTGCTGATAATATTAAAAGTACTATCGATGGTTCATTGACTGCCACGGATAAACAATCAGGCAGCGAAACGCAAATCATCAATAAGGGGCAAATATCCACCCCAAACTGTGAAACCTGTCCGGTTGTTAAGTTATAGTAACGAATATTCGGGTACCTATGTACCCGACTCAACCCTATAATAATTACTTTCTATTTCAATCCATTAATAAAATCTTCGATCAGTATCAGCCGAAAAACCGTATTAATATCGATGACATTAAAAACGCAATTAAATTTCACCCATGAAGTTGTAACAAGGCACAAAAAATGACGTGTATACTGCCTGAATCCATTGAAAACAAACTGCAAAATTATGACCGTATTGTTGTCGGTGGCATCATCAGAGATCAAAATGGCAATATTCTGTTCTTACAACGAGCGCCTGATGAATCCCCGCCGAATCTCTGGGAAATTCCCTCTGGCGGTGTAGAAAAAGGAGAAAATCTATTACAAGCACTATCTCGTGAAATAGAAGAAGAGACCGGACTGTTTCTTGATGATGTTATTGGTTTTATCAGCGCAGTGGAATATTCTATTAAGGAGACTCGATGCCTTCAGATAAATTTTAATGTCATATGCACAGGTGAAATTAAGCTTTCGCCTGAACACACGCAATATCAATGGAGCAATATAGATAATTTCCGCAGTGAACTTGATGACTTTATGTTACGTGTACTCAACGAGTCGTGAAAGCCCCCCAGTGGCATATTTAATGCCACTGAGAAATCTAAGCGATAGCCGTATAAGCATTCGGCAATACCATGTAGGTGCCAGTAAATACCGCACCGATTCCCTGATCACCACTGACAATCACATCCAACTTCACTCTCGCTTTACTGCCTTGTGCCAAACGAGCCAAATCGCCGCTCATATTTTTAAGATCGGCAACAGATTTTGGCCTGCCAATAACCGGTTTTTTGTAACGGATATCGGCATCAGCCAGAATGATATCACCACCTAATTGACGTTCCTGTAATAGCAGCCAGATCAATCCCCAACCGGTCAGGGTTGCCAGAGAAAATAGACTGCCAGCAAAGATAGTTTGGTGAGGATTTTGATTCCCGGCTTCCGGCATGGTGGTAATAAAGCTCTGACCGGTATATTGAGAAATTCGTACCCCCATTTTTTCACTAAGGGGAATATGTTTGTACCAAGCCTGTTGCAGTTCGTTGCACCAATCTGGCCGGTGAAGAATATCATCAAGTGTTGCAACCGGCTTTATCATCAGAAAATGACGAACAGGTGTCGTTTGTGGGCTAGTAATTGGCCCACGGTTTTCAAACCCCAATTTACTGAAAAACTCCACCGCATGTTCACGAGCACTGCATACTACCCGTTTAACACCCTCTTGACGGGCAACAGATTCCAGGGCCATTGCGATTAATTTTCCTAACCCTCTACCTTGCATGTTGGGATGCACTGCCAGAAAGCGGATTGCCCCTTCACTATCCGCATTGATATATAAACGCCCTACCGCCACCGGGTTGCCTTTCTCATCCACAACCATCTGGTGATGAGCCGTCGTGTCGTAACCATCTTTCTCAGAGCCTACAGGCTGATGCAGTGGCTTCCGCAACATTTCCCAACGAAATCGGTAATATGCTTCCAGTTCTTGTTCTGTTTCAGGTACTCGCAGATGATACATAGAAACTGCCCCTTTCTTTTGATCATGATGTTTAATCGGGGATGGTTGCGTTCTACTGGCTATTTTTGGTTGCTAGACCTGCAACCAGAAAGTGACTGGCCCATCGTTTGTCAGGCTGACTTTCATATCGGCAGCAAACCGCCCGATTTCTGTTTTTACACCACTTTGGCGGCATTGTTCAACAAAATAGCGATATAATTCGTCGGCCTTATCTGGGGCAGCGCCACCGGAAAAACTGGGTCGCATGCCCTTTTGAGTATCGGCAGCCAGTGTAAACTGGGAGACAACCAGCAAACTGCCTCCGATTTGTTGGACGTTCAAGTTCATTTTGTCCTGTTCATCACTGAATATCCGATACCCTATCACCTTCTCACACAACCGTTTTGCCTTCTGTTGATCATCTCCTTTCTCAACACCTAGCAACACCAGCAGGCCGTGACCAATTTCCCCAACCACTTCGTTCTTAACAACAACATTTGCCTGTGTTACCCGCTGGATTAACGCAATCATATTTTTCCTTTATTCAATAGTAGCATCAGCACACTATCCTCTATTATCCGTTCAATCCCTCATTTTGTTCAGAAAAACCGATTGCTTCGAAATAATCTGGCACTGTCTGCCTATCAACAACATAAACGCTATTGATCCCTAACGCCTTGGCTGCTTCCACATTTTCCAGCACATCGTCAAAAAACACGGCCTGATCCGGTGAATAACCCTCTGTCTCAAGCACATATTTGAAAATATCAGGTTCAGGTTTACGCATTGCCAAATCCTGCGACAAATAGAGGTAATCAGCGGATGCCGCAATCTCAGGATAATTATGTGGCCAGTAATCGAGGTGCAAACGGTTGGTGTTGGATAACACGACAACCCGGTGTCCCGCCTCACGCAATGTTTTCATTATCTGAATGACTTCAGGCCGAATATTAATAAAGATAGCATGCCATCCAGCAGCAAACTGCTCAAAACTGAGTGAAATATTCATTTCCTGACATAAAGTATCAGCGAATTCCAGATCAGTAATTTGACCACGCTCATGTTTTTCAAACGTTTCTCCCATAGAGAAACTTTTAGTCAAAGTCGCAAGAGGTGTCCCGCTCAAATTACTCCATACCGCTAAAACTCTTTTAAAATCAATCTCAATGATCACATTACCCATATCGAAGATATATAACATAATTACCCCCTGGCTAATTAATAACTTTTCACTTTAATCGTATTTCCAATGAGAAAACAGTACGGACAAGTAAAAAGCGAATCACTTCACGGTATTTTTCTTACGAAACGATAAAGTAGCATCCAGATTAAAAAAGTCGAGTAAGGTGTTATAGTTATGTTGTGGTTCCTCCTCTGTATCGGCCTTCTTCTGGCTGGATATTTTATATATGGCAAGATTGTCGAAAAGATATTCACTATTCGACCAGAAAGAAAAACCCCCGCTCTTTCTATGGCTGATGGTGTTGATTACGTTGCGATGTCTACCCCAAAAGTTTGGTTAATTCAGTTACTCAATATTGCCGGCGTTGGCCCTATTTTCGGCCCAATTCTTGGTGCCCTCTATGGCCCACTTGCCATGCTGTGGATTGTATTCGGCTGTATCTTTGCTGGTGCAGTACACGATTACTTCTCCGGTATGCTCAGTGTGCGTGCCCGCGGTGCATCCGTGCCCGTTATCGTTGGTAACGAACTGGGCAAAACCATGAAGCATTTCATGAACATATTTGCGGTTATTCTGCTGATGCTAGTTGGAGTCGTCTTTGTTTTGAGTCCAGCCGGCTTACTGAATAACTTGCTGAAAGAGGCAATGGGTTGGGATAACATTGCTATCTGGGTCGGTGTTATCTTTGCTTACTATATTCTCGCAACGCTGGTGCCTATTGATAAAATCATCGGTCGCCTTTACCCACTGTTTGGTGCATTGCTGCTGTTTATGTCTGTTGCGCTGATGGTTGGTTTAGCGATGAGCGATAAACCTTTCTATTCACAAGGATTGGATTTCACCACTAACTTCAACCCGAAAGATCTGCCGATCTGGCCATTGCTGTTTGTCACGATTGCTTGTGGTGCTATTTCTGGTTTCCACGCCACTCAGTCTCCGCTGATGGCACGTTGTATGCAGAATGAAAAAAATGGCCGTTTCGTTTTCTACGGTGCAATGATTGGTGAAGGTATTATCGCACTAATCTGGTGTACATTGGGCCTGAGCTTCTATGAAGATACTAACGCATTACAAGCCGTGATTGATCAAGGTACGGCCTCTCTGGTTGTTCACGAAGTATCCACGTCTCTGTTAGGTACTGTCGGCGGTATTCTGGCAATCCTCGGTGTGGTGATTTTGCCAATTACTTCTGGCGATACCGCATTCCGTTCTGCCCGGCTTATTATTGCTGAATTCCTGAATATTCCTCAGCAACAAATGACCAAACGTCTGTTATTAAGTGTGCCAATGTTTATTGTCGGTTATCTGATTACCAAAACCGATTTCAATATTATCTGGCGTTATTTCGGTTGGGCAAACCAAACCACAGCAATGGTCATGTTATGGGCGGCTTCCGCATGGCTGCTGCGCCGTAATAAATTCCATTGGATTACTACCCTACCAGCCATGTTTATGACTGCGGTGTGCTTCACCTATCTGGCATTTGCACCAGAAGGTTTTGCGCTAAACTGGAATATCTCTGTTGTTATCGGCCTGGCAGCAATGGCGGTTGTCACAATGACTTTCTTTGCAAAAGTCCGCTCCCAATCAGCTTCCGATAATATAAAAGCTAAAGCATTAAATGAGTAAAAACCTAAGAAGAAATTAAATATCACAACAGCCCCTCACGATAAAAAGTTGAGGGGTTTTAATTGCCAGCCTCCTTTATCGTGATAAGCAACACTTATTCCTCCCGAAAATATCAGGCAAGATATCACATGGATATTGATAATTTAAGCGTTACGCCAGAACAATGAGTGTCTACATATTGCAAGTTATACCAGAAGCTCACGGCTCATTATCGTGACAAACAATGAAAAAGCATTCATCTGGGTAGAGGATTAATTGTAGAAAATTAGGCAGATTAGGCCATTTAAAAGCAAACCTACGAATAGTCGTTAAATTGAGAAGTTTCCAGGCAAAGATACGATTTGTCGTTTTAAATCGTTTCTTGCTTAACTATTAAATAAAAAACAGCTCATTGAAACTCTCGCCAAATGATAATCACGCTAATCCTGCTGAATGGTGGCAAACATAAACAAGATTGACTACAATTGTTATTAGCAGCACACTACGAATAGTGTGTTAAATCATACACCATTCGAATACTAAAACTTTGCTTTAATAAATGTAGGTTTGTACGTTTTCAAATGCGATACCAAAGAGAACAACGCCCATTAATGGCACCAAAGCTTTTCTTTTAATGGACAACTTGTCTTTGGATAGTTGATCGCTTGTATTGAAGTAAACGATCCTAAACTGAGTTCGATAAATTCCCTCCCCTGAAGAAAGCAATCTACTACAGGGAAAGGGCTTGAATGTTTTTAGAAAACAGGAGAATCAACCATGTATATGTTTTTACCTTTTTTACTCGCATTATTTGCGGTTATCACCACCCTATATGGCAAGTATAAAACGAGTTATACCCTCTGGGGCCTTCTTTCGGTGACGACTGTAGCTTGGTTTATCCATCATGCAACTGATTCGTTAAATCTATCTTTTTAACGGGAGACAATCTGATGAATCAGGTATTAGCAACAAAACAACAGATCAGCTTCGGCATGATATTTAACCTCATAGGGTTATTTGCTATCAGTGCTGTCCTAACCCTTGCCTTCTATTATCAATTGGTCCTTTCAGAACTCCCTTGTCCATTATGTTTGCTACAGCGAGCAGGCATGATCATGATAGGGTTTGGTTTCCTGTTTAATCTGTGTTTTGGTATCAAAAGTGCGCACTATGGCTTATCACTTATCGGCTGTGTCGTGACTGGCATTGTTGCGATCCGACAAGTATTTTTACATATCACACCCGGTGATCTCGGTTATGGTTCCGCGCTTTTTGGTATACATTTCTATACTTGGGCCCTTATCTGCTCAGTAATCGCGATTATCGGCATATCCGTCATGCTGATATTGAAAAGCCTGGAAAAAACAACCGAAGAAAAGCAAAAAACATCTGCCATCGGTCAGATTATTATCGGATTATTTGTCATATTAATTACCGCAAATTTAATCTCCACTATTTTGGAGTGTGGCGGTGGGCAGTGTGATGACAACCCAACGTTCTATCAATTGCTCGGTAAATAATTCATTTGTTAAAAAAACTCAGGGCGCCATTGGCGCCCTAAGCATGGGTATTGCAGGAAAGATTATGCTTCTTTACTGCGATACGCACGACGGCGTTCGTTTTCCGTCAAATGGCGTTTACGCAGACGAATAGACACCGGGGTCACTTCCACCAGCTCGTCATCATCAATAAACTCCAAAGCCTGCTCCAGGGTTTTCTTAATATGTGGAGACAGGGTTGTCGCTTCGTCAGTACCAGATGCACGGACGTTAGTCAGTTTCTTACCTGTCAGACAGTTAACTGTCAGGTCATTAGAACGAGAATGAATACCGATCACTTGACCTTCATACACTTCTGCACCATGACCAAGGAATAACTTACCGCGATCCTGTAAGCTGTAAAGTGCATAAGCAACTGCTTTACCCTGACCATTGGAAATCATCACGCCGTTCTGACGGCGACCGATTTCACCCGGACGAATATCATCATAGTGGCTGAATGTTGCATACAGCAGACCGGTACCGGAGGTCATCGTCATGAACTCAGTACGAAAGCCAATCAGACCACGGCTTGGAATAACATAATCAAGACGCACACGACCTTTACCGTCTGGTAACATATCGCGCAGATCCGCTTTACGCTCACCCAAGCCCTGCATCACATCTCCCTGATGCTGCTCTTCAATATCCAGCGTTACTTGTTCGAAAGGTTCTTGCTTACGACCATCGATCTCACGGAAGATAACTTTCGGACGGGATACCGCCAGTTCAAAACCTTCACGGCGCATGTTCTCAATCAGAACAGATAAGTGCAATTCACCACGGCCAGAAACACGGAACGCATCCGGATCTTCGGTTTCTTCGACACGCAGGGCGACATTGTGAACCAACTCTTTCTTTAGACGCTCAAGGATTTGACGTGAGGTGACATATTTGCCTTCACGTCCACAGAAAGGGGAGGTGTTAACACAGAAATACATGCTTACCGTCGGCTCATCAACAGCCAAGGGTGGCAATGCTTCAACAGCATTAGTATCACACAGCGTATCGGAAATATTCAGCTCACCCAAGCCGGTAATCGCAACGATGTCGCCCGCTTCCGCTTGCTCACTCTCAATACGCTCCAGCCCCAGATGACCCAGTACCTTACCGATTTTGCCGTTCCGGGTTTTACCTTCACTATCAATAATTGTAACGTTCTGGTTTGGCTTAACAGTACCGCGCTTAATACGGCCAATCCCGATAACACCAACATAATTGTTATAGTCCAGCTGAGAAATCTGCATCTGGAATGAACCATTAAGGTCAACTTTCGGTGGTTCTACATGATCGACAATCGCCTGATACAACGGCGTCATATCTTCCGCCATATCTTCATGATCAGTACCGGCAATTCCCATCAATGCCGATGCATAGATAATGGGGAAGTCCAGTTGCTCATCAGTCGCACCCAGATTGACAAACAGGTCAAATACCTGATCCACAACCCAATCAGGGCGTGCGCCAGGACGGTCAACTTTGTTAATGACCACAATCGGTTTCAAACCATGAGCGAACGCTTTCTGTGTCACAAAACGGGTCTGAGGCATTGGCCCGTCCATAGCATCGACCAGCAAGAGTACGCTGTCGACCATAGACATAACACGTTCTACTTCACCGCCGAAATCGGCATGTCCCGGAGTGTCTACGATATTAATACGGTAGTCATTCCATTTAATGGCGGTATTTTTTGCGAGAATAGTAATTCCACGCTCTTTCTCCAGATCATTGGAGTCCATCACACGCTCTGTCGTTGTCGCACGGTCACCGAAAGTACCGGATTGTTGCAGCAGCTTGTCAACCAGGGTCGTTTTACCGTGGTCAACGTGCGCGATAATGGCGATATTACGCAATTTTTCGATCACAAACTTTGCCTCAGGCATTTATAGAAATGGCGCGCTATTGTACACACATTGGTCGAAGGACTAAACAGGATCACAATAATCTATGCTTAACAACTTGATAACAATGAAATTGTGATCCCTTTCACACCCATAAATAGACGCATTTTTGACATAAACGCACTAATATTGTGCGCCTCAGTAATACAATTGCACCAATATAGTGCAATTTTCCCAAATATTCAGATATCCCATCACCGGTATACCCACGATACAGTATATTGCAAGGCGTTAAAAAGTTGGCATGCTTTTCGCAAAAGCTTTTCGTGATTGAATTGATTTTCACAACTATTTGACTTTCACAACTATAAGTTTGCAAACGTGTAATATAACCTTGTTAAGGTAAAACGATGTGATTGTGTTTTCTTTAGTCTTAATCACGACAATTTTATCAAGACCGACACAAACCAGGAGAAACCGAGTATGTCCGTTGAACATGTTTTAACCATGATTGAAGAGCATCAGGTGAAGTTTATTGATTTGCGTTTCACTGATACCAAAGGCAAAGAACAACATATGACCATTCCTGCTCATCAGGTTAATGCAGACTTCTTTGAAGATGGCAAAATGTTTGACGGATCTTCAATCAGCGGTTGGAAAGGGATTAACGAATCTGACATGGTACTGATGCCAGACCCAAGCACAGCCATGCTTGATCCCTTCTTTGACGATGCCACACTGACTCTACGTTGTGACATTTTGGAACCAGGCACCATGCAAGGCTATGACCGTGATCCCCGTTCCATCTCCAAGCGTGCTGAAAACTTCCTACGTTCAAGCGGCATTGCCGATACTGTCCTGTGCGGACCAGAGCCTGAGTTTTTCCTGTTTGATGACGTGCGCTTCAGCAGTGCCATGTCTCATTCTTACTATCACATCGATGATATCGAAGCTGCATGGAATTCCGGGACGCAGTACGAAGGCGGTAACAAAGGCCATCGGCCTGCGGTAAAAGGCGGTTATGCTCCGCTGCCTCCTGTTGATTCTTCGCAGGATTTACGTTCAGCGATGTGCCTGACGATGGAAGAGATGGGGTTGGTTGTAGAGGCTCACCATCATGAAGTGGGAACAGCAGGCCAAAATGAAATCGCCACCCGCTTTAACACCATGACCAAAAAAGCGGACGAAACCCAAATTTACAAATACGTCGTACATAATGTCGCGCACAATTTTGGCAAAACCGCAACCTTTATGCCAAAACCACTGGTTGGTGATAATGGTTCCGGTATGCACTGCCATATGTCTCTGTCTAAAAACGGTACTAACTTGTTTGCTGGTGACAAATACGGCGGTCTATCTGAACTGGCGCTATTCTACATTGGCGGTATTATCAAACATGCTCGTGCGCTGAACGCGTTTACCAACCCGACAACCAACTCTTATAAACGTTTGGTTCCGGGCTATGAAGCCCCGGTGATGCTGGCCTACTCTGCCCGTAACCGTTCGGCATCTATCCGTATTCCGGTTGTTGCCAGCACCAAAGCTCGCCGTATTGAAGTACGTTTCCCTGATCCGGCGGCTAACCCTTATCTGGCATTCGCCGCTCAATTGATGGCTGGCCTTGACGGCATCATCAATAAAATCCATCCGGGTGATGCGATGGATAAAAACCTGTATGACCTACCACCGGAAGAAGCTAAAGAGATCCCAACTGTCGCCTCTTCTCTGGATGAAGCACTGGCAGCACTGGATGCCGACCGTGAATTCTTGACCCGTGGCGGTGTATTCACCGATGACGCCATTGATGCTTATATTGACTTGAAAAACAGTGAAATAGAGCGTGTCCGTCTGACACCACATCCACTGGAGTTTGAACTCTATTACAGTGTGTAATTAGCAGCACCGTTTCCGCTGATCATTTTTTGTTGCCGTGAAACCTTTAGCCCATCTTCGGATGGGCCCTTTTCCTGCTATCCACATTTCAGGCTTTGACTGGGTTTTACGCTCGAACATGATACAGTGCACCAAAAAAGTGCAGGAGTGTGGATGAAAACGGAAAATCTGCCCGATAGCGGGCAAATATTAAATTCGCTCATTAACAGTGTACTGGTACTGGATACTGATCTCGTCATCCGCTATGCCAACCATGCAGCACTACAATTATTCGCTCAGAGTGCCCGTAAACTATTCGGTACACCTCTTCCAGTACTGTTCAGCTATTTTTCACTGGATACAGAACTGATGCATTCTAGTCTGGTCAGCGGCCAGAGTTTTACTGATAACGAAGTAACATTAGTGGTTGAGAACCGCTTTCACATTATGTCGCTCAGTGCCCAACCGATTTCCGAGCAGTTCATCTTGCTGGAACTGGCACCTATGGATAGTCAACGCCGGTTAAGCCAAGAGCAGGTACAACAAGCTCAGCAGACAGCCGCACGGGAATTGGTTCGGGGGCTGGCACATGAAATCAAAAACCCCCTTGGTGGGTTGAGAGGAGCCGCGCAATTGCTGTCAAAAGCACTGCCTGATCCTGCTTTGCAGGAATACACCCAGGTGATTATTGAACAAGCCGACCGATTGCGCCATCTGGTAGACAGATTGCTTGGCCCACAACATCCGGGTGAACGAATTAAGCAAAGCATTCATTATGTTGCTGAACGCGTTTCCCAGTTAGTCTCGCTGGAAATGCCGGATAACGTCACACTGGTAAAAGATTATGATCCCAGTTTGCCAGAACTGGCCCACTATCCTGATCAAATTGAACAGGTACTACTAAATATCACCCGTAATGCCTTGCAAGCGCTAGGAAAACAGGGGGGAACCATTACCCTCCGCACTCGTACTGCTTTTCAGATTACCTTGCATGGTAAGCGCTATCGTCTGGCGGCCAGAATTGACGTGGAAGATAACGGGCCAGGTATCCCGCCACAAATTCAGGACACCTTGTTTTACCCAATGGTCAGTGCGCATGAAGGCGGAACAGGTCTTGGTCTATCCATTGCTCGTAATTTAATAGACCAACACTCCGGCAAAATAGAATTTACCAGTTGGCCGGGGCACACAGCATTTTCTATCTACTTACCCATTAAGAAATAGAGGATAACGATGCAACAGGGAAAAATTTGGATCGTCGATGATGACAGTTCAATCCGCTGGGTACTGGAACGGGCGTTAAGTAACGCGGGGATGGAATGTACCAGTTTTGCCGACGCGGATAGCGCCCTGACCGCGCTGGCCCAAAACACACCTGATGTACTGATTTCGGATATCCGTATGCCGGGAATGAATGGGCTAAACCTACTGAATAATATCAAACAGAGCAACCCGTTACTGCCAGTCATCATTATGACCGCCCATTCTGATCTGGATGCTGCGGTCAATGCTTACCAACAAGGTGCTTTTGATTACTTACCAAAACCCTTTGATATTGATGAAGCCGTCGCATTGCTGGAACGAGCGCTTAGTCACTCCCGCGATCAGAATCAATCAATTAAAAGTCCACAGGTTGTCACACCCGTTTCTGACATGATAGGAGAAGCGCCTGCCATGCAGGACGTTTACCGCATTATCGGCCGCCTCTCCCGTTCCTCTATCAGCGTCCTAATTAATGGCGAATCCGGTACCGGAAAAGAGCTGGTGGCTCATGCGCTGCACCGTCACAGCCCTCGGGCCAATGAGCCATTTATTGCCCTTAACATGGCAGCTATCCCTAAAGATTTAATTGAGTCAGAGTTGTTTGGTCATGAAAAAGGGGCTTTCACTGGCGCTAATCAAGTACGTCATGGGCGGTTTGAACAGGCTAATCGTGGTTCACTGTTTCTTGATGAAATTGGTGATATGCCTCTGGACATTCAGACCCGTCTGTTACGGGTATTGGCGGAAGGTCAGTTCTACCGAGTTGGCGGGTATGCTCCCGTAAAAGTGGATGTGAGAATTATCGCGGCAACCCATCAGGATCTAGAGCGCTTGGTACAGAAAGGCAAATTCCGTGAAGATCTCTATCACCGCCTCAATGTTATTCGTATGCAATTACCGCCCTTACGTGACAGAGTAGAGGATATCCCTCGCCTGACCCGCCATTTCCTACAACAGACCGCCAAAGAATTGGGCGTAGAAACAAAGATTCTCCATCCTGACGCAGAAATAGCCTTAATGCGTTTACCCTGGCCGGGCAATGTTCGCCAGTTGGAAAATATCTGCCGCTGGCTGACGGTCATGGCGGCAAGCCAGGAAGTATTAGTGCAAGATTTGCCATCTGAATTATTTGAAACTCATCATAATACCGAAAGCGGTATGACAACATCTGTAAATACAGTATCTATAAATACCGTACCCGCAAATACAACACCTACAAATACAATACCGAAAAATTGGTCGCAGCTACTTGCCCAGTGGGCAACAACTGCATTGGAACATGGTCAGCAGGATCTGTTATCGGAAGCATTACCGTTATTAGAGCGTACCTTACTTGATTGTGCACTGAAGCATACCAAAGGCCATAAACAAGAGGCTGCACGATTGCTAGGTTGGGGACGCAATACGATTACACGGAAGTTAAAAGAACTCGGGTTGGAGTAAGGATATATTCGCAAATCAGGCTATTGCCTATTTATGGATACCCCAATTTTATGGTTGAAACAGGGCTATAATCGCCCCATTTCTATCTCTCTTACCAGTGCTGATATATCTACACCGTAATTTATTGACGTTTCCGACTCTGGTCCGCATGCCTGCTCAGGAATCCGTTGATGTTGATAGTGGGGGTTCTTGCTCTGCTGAAAGCCCTTAGTAAACAGTATTTCAGCTCGCAATGCTTCAAAACTGTAACCACGACCAACATGGTTCACCACTCTAATCAAATTGTTCAGATTCTCTATATAAGCGTTAGTGATCGGGTGGTCGAAGTAAGCAAAAACATCATCATGCCAGTTATCTATAGCTTTAACGAGTGGGTCAAAATACACCTTCATTTCAGGTGTTATCTGTCTAAGCCAAACATAGTAGGCTTGCTGTGCCTCGTACCTATTTTTGCAGTCCCATATGCCGAAAAATGACTCTTTCAACTCGTAAGCATAACCCAAGTCGGGATAGTTGAGTATCCAGTCAGAGAATCGCATATATTCAGCATCTGTCTGCTCATGGCGACGTTTCAGCAACACAAAGTGATTTTTCATCAGTCTTCGACGCTGCTGAGCTGTCAAGCCGCTTCTGATGGCCTTTAGTGCTCTTTCTAGTGACTCATTCGCCATACGGACAACATGAAACTTATCTATGATAACCGTAGCGTCAGGGATCATAGTAGCCACTGCTTCTCTGTATGGTCGCCACATATTCATAGCGACATAGCGCACCTGATAGCGATCTTTTCGTTTAGTTAGGTAGCGCATAACAGTGGCTTTGTTATTGTTATCAAGCATATCAACAATGGTTTGCAGCTCGATATTGGCGATAACACACCGGGGTTTTATGATATGGATTTCATCAATACCCAGCCATTTAGGCATTTCAAAATTAAAAGTCTTTTCCAGTCTCTCGCAGGAGTCGTGAAATATATTACGAACCGTCTTTTCGTCCACACCTACGTCCTCTGCTACGCTGGAAAAGGTGCGCCGTAGACTCTCACGCTCAATGTATTGGATCAAACGGTGAGTCATTTGCCGCTTACCATCCTTGTGTGGTACTGGTTCCATAAACGTCTTACAACATATTTGACAACGGTAGCGGCGGCGATTCAGTATAATCCCTGTCCGCTTGCCATTGACAGGAGTATCCATGATCACCTCATCACGGCGGCCAAAGCCAACGATTTCAGGATGCTTGCAGTGGATGCAGTGAGTAGGTGGGTTGGCCGTCCCTACATGTACCCGGTAATCATGCTCCAGTTCGGAGACAGACAGGACGATATAATCAGGCCAGTTAAGGATGTTTGCCATAATAGCCAACTTATCTTTGTCAGTTATTCTACGAGCGTTACACTCCAGGTGATCAAAACATCCTCCGCGACCGATTTTATTCGCTTGATAATTTTCTGGCGTTCTGTTTTGTCGTGACACTGATGAGCCTCTTCAACAAGCTCTGCAAGGTTAGTATGCATCGTGTTAGTAATATCAAAATTAGGTAATGATAGATGTTTGAATACATCCGCAACTTGAATGGATACATTGTGGCTGTTAATCCATTCCTGAACAGTTAATGAATTCAATAATCCGCACAAATAATATGCTGTTTCTTTGTTATCAAAGGACGCAAAGTATACTTTGTGATCTGGAATATAAACACGTTCACCAACAACAGGTACATTCTGAAAGCTTGCAACCGCTGCATAAAACGATGAGGACATTTCTGGCCATATCACTTTCCATGGTTTGAAGGTGTAATCGCCAACATTATAAACAGCATGGTAAGGAGCGCCTTTCATTTGGCGACGATAGGTAGAACGCTCCAGTAACAGTCTCTCGAACCCTTTAAACCATGCTAAGGTTTTTTTCATCTTAGGGGAATTCAACTGTACATCCGCACTCTCGTACTCTGCATTTGAAATACCTGTGTTTGGTACGAACGTAAACAGTCTTTGTTCAACATCATCGTAATCTGGAGCATCAAGTTTCAAGTAACATTCATCAAAATCACTCGCTCCCTTAATTAAAGGATAAAGCATATTGGGCTCTACCCACTGAATTTTCTGTGGCCCAATGTCTTTCCGTCCAGCCTCCGGGCGGCTTTGAATCTGAACGAGAGCGCCGTTGTTTTGCAAGATTGGAACAAAATAAACTCCGTTAAGATCCGTGGTGATCCCTTTCCGTCCTTTAGTCCATTTACACGGTGATGATAGATATTTAATCGCGTTGAAGCGCCCAGGAGCAAGAATTGCCCACGGAGAACCTTCATCACCAACCGGAAATGCTTCTTTTGTCGTATGAGAAATAGCTTTCAGCACGTCATCAAGAGGTGTGCAGGGCCTAATAGCTTTCCTGTGACCAGGATTAGCTGACCATACCTTGTAAGCCACGGGGTATTGTACAGAGACGATGGATTTTCGAAACAGAGCAACAGACGTGTGATTGCTTGCATCTTCAAATGGTTTCAATTCCTTCATGTCATCAACAGACAATGGTTGAAGATAAAGAGAATCCTCTCGCTGTGAATCTAATTTAAATGTTCTAAAACCTGCTGACGATGGGTTCTTAAAAAGTGTGCCAGTGATGACAAACGCTAGTTTGCCACCTATATCCAGCCATTTGTCGGAGACTGTGTAGGTTATCATGGCAGATATATCAAGTTCATTCCCACCATGACGCTTGGTCTTAGAAAAAATACCATAGTCTTCACACGTTGGTTTAACACGTTCACGATAAAGGTCAGGTAGCTTTGACCATCTAACCCAAGGAGGATTGCCAATAACTAAATCAAATTTACCTGCTGCCGCTGACCAGAAGAAGTTCCTGACAATCCGGAACCAAATACCGTTCCATTGCTTTCTGTGTAGATTTAACACTTGATCATAGGTGTGTCGGAGTGGCTTGTACCAGTTTAATAACTCTTCTTGGGTGACTATACTTGCTGCTATCAGTTTTTGACTGGATTTATCAAACTCTAATCCCTGCACAACGTCTTTGCCCATTCGTTCAAAAACAAAATCGAGACGTTCCCTGTTTAAGGCTAACTCAACAGGCAAGTGAATATTCAGTTTGGCTACCTGACTTCCGATGTTGTATTCAACAACTCTATTTTTTCCAGAGGGGATCTCCGCAGGTGAATAAATGGCATCAGCCATTAGTACAGGAACCTCAATATCCATTCCTGGGCATGCAGCGAGAAGGTCTGCAATTTCCATCAGGAAATTTACACGAGCAGTCTGAACAGCAAGCGGGTTCAAATCAAAACCCCATACACTATCACATAGGTTTTTGATGACCTTAGACACACTCCATCCTTGTATTGCCGCCAGCTCACGCTTTTTACGGATCACCGCCAGTAAGAATGCCCCAGATCCACAGGTAGGATCTAACACACGCTGCTCCAATAATGTGTCGTCAGCAGCTCTCTGAAGCGTAAAATCAACTAACCAATCTGGGGTGTAGAATTCACCAAGGCTCTGCCGGAGTTTGCCAGGAACAAGACCTTGGTATAGATCTCGCAAAACATCCCTTGTCCTAGATAAATGATCAAGCCGATATAACGATAGAACCGAAAGCAACCGCCTCAAGGAAGATAGTAACGCCGGAACAACCTTGTTTCTAGCAAGGCCAATATACCAGCTAAAAATAGCCTCTTCGACAAAACCGTTAATGCCCGCTTCCCTGAAAATGGCCGATTTCTCGACAGAGTAGTCCAAATAATTAACCAGCTCATCATCATCTTTTTGCGCCGACATACTCTGAGCAGGTTGAGTCGATGATGTTAATCCGTGTGCTGATACAATCTCGGCAGCTAACAGTTTGATGAGAATCGAATTGTAAGTATGAATGACAAATAGCCGTGCGGATGTAGAATCTTCCGGCCAACCATTCCAGATAAATGCAATCTCTTTGTTAATAGCCTCTGTTTGTGAAATCGACATATCAGCAACTTGGCCGTACAAAGTTCTCCACTCCTCAAAAAGCATTTTAACTTTGTTGTTGCCTTGCTGTTTTAAGTAGTAAAGCAAACCATCAGACATAGCTTGCATAAATTCACGGGCATTTGCTGACCCATGTCCAAAATCGGCTAATAGGTTCTCAGTTGTTAAGGCTTTTCGCGTATCGGAGACAAAAGCGTCAATCACCAAATCGACCGCATAGGTTGAAAAGGGAATCAAGTGTTGAGTATGAATCTGATCACCATGGACCTGAGCAAAACAAATGTGCTCACCGTCAATAGCTATTCCAATGAAATCAGATTCGGGAATTCCTGTTTTCGTTGACTCACACTGTATATATGGCAGAAGTCGTTCTTCTATGGCATTTTTGAAGCCAGCGCTATCCTTCTTGCCACGAAACAAACCCGGCGCTTTGAATTCAATGATTACGTGATTATGGCTTGAGTCTTTACGCCCGCACTCAGCATTCAAATGAAATCCAGTAGCATCTTCTATCGCCTTCATCCAAATGTATCGAACTTCCTCTTCACCTTTCCAAGGCTTTAGGCGCTTTTCCTGAATAGCTTCGTATGCCTCTTGGCCCATTACGTACCACCTTATAAACCGGTGTAAAAATTTTCCCAATTATGAACCTGAACAATAATAGCATCAACCGTATAATCCGATTTTAAAAAATTTAACCAGATAAGGCTGACCAATACAGAATGCCGTGTCAACAATTCGGCAAGTTAGGGAGCGTCATAACTGATTGACTGGCTGTATTTTATCTGATAAAACCAGTATCAAACGTGATTAATTTACGATCAATCGAGATAATAGAATCGACAAAAGGCAAGATTGAGCAGCATCTATCACCCTCCGGTTGAAAACGACAATTTTGTCCAAGTGAACAGAGCGTATCTGAAAGAACAACTTTTCCTGATAAGGAGAAACCAATAACCTCAGAAATCCTGATATATACCTTTTGAGAATGTGGGGCACACAACCAACGCAGGAGTATGTTGCTATTTAACTCTGATCGAATACGGAGGTATCTTGAGTGCCTGTAACGCACAGTAAAAATACTCACAGAAGATCGCTGAATTGAGTCTGTAAAGTTCGGCGATGTAACAACATATTGTCTCACCAAGTGAGCAATAACCTAATTAAAAAAATCACAGCCTTCGTTGTGATTTAAATTCAAACTAGTAATTAAAAGGTTGGTTTAAGATGATGAAGTGGTGCCGGATTATTATGGCGATTATTTTGTTTTATTCTCTTTTCGTTGGTATGATGCAAGTATTGTCGATCAATTTTTATATTTTCCGTGATTACTTTGGATTGTGGGAGATTCCAGCCAAAGTGGCCGCTGCTATAGCTTCTCTTTACGTTTTTTGTCTACTTGTTAAGTTTTTGCCTATTATTATTGTTATTTTTATCTGTAGCTTATTTTTGGTGGTAAATGTATGGCATTGGTCATTATGGGTTTCGATCTTTATACTTATTTGGCCGGTTATTGTTGTTTTAGCTTATTGCGTACTCACCAAAAGCCTGAAATATAATACATCAGACTAGTACTACAGCCGTAATTCTCTTTCTCAACAGACGATACATTCATAGAAAAGCTGAAATCATACGACTTCTTAATGTTGGGACTAAACACCTGGTTCAGTTCGTCCATAATTTACCTGTCCGCGTTGCTGTAAGGAATATATCAGGAACAAGTAATTACACAATTTAAATTACAGTCTCACACTGAAGATGGCGACAAAGAGTAACAGAATTTCATTACACAACGTTAATTATTTTTATAGAATAAATTAAAATATTCGGAATTTTTATTTTACGGAAACTTAATATCTTATCGAGTACTCTTTGAGTAGATTTTTGTTATTTGATTAATATGGTTATTTTTATTTAAATATGTTATATTAATTTTTTTAATTAATAATAGAGATAGCGTATGGATGACAGAGATAAATTAATGCAACGAATAAATAATGTTCTAGTTAATAGTTCAGTCATAGCTGAGGACAAACTAGCTGTAATGATGATGTTCTGCTTTCAATTATTATCATCTACAAATACAGAGAGGGTTAATATGCGTATCTCTGATGGTAGGCTATTAACACTGAAATTCGAAGAAAATTTAATTAATCATTGAGTTGGAGCTTATGTATGGAATCTAGTATCGAAAATGACCTCTGGAAAGAGGTAGATCGGCAAAATGATTTGCTTTGGAGAATAGAAGAAGCTAAACGTGTAGCAGGCCTCAGTCTCGAAAGGGCAGTAAATGACACTATAGAATTAGGTGAAGAGGTCGTAGATACTATAGGCTTAGGTATGAGACGTAAGCTCTGGCAATTTTCATATTTTTTTGACGGTTATGAAGATGTATACGGAAGGATAAAAGAAGAAGATCACAGAATGAAGTTAAATCTGATGGATCTTAAAAATGAAAATAAAAGAAAATTCATTTCGAGAATAACAGAAATATATATTGATGAAGTATTTAAAGGTAATGAAGAAAAAGAGAAAGAAAGAATATATGGGAAAATATTAAAATTTTCCGCTAAAGTGGCAATAGGTAAATCAATTAAATTAAGTGTGTCAGCTATAATAGCAGAAGCTATATATTTAAATTTAATTAAAAAAACTATGGTGAAAAATGTAGCCAAACGATTTATAAGTGGATTGTTAAATATCGCTCAATTTTACGGATATTACGAGAAAGCATCAATATCAGCAAATAGACTTAAAATAACATGTCCACAATTCTATTGGGCTTTGTATTTTCAAAAACTGGAAATGTTATATTTTATAGTTGAACCTGAATTAGAAAAGGGAATTTATTTAATAGAAGGATTCAAGAATAAGCAGATCAGCGAAGAAGAAGTTGCTCGCGTACTTGCAAATATGATGGGTAATTGAGTTTATATATGAAAAATAAAATATTTAGTAAAGGATGGTTCAAAGATCTTTTTTGTGTATTTATTAAAGAATTATTGTGGTCAAATATGCCTGTTGTAGCCATTTTTATATGGGGAATTATATCAGTGTATTTCTTCCCCGATGAATGGTGGATTATATCTTTAATAGGAAGTATTGTAATTGTTGTTCTATTCTTTGTTCTCACATATTTAAGTGAAAGAAAAAAAAGCTAAGTATATATGCTTAACTTTAATTGTCATCCTTAAGCCACCTCCCAGGGAGGTGGTCTTCTACTTTTAATAAACCCGTTCATCCCATATACTATAGGCTGATGTTCCTGCTGTTACATGGTTCCATGTAATGGATTTATATTTAAGAAAGATTTTCTCATACGGCATTAACTCATTACTATTAATTGAATTTGGGTAAGTACAGGAAATATCAACAATAGTTGCTTCCGTAATTTTTACTTCATAAAAAAGCTCTGACTGCCCTGTCTGACTCGTCCTATAAAAAATAAAAGCACCATTTAATGATTCGTTAGAATCTATAGCCATAGCTAACAATGGGGATGATTTATCAACGGGTTTGATAAATTGTATAGGATGATGACTTACGTTCTGGTTACGAGTTATTGTGTGATTTAGACTGAGTACCTGTATTTGATCTTCATGCCCTTTTTGGTATCGATTCCCTATAGAATCGAGGGTTGAGCATCCAGCTGATATTAAGCCTTGTTTCTTACCATTTAATGTTAGATAAATCATGTATGACATAAAGATTACCGTCCTAGTTTCTTATTCAAATGATGTTAACTCGATTTTTGGGCTAAAAAAGTAACTTAACATATAAAAAAACTTATGAATACAGGAAGGACTTTTTCAGTGAAAAGTTAACTGTGTCTCCCTCCGAAACATAGCTCACGAGCAGTTGAAATCACATATTCGGCCCATAATTACGATAAAATTTATTTTTCGGCGCTGGTTGCTCTAATTTCTGCTGCCTCATCGCCTGTTCTGTTTGTAAAAACTCTCGAACTATTGGGGCGGTGCCGTCAATTCGGTCACACGATTGTCTAAGTAATAGACCTATTTCAACAGCGCGACGTTTTCTTCCGAGGTGCAATCGAACATGTTCTGCAAGGCGGACTCTGTTTACAATTTTATGTAATTGCCCTTTTATTTAAAAACCACGCTCTGAACAATCAAATCACCCTTGAAAACTGACGCTGGCGAACCTGTTGACGCAAATAAATATCAAAACACATACAGATATTACGAATCAGTAACCGACCCCGCGGCGTTACCCAGATCTGTTTCTCATTCACTTCAACTAGTCCATCGTCAACTAATGGCGTTAATAATTGCAAATCTTCCGTGAAATAATGGGTAAAACTCAGCCCATATTGCTGCTCAATATCGGCAAAATTTAGACGGAAATTACAGATAAGCGCTTTAATAACATCACGGCGAATACAATCATCTTGGGACAGCGTTAAACCACGCCATAAAGCATGCCCCTGTTTTTCTAATTCCGCATAATAGCTTTTTAACTCTTTTTGATTTTGAGAATAGCTATCGCCCAACATACTGATAGCAGAAACTCCCAAGCCTAGCAGATCACACTCTTCCTGAGTGGTATAACCCTGAAAATTGCGATGTAACTTCCCTTCCCGTTGAGCGACTGCCAGTTCGTCATCCGGGCGAGCAAAATGGTCCATGCCAATAAACTGATAGCCATTGTTTGTCAGCGTTGTGATTGTTTCTTGCAATATATCCAGCTTTTGTTCGGCACTTGGTAAATCATGTTCCTTAATTTTACGTTGAGCAGCAAATAAGCTCGGCAAATGAGCATAATTGAAAATACTCATTCTATCCGGTGATAACGTTAATACTCGCTCCAGAGTAAATGCAAAACTTTCTGGTGTTTGTTTCGGCAGGCCATAAATCAGATCAATACTAGTGGAATTAAAACCCGTTTCACGGGCACGCGCGACCAAAGCAAAGATAAATTCCTCATCCTGTTCACGGTTCACCAGACGTTGTACTTCTTTATTGAAATCCTGCACGCCCATGCTCAGACGGTTAAAACCTTCACTGCGCAGGTGATCGATCATATCCAGTTCAATTTCACGTGGGTCAATTTCAATAGAAATTTCAGCATCTGGCAGAAAATCAAAATGGTGACGCAATAATCCCGTCAATTTACTGATTTGGTTTTTATTAAGATAAGTTGGCGTACCACCGCCCCAATGCATCTGACTCACTTTACGACCAGAAAATAACTTTGCCCGGCCACGAATTTCCCGTTCAAGCCATTGCAAATATTCATCCGCTTTATGCTTCTGACGGGTGACCAGTTTATTACAACCACAGAAATAACAGAGCTTATGGCAAAACGGGATATGGAGGTAGAGAGAAAGCGGTCGTTCAGGGTAACGGGCAGCAGCCTGGATAAATGCTGCATTGTCATACTGTTGATTGAATTCCAGCGCCGTAGGATATGAAGTATAACGAGGGCCGGAATAATTGTATTTCTGGATCAAAGGCAGATCCCAAACGATGGCTTGCTCAGACATGCTCATTCCTTCCGATGTTTTTGCCCATCAAAACGTAACGCTTTCATATGCTTAATATGTTGCGCTATGGTGGCTCCGCGCAGCCGGGTTTTACGCCGCGATAATCGCCACAGTTTACCCAATAACCATAACAAATAACATACTATTAGTATGGTTATTAGGATCAACCCGCCTCTGATCATGAGAGATTAAATTAGTTACCTTTCAGCAGTTGCATAATGTCATCCTGCTTCTCTTCTTCACGCTCTTCCTCATCCAGTTTAATACCTAACTCTTCCATCAGAGCGTCAATCCGATCCAGCGTAGTGTCAACATAAGCATGCTCTTCTTTAGACAGACTTTCGCCATTTTCCAGACGCTCTAACAATGCATCCAGACGATCGTCGTTTTCCAACATTGCTAACTCTTCCTGTGGCGACAGACGTGGTTTTGTCTCGACTTTATTAGCAACGACAGGTTTTGTCGGTTGTTCCCCGACGATCAGCGGAACAGGCACTTTACTACCAAGACGTGGATCACGTTGCTGTTTGCCTGACTGATGTTTATCACCGCTCTGTTCCTGATTGCGGTTACCGGGCGGATTGCCACGATGTTTTTTCTCACGCTTACGTGCACGCCCTTCCGCATTCAATTCTTCGCGGTTTTTTCTTTTCTGTTTACTAGCGGATACTTTGGCTGGTGCTTTTTTCTTTAACGGGTTCATAGCCTGTTACTCAGTTTGGTTTATCAGGGTATTGCTGCGCCGGAATCTAGCAGAAACTGCACGTATAGAAAAGCGCCGTGAATAACTCTTTATCTTTTAAAAAAAATAGCCAAAAATCTCTTATCATTCATGCATGGTTTAACCATCAACAAATATTCTATTACTCTTAGCTTTCAATAAATGATAAATCGATATGCCTATTTTTGATACTTCTTGCTATAAATCCGTTTACTTGTGGGTAGTTGGTTATGCTTTGTTATGGATGATAGTGAGTTATTCATTCGACCCAACCGTCCCTTATGATGCCGTCGAAGCATTGAACTGGGGAAAAAACGGCGAATGGGGTTCACCTAAAAATCCGTGGTTAGTGGGTGTAATGATGCTGCCTGCTATCCATATAAGCGGTGTTTCATTGAGTTTTTACTGGTATTTCATTCACTTTATTGCTATCGCGATTAGCATGCTCGGTGTATGGCATCTGGCATTTCGACTGACAGGAAAAAAAGCGCTGGCATGGCTCGCCATGCTGACATTGAATCTGTCTGGTATTATTAACTTCGATATTATCCCATATAACGATAATTATCTGCTAATTATGCTCTGGCCGTGGATTATGTTGTTCTTTCTACGAGCCGTATATGACAATCCACGTTGGTGGTTGGCGTTTGCCCTTAGTTCCGGGCTGGCAACAATGGGAAAATATTCCACATTGGCATTGGTTGGTTCAGTTTTTCTATTGACCCTGTTTGTACCTAAAATTCGCCAATGTTACCGCCAACCCGCGCTTTATCTCGCACTGGTTATCTGGTTTGTGCTGGTCCTGCCTAACTTCTGGTGGCTGTGGAATAATGATTTTGCCGCCTTCAAATGGGTAAATTCACAAATAGATAGCGGGTTTAATTTACAGACCACCCGATCGTTATTATCAGTATTTTATCCACTGATTATCGTTAGCATTATTATTTATCAGCTTGGCGGCCGTATTAGCTGGCCGAAAGAGCAACCGAACCGATTGGTAAACATTATCATCTTGTTGCCATTACTGATTATCTACTGCTGGTTCTCATTCAATCAAGGCGGAAGAATGACAGAATGGCTGCACCCCTTTATGTCTGTTTCATCAGCGCTGTTGGTCGGTTCTATTACCCGATTTCCACAAAAATCATTACGCAGCACTTTGAGAGGGTTGATTGTCGTTGCGGTATTGATTTTGATGGGATATGTACTGATTATGGCAGCCAATATTCGCGGTGCCGGCCATAAATTCGAAGGTATTAAAGACTTTTCTTGGCAACTGGAACAACGCTGGCATCAACGCTATTCGACACCGCTCCATTATGTCGGGGGCGAATACTTACATCAGTGGCTGACTGTCTACGCGCCAAGTCAGCCAGAGACTATCCAACCTTGGATACCGGGAAAGCAGGCACCCAATATCTACAACCGCCATGTTAAAGCAAGCGATATTGTACGTAGCGGTGCTATTTTGGTAGGCGAAAAAGGTAAAACTTGTGAACAGGAAGATTTTCACAGCGTTCTGCAATACTGGCCAAAATTAAGAATAAGTAGCACGGAGGAATTCCTTTTCCAGCCTGAACCTGAAACTAAGCCAATATTGGTTTGTGTAGGTTTTGTGTCACCGGAGAAATATCAATAGCTTTCTCTGCAAGTTGAAAGCCGATTTAACCGGCTTTCAACATTTCATACGCTATTAGCCAATAGACCGGCTAACTTAGCATCATCCTGCATGATGACTTGTACATTTCCATTACGTAGCGCAGCTGTCAGATAATACTCGCGCAGATACTGCACGATTGCTTGGTTGGGAACGCAATACTATTACACAGAAGTTAAAAGAACCCGGGTTGGAGTAAGGAGATAATATCTCCATCCCTATCACCACTTTGCGGAGTTTAATATATCAGATTCCCCATTAGCAGGATTAAATAACCGATCTCGATCACATTTTATACTATTCATTCAGACAAGAAAATAATCCCTCATTAGAATAGTTTATTAATGTTATTATTAAACTATCAAGATTATTTATGGGAAGCCGTTTTCTTTATCACCGACGCCTGACAGGGCTTATCCTGCTGACAATCTCCGAACTGGTCTATGCTTCAACATCGATCAGCCCTGCGGATCAAGAAACCATCACGCAACAACAAAAAGCATTGTTGCAACAAGCCGAGCAGCAACGGGAAACGCTGCGCAACAACATCACCTTATCTCCATCCCCTGATGTAGCGCCGGGTACAGCAGAATCTATCTGCCACACCATTCACCGGATTGAATTTGACGGTGCCAAAAGCCTACCTCTACCGATCAAACAGCACTTAATACACCCTTATTTATCCCACTGCTTATCTTTGCAGGACATTAATACATTGGTACGACAAACCACTAATGCCTATATTGAACGGGGTTATGTCACTTCCCGGGCCGGACTCAACGCACAGGATTTATCCTCCGGTATTCTCATTATTACGGTCAATGAAGGCAAAGTTGAATCAGTCAGTCTGGACGGAGAAACACCTCTCTCGTTGAAAATGGTTTTTCCGAGCATAGTGGGTAAAACGCTTAACCTGCGAGATATTGAACAAGGCATGGAACGTTTGAACCGCCTGCCTTCCCAACAAATGACCATTGATATTCAGCCGGGCAAACAACCGGGTTATTCCACTGTTATCTTAAAACGAACGTCGATTCGCTTACCCGTTAGTGCCAGTTTGGGGGCTGATAATAGTGGTCAAAAAAGTACCGGCACCGAGCAAATCAATGCCAGCATAAATTTGGATAATCCATTACACCTTGCTGACCAGTGGTCATTATCTGCCAGCCGCAACAGTGACTTCCGCAATAGCCATCAAAGCCGTAGCCTCTCCGCCAATGTGACGGTTCCTTACGGTTACTGGTTATTCAGTTATCAATATGCATGGAATGACTCTTTTCAGAATATCCCGGCATGTTCACAAACCTATCGCTACACAGGTGACAGCCAGACTCACCGGCTGGCAGTAAACCGGACGTTATATCGTGATGGAGAGCAGAAGCTGGCATTGGATATGGGGCTGACACGCCGTCGAACCACCAATTTACTGGCGGGAGAGACATTATCCATCAGCAGCCCGACACTGAGCACCATCAACCTCGGCGTTAATTACAGCACCGTGCTGGCGGGGAGCTATGTCACTTTTAACCCGATGGTCAGCCACGGTTTACAAACATTTGGTGCCACCAAAGATGATCCGCGTTTCTCCGATGCGCCGCGTAGTCAATTTCGCAAACTCAGTCTGAGCGCCAGCTATTTCATGCCTGTCACAGACTCCGTTTATTACCTCTCATCGATTTACGGCCAGACCACGCCAGACAACCTTTACGCCAGCGAACGTCTCTCACTGGGGGGACAATATTCCGTTCGGGGATTCAAAGAGCAATATCTCACCGGCAACCGCGGCGGATATTGGCGCAACGAGCTGAACTGGCGGATATCAGAACTGCCTATCCCAAGCGAGCTCACTTTAACCGGAGCGCTGGATACTGGCTGGTTACAGGAAAAAACCGGACAAATCGAGGGCGGCAATGTCACCGGTACGGCTCTGGGCTTATCACTGACTCACCCTGGATTCAACCAGACCATCACTATTGGGAAACCCCTCATTCACCCTGATCACCTAAAACCGGATCACTGGGTCGCTTATTGGTCAGTATCACTGACTTTTTAACACTTAAATTAAACAAAAGGGATAGTACGATGAGTAAACGCAACAACTCGGTGGCGAGAGGCACGAGTTATCTTTTAATTTACCTGACGGCAATTCAGCCGCTACACCCGG
>NZ_CAWPHH010000035.1:0-49345 GCF_963887965.1 Photorhabdus sp. RW14-46 | reverse complement strand
TGGTAAACCGATTAAATAATCGCCCTCGAAAAACACGGGGTGGGAAAACCCCGAATGAATTATTTAAAGGAATACGAACATGTTTACTTCCAGATTAACGATGTTGCACTTATTATGTGAATCTACCCAATAAAATTGAATACTAAGCTGAATGTAAAAGACCACCTCCCTAGGAGATGATTTTAGGATGACAATAAAAATGATAAGTTTTTTCTCATGATTCAATTTAAAGGATATATCCAACGACCATTATCCTGAACATTTTTACCGTAACCAGTAGCATCTTTATCATAAATAATAATGTTGCTATTTGCTAAGACAAAATATGACTTTTGGTCCTCATTCTCACGTATTATTGACATTACAAAACCACGACCATCAGTGCGATTCCAACTCGCTGTATCTCCCGGATTAATATCCCAATAACCTGTATTACCATCTTTCCCCCACTTATTAATTGAAACTTTAGTCACCTTATTTGAAGAATTTTTAACAATAATCATATCATCACCTTGAGTAATATTAACGTCGATTTATCTAGGTCTAATTTAACAATGTTCCAATATATACCACAGCAAATTAAGTATAGATTTAAAAAATCCATCATAACGACTATTTTAGTGATCTTAATCAAAGATTTAGACTTCTAAAGAAAACTATTTAAAATATGAAATTGTATTCATTGGGGAAATATAAAATTCAAATAGAAGTTTACGATTTAAATTTCGTAGTCAAATATTACATTGTTGTAAATATCATTAATATATATACCCTATGGATTTCAAGATGCATCGCGGCGGCAAGGGAGCGAATCCCCGGGAGCATAGATAACGATGTGACCGGGGTGAGTGAGTGCAGCCAACAAAGAAGCAACTTGAAAGATGACGGGTATAAATATATATTTACAACAATTCCCTATCATAGATTTATACCTATTTCTATTTTAACCTTTTGGCATAACGTTGCGCCAATACTGCACACACCATCAACTGAATTTGATGAAAAATCATCAACGGCAACAACATTACGCCAACCGTCGCCGCAGGGAATAAAACATTTGCCATTGGCACACCATTAGCCAGACTCTTCTTCGAACCACAAAAAACAATCGTAATTTCGTCTTCTTTATTAAAACCCAACCAACGAGCAATATAAGTATTAATAACCAACACAACCGCCAATAAAACACAGCAAACCACCCCAATCGTCAGGAGTGAATAACCATCAATCTTATGCCAAATACCTTCTACCACCGCCTCACTAAAAGCCACATAAACCACCAAAAGAATCGATGACCGGTCAGTCATATTAAGCAGTTTTTTATGTTTCTCTACCCAACGGGCAATCAATGGCCGCGATAGATGTCCGATAATAAAGGGAACCATCAATTGCAGAATTATGGCTTTTATGGCTTCCAGAGTATCAGCGCTGCCTTCACCTTGTGTATGGATCATCAACCCGACTAATATTGGCGATAAAAATACGCCCAGAATACTGGACGCCGAAGCACTGCAAATAGCAGCGGCAACATTGCCACCAGCAACTGAGGTAAAAGCAATAGCTGACTGAACCGTTGCCGGTAATGCACAAAGATAGAGAAATCCCCAATAAACTGTTGATGTCATGATTTCCGGTACGAGCAAATTCAACCCTAATCCAATAATCGGGAATAAAACAAAGGTACTGAGAAAGACCACCAGATGAAGCCGCCAATGTGCCATGCCGGCAATAATGGCTTGACGAGATAATTTAGCACCATGCATAAAGAATAACAGCGCAATAGCCGCTGTGGTTAATCGTTGAAACCAGACTTTAATTTCCCCCTCACAAGGAAAGAATGTCGCAATAACAACTACCGTCACTAATATCATCAAAAAAGGATCTATTTTTAATTTTTGCCACCAAGTCATTGATCATTTTCCTTGCTATTTCAAATAATAGGCCCGGCAAGCCAGGCTAAGTAGTAAATAAAAAGTCTCAACAAAATATATACCCTATGGATTTCAAGATGCATCGCGACGGCAAGGAAGTGAATCCCCGGGAGCATAGATAACGATGTGACCGGGGTGAGCGAGTGCAGCCAACAAAGAAGCAACTTGAAAGATGACGGGTATAGGCTTAAATTGCCACTGTACGTTGTTGTTCTGCCGACTGAATACCAGCCTCAATTAATTTCATAATTTGAATGGCTTCATTTGCCGTAACTGGATTAGGTTTACCGAGCATAATTGCATCACGGATAGCCGCATAATAAGCAGAATAATTACCAGGCAGAGTCGGCACGTGTTTAGTCACTAATTCCTCTCCATGTGACAGCGTCACAATACCATCACGAATATCATATCCCCAATCAGCATGTGGCGGCCTTTCCCCCGCTTTCAATCGCTCTTCCTGAGGATCAAGACCATATTTTACGTAACTACCTGCCATACCATGCAAGGTATAAACAGCAGATTCAGCCGCTGCCAGTGTTGTTGCATGAAGAACTACTTTGATATCTGGATAATTTAGCAGTACATGGAAATAATCTACCGCTTCCGCTTGTGGACGGATCATTCCCAAATCAGCGGTAATAGATTGCGGTTTACCAAACAGTTGAACCGCCTGATCAAGTAAGTGAGGGCCTAAATCATACCAAATACCACTTCCTTGCCCCGCCGCTTCACGCCATCTTTGACGGATAATCGGGCGATAACGATCAAAATGAGATGCAAAATATTTTAATTTACCTAGACGATTCTCTTTAATTAACGATTTTATCGTTAGAAAACCAGAATCCCAACGCCGGTTATGAAATACAGAAAGTAATAAATCCGCCTTCTCTGCCTGCTGTTTTAAAGATTCAGCTTGTTCAACGGTGATAGTAAATGGTTTATCCACCACCACATGCTTACCCGCTGCCAATGCCTTCTGTGCCAGAGGATAATGCGTATCATTAGGTGTCGGAATAACGATTAAATCAATGTCAGGATCATTAAAAAGATCCTCAGGGCGGGATACCACCGGGATATTTGGCCAATCTGATTTCACTTTCTCAGCATCACTACTGGAAATAGCGGCCAATTTAACACCAGCAGTGCCAGCAATTAATGGTGCATGGAACGTTTTACTCGCATAACCATACCCCACCAACCCAACCTTTAACAGCTCACGCATAACAGCCTCTCAAACTCATTAATAATATGCAGCAATTCAGCATCCGTAAAAAATATCATCGGTGATGACCATTTCGCAAATTATCTCTGAATCTACCCTTGAAGATTTTTCAATCAATCTATTTCCTAACCCATCCGAATCGCCTATTATTCTTTTTTCATATAGCTTCAAATGGAATGATTTATGTATCAAACCAATGATTATCACCGAATTAATGGTTGGGTTCTGGCTCCGGCAGCTTATCTGATTATGACCTTTCTCAGTGCCAGTGTAATGCTCGCTCTATATATTATGACATTTTTCAGTCAAAACAATATGTTGAGCGCAGGGAATAATCACTTTACTTTAATGTGGTTTCTTTCTGTCGCCATTACTGCGGTAATGTGGTGTTTCACCCTATGGGTATTGAAACTGCTTTTCATTCGATCAAAAAAATTTCCCCACATTTTTATTATTTGGCTTATTGTTACCGTATTAATTGCATTGAAAACTTTCGCTTTCTCCCCTATTCCCGATCAAATGGCTTTGCGTGCATTAGCATGGCCACTATTGGCAGCCGCTATTTTTGTCCCCTACATTAAACGCTCTCATCGAGTCAAAATGACTTTCACACAAGATCGATAACCTCAACTTTCTTTGGTTGTTATCATTAACAATAGATTGCCCTAGTAAAACGAGGGCATACTGATAATTTAATAAAAAGTAAACAATTTAATAAAAAGTAAACAAACTCATTTTCAGGCACAGCAATGACTGACTATTTTCTTTTATTTGTCGGAACCGTATTGGTTAACAATTTCGTCTTGGTGAAATTCCTCGGCTTATGCCCTTTCATGGGCGTATCTAAAAAGCTGGAAACTGCCATCGGGATGGGATTTGCGACAACATTTGTTATGACACTAGCCTCTGTATGTTCATGGCTGGTGAATACTTTTATTCTATTACCACTGGACTTAATCTATTTGCGTACTCTGAGCTTTATTCTTGTCATTGCGGTCGTGGTGCAATTCACAGAGCTTGTTGTACGCAAAACCAGCCCGACGTTATACCGGTTATTAGGTATTTTCTTGCCGTTGATTACGACGAACTGTGCTGTACTGGGTGTGGCGCTGCTGAATATCAATCAATCACACGATTTTTTACAATCCGCTATCTATGGTTTCGGTGCTGCCGCCGGTTTCTCTCTCGTTATGGTACTGTTTGCCGCTATTCGCGAACGTCTGGCTGTTGCTGATGTACCCGCCCCTTTCAAGGGGTCATCTATTGGTCTTATTACTGCGGGTTTAATGTCCTTGGCTTTTATGGGCTTTAGTGGTTTGGTGAAATTCTGATGACATCGTTATGGATTGCTATTGGTGCACTCAGTGCACTAGGGTTAATTTTTGGGTTAATCCTAGGGTTTGCTGCCCGCCGGTTTCAGGTGGAAGAGGACCCCATTGTTGAAAACATTGATGATATTCTGCCGCAAAGCCAGTGTGGGCAATGCGGTTACCCAGGCTGTCGCCCTTATGCTGAAGCTGTAGCGAACAATGGCGAGATGATTAATAAATGTGCACCGGGTGGTGAGCAAGTCATGCTGAAAATTTCAGAGCTGCTCGGTATCGATCCACAACCATTGGATGGTGATGCAAACCTACAAAACCCTGCACGCAAAGTCGCCTTTATTGATGAAGAGAATTGCATTGGTTGCACTAAATGTATCCAAGCATGTCCTGTAGACGCTATCGTCGGTGCTACCCGCGCCATGCATACCATTGTTGAAGATTTATGTACTGGTTGTGACCTGTGCGTTGCTCCTTGTCCAACCGACTGTATTACGATGATCCCTGTAGCAACAACCACTTCCAACTGGAAATGGGATTTAAAAACCATTCCAGTTAGAAATATTCCTGTTCAGCCATCTCACGCCATTTCCATTAAAAGTATCCCGATCAAAAATATTGAGGCTGAACACCATGTTTAATTTATTCAATTTGCTCAATAAAAATAAAATCTGGGATTTCGCCGGCGGTATTCATCCACCTGAAATGAAGCTGCAATCCAGCCAAAGCCCTTTACGCATTACGCCACTACCGGAAGAGTTAATCATCCCATTGCAACAACATTTGGGGACGGAAGGCGAGTTGCTGGTCAAAGTGGGTGATGAAGTGCTTAAAGGCCAGCCCTTAACATTTGGCACGGGTCGTACCGTACCGGTTCATGCATCAACTTCCGGCACCATCATTGCCATTGAACCGTGTATTACCGCGCACCCATCCGGGTTGAAAGAGTTATGCGTTCGTTTGCGCCCTGATGGGAAAGATCAATGGGGTGAACGCATTCAAACACCTGATTATCAATCACTGGATGCAGATACGATTCTTAACCAAATCCATCAGGCCGGTATCGCAGGTTTAGGTGGAGCTGGCTTTCCTACCGCAGCCAAACTACAAAGCGGCCGTCATGGTCTTAAGACACTGATCATTAATGCCGCAGAATGTGAACCTTATATCACCGCTGATGACCGCCTGATGCAGGAGCATGCCAACGAACTTATTGAGGGCATTCGTATTCTGGAACATCTGCTTAAACCGGAGCAGATCCTGATTGGTATTGAAGATAATAAACCAGCAGCCATAAAAAAACTCAAAACCGTTCTAAAGGGCGATAAATCGATTATCGTCCGAGTTATCCCAACCAAATATCCTTCCGGCGGTGCCAAACAACTGACTAAGATACTGACCGGTAAAGAAGTCCCCTCCGGTGGCCGTTCCTCTACTATCGGTGTACTGATGCAGAACGTGGGGACAGTGGTTGCAATCAAACGGGCCATTATTGATGGAGAACCTTTAATTGAGCGCGTCGTCACAATTACCGGCGAAGCAGTCACCTCGCCGGGTAACTTTTGGGCGCGGCTTGGTACTCCGGTACAATTTCTTCTCCAGTTAGCCGGTTTTGCACCACAATCAGAACAGATGGTCATTATGGGTGGTCCCTTAATGGGATTCACGCTGCCTGACCTCAACGTGCCCATCGTTAAGATCAGTAACTGTATTCTGGCACCATCCCATCAGGAAATGGATTCAAATACAACGGAAGAGGCTTGTATCCGTTGTGGATTATGTGTGGAAGCCTGCCCTGCCCGTTTATTGCCGCAGCAGCTCTATTGGTTCAGTCGTGGGCAAGAGCACGAAAAAGCCAGAGATCACAATCTGTTCGACTGTATTGAATGCGGTGCCTGTGCCTATGTCTGCCCAAGCAATATTCCTCTGGTGCAATATTATCGCCAAGAGAAAGCCGAAATTCGGGCCTTGGATCAGGAAAACCGCCGTTCAACCGAAGCCAAAATTCGTTTCGAAGCTAAGCAGGCCCGTATGGAACGAGAAAAACTGGCCCGAGATGAACGACACAAAAAATCGGCCGTTCAAGTTGATAATAAAGATAAGAGCGCTGTGCAAGATGCGCTTTCCCGCGTGAAGGAAAAACAGGCTAACGCGGGTAAAGTTGTTGCTATAGAACCGGGGCAACTACCTGATAATGCCGCAGTAATAGCGGCTCGTCAGGCAAGAAAAGAGCAGCTTCGCGCTCGTCAGGCGGAAAAACAGGCGGTGGAAAATATGAGTATTACTCCATCTGAACCAACAAGTGCAGAAGATCCACGCAAAGCCGCATTAGCAGCAGCAATTGCCAGAGCTAAAGCGAAGAAAGCAGCTCAAAATCAGTCAGAAACACCATCACCGGAAGCGAGAGAACCAGAAACTACTACTAGTGAAAAACAAGATCTTCATAAAGATGCCGTCGCTGCCGCTATTGCCCGTGTCAAAGCCAAAAAAGCCCAAACACAGCCATTAACTGAAACTCAGGCAGAAACACCGCCAGCGGAAGAAACTGATCCACGTAAAGCTGCCGTCGCGGCTGCCATTGCCCGTGTCAAAGCCAAGAAAGCTCAGACTCAACCATTAACTGAAACTCAGGCAGAAACACCGCCAGCGGAAGAAACTGATCCACGTAAAGCTGCCGTCGCTGCCGCCATTGCCCGTGTCAAAGCCAAGAAAGCGCAGACTCAACCATTAACTGAAACTCAGGTAGAAACACCGCCAGCGGAAGAAACCGATCCGCGTAAAGCTGCCGCCGCGGCTGCCATTGCCCGTGTCAAAGCCAAAAAAGCCCAAACACAGCCATTAACTGAAACTCAGGCAGAAACACCGCCAGCGGAAGAAACCGATCCGCGTAAAGCTGCTGTCGCGGCTGCCATTGCCCGTGTCAAAGCCAAGAAAGCTCAGACTCAACAATTAACTGAAACTCAGGCAGAAACACCGCCAGCGGAAGAAACTGATCCACGTAAAGCTGCCGTCGCAGCTGCTATTGCCCGTGTCAAAGCCAAAAAAGCCCAAACAGAGCAATTAGCTGAAACCCAGGTAGAAACACCGCCAGCGGAAGAAACCGATCCGCGTAAAGCTGCTGTCGCTGCCGCTATTGCTAGGGTTAAGGCCAAAAAAGACGCTCAGGAACAACAGAAAATTTCAATAGAATAGTGATTGTTATAAATGAAATTCAGACCCGTTCAGACTGACAATAAAAAACTAAAAGTCGCAAGTTCGCCTTTTACACACAATCAGCAAAGTACCAGCCGCATTATGCTGTGGGTTGTGCTGGCAGCAATCCCCGGTATTGCGGTACAAACTTACTTCTTTAGTTACGGTACCTTGTTCCAGCTCCTGCTTGCAGTGATTACCGCCTTGCTTGCAGAATCATTTGCCCTATCTCTGCGTAAACAGGCAATTATGCCTCGTTTGCAGGATAATTCTGCATTACTGACAGGTTTACTTTTAGGGATCAGCCTTCCACCGCTGGCTCCTTGGTGGCTGATTGTATTGGGAACTGCTTTTGCGGTGATTATTGCCAAACATTTATATGGTGGCCTTGGTCAAAACCCATTCAATCCGGCAATGGTCGGTTATGTCGTACTGCTAATATCATTCCCAGTGCAAATGACCGGCTGGTTGCCACCGATGGATTTACTGGCAACACAAATCACTCCGCTAGACAGTCTGATGGTGATCTTCACCGGTCAGACTCCCGATGGAACAACATTGCAGCAATTGCAACAAGGTTTCGATGGGATCAGCCAAGCTACACCGCTGGATAGTTTCAAAACCGGTTTATTGACTCACCATATTGATGACGTTCTTCATCAACCTATATTGCAAGGATCTCTGGCTGGCATCGGCTGGCAATGGGTCAACATTGCTTATCTTGTTGGTGGGCTGATTCTACTGAACAGAAAAGTGATAACCTGGCAAATTCCTGTGGCATTTATCCTGGTATTAGGTTTATGTGCACTCACTAGCTGGTTGATTGATCCATCCCGTTATTCGCCGCCATTATTACAACTGTTTTCCGGTGCAACCATGCTAGGCGCATTCTTTATTGCAACCGATCCCGTCAGTGCTTCCACAACACCCAAAGGTCGTTTGGTTTTTGGTGCCATGATTGGCCTGTTAGTCTGGGTTATCCGTGTTTATGGTGGTTATCCTGATGCCATAGCATTTGCGGTCTTATTGGCGAATATCACCGTGCCACTCATTGACCATTACACCCAACCCCGCGTTTACGGGCATAAATAAGGAGCCGTTATGTTAGAAACCATGCGACGTCACGGCATCACACTCGCCATTTTTGCGGCACTTACCACCGGGCTAACGGCTGTCGTGAATTCACTCACCAAAAGTACTATTGCAGAACAAGCCGCCCTACAGCACAAGTCGCTGCTTGATCAGGTTATTCCGCCTGCCCTGTACGACAACGACATACAAAACGAATGTTATCTAGTTAATGCGGATGCTCTGGGCAATAACTTGCCTCATCGTCTCTATCTGGCCCGTAAAAATGGTCACCCCGTGGCGGCAGCGCTAGAAAGTACTGCACCGGATGGTTATTCCGGTGCTATCCAATTACTGGTTGGCGCAGATTTCTCAGGAAAAGTGCTTGGTGTACGGGTTACAGAACATCATGAAACCCCAGGGCTAGGGGATAAAATTGAAACCCGGATTTCAAACTGGATTAATGTATTTTCAGGGAAAACCATCACATCCAATCATGACCAGCACTGGGCAGTGAAAAAAGATGGCGGTGAGTTTGATCAATTTACCGGTGCCACTATTACCCCACGCGCCGTGGTAAACTCAGTCAAACGGACTGCACTTTATTTACAGACCATACCTGAACATCTCTCTTCTCTAGAATCCTGTGGAGAAAAATCATGAGTGAAACCAAAAATTTATTTATCCAAGGGCTATGGAAAAACAATTCCGCTTTAGTACAACTGCTAGGATTGTGCCCCCTGTTAGCCGTCTCTTCCACTGCAACCAATGCGCTCGGCTTAGGGCTGGCAACGACACTGGTTCTAGTCTGTACCAACATTGCGGTTTCCAGCTTGCGTCGTTGGGTACCCAATGAGATCCGTATTCCCATTTATGTTATGATAATCGCTTCGGTTGTCAGTACTGTCCAGATGTTGATTAACGCCTACGCTTTTGGTCTGTATGAATCATTGGGGATTTTCATTCCACTGATTGTGACTAACTGTATTGTTATCGGCCGTGCTGAAGCCTATGCCGCGAAAAATCCGATCATGCCCTCTGCGATTGATGGCTTAGCAATGGGATTAGGAGCCACTTTTGCCCTGTTTGTTCTTGGTGCTATTAGAGAAATTCTCGGCAATGGAACCCTATTTGATGGCGCTGATTTACTGCTGGGCAATTGGGCTAAGGTATTACGAATAGAAATCGTTCATATGGATTCCCCTTTCCTATTAGCCATCTTACCACCCGGCGCTTTTATCGGTTTGGGATTAATGCTGGCAGTGAAATATCTTATTGATGAAAAAATGAAAACGAGAGCAATAAAAGAAAAAAGCCGTGCAATAACAATGTCACCAGAATCGGAGAGTTCTATTTGATATGAACAAGCAGAAACGTATCGAAATTTTAACGCGTTTACGGGATAACAACCCAAAGCCAACCACTGAATTAGTTTTCACAACACCATTTGAGTTACTTATTTCAGTACTGCTTTCAGCGCAAGCAACAGATGTCAGTGTTAATAAAGCCACTGCGAAACTCTATCCAGTAGCAAATACGCCTCAGGCAATTCTAAATCTGGGGGTAGATGGGCTGAAAGAGTATATAAAAACTATCGGTCTGTATAACACCAAAGCGGAAAATACCATTAAAACCTGCCAGATATTACTGGAAAAACATGCTGGCGAAGTTCCCGAAGATCGTGCTGCATTGGAGGCATTGCCAGGTGTTGGCCGCAAGACCGCCAATGTGGTGTTAAATACCGCTTTCGGCTGGCCGACTATTGCAGTCGATACCCATATTTTTCGTGTTTGTAATCGTACTCAATTCGCGCCCGGTAAAAATGTCAATGAAGTCGAAAATAAATTACTGCAAGTTGTCCCGGCCGAATTTAAAGTTGATTGTCATCATTGGCTTATTTTGCACGGTCGTTATACCTGCATAGCCCGTAAACCTCGTTGTGGTTCCTGTATTATTGAAGATCTATGTGAATTTAAAGAAAAAATTTACCCTGAGTAACTATTGTAATTTTCATTGCAATTCCCGTACTGTTTTACGCTATTTTGCAGATGTTGCTTGCTCGACACCATCAATTCGCGTAAAACTGTTATTCCAAAAAACTATCTGATAATAACCCTCAACTTTCTCCGCGGATATTATGTTTCAAAACAACCCGCTGCTTGCACAGCTAAAACAGCAACTTCATTCCCAAACACTTCGAGTAGAAGGTTTGGTCAAAGGTACCGAAAAAGGATTCGGATTCTTAGAAGTCGATGGGCAAAAAAGTTATTTCATTCCTCCCCCACACATGAAAAAAGTTATGCATGGCGATCGAGTGACTGCCGCTATTCATACTGATAAAGAAAGAGAGATCGCCGAGCCAGAAACATTGATTGAACCATTTCTAAATCGCTTCGTCGGTCGTATCCAGAAAAAAGAAAATGATAACCGTTTATGGATCATTCCTGATCACCCACTGCTAAAAGATGCTATCCCTTGCCGGCCGACCAATCAGGTCACTCATCCATTTCAGCATGGTGATTGGGCCGTCGCTGAAATGCGTCATCATCCATTGAAAGGCAGCCGGGGTTTTCATGCAGAAATTACCGGCTATATCACTGAAAGCGACAATCACTACGCCCCTTGGTGGGTAACACTCACGCGCCATAACCTGGAACGTGATGCTCCGGCGATGACTGCCGATTGCCAGATGAACGATGGCGATCTTGAGCGTATTGACTTAACGTCGCTGGATTTTGTCACTATTGACAGTGCAACCACAGAAGATATGGACGATGCTTTGCATATTGCTAAGCAAGATGACGGTAGCCTGAAACTCAGTATCGCCATTGCTGATCCAACCGCTTATATTGCGGCTGGCAGCGAGCTGGATCAAATCGCCCATCAACGTGCTTTCACTAACTACCTGCCGGGTTTTAATATCCCCATGTTGCCACGCGACCTGTCAGAGAATTTATGCTCTCTGCGTCCTAACGCCCGCCGGCCGGCATTAGTTTGTCAGGTTTCTATTCTGGAAGATGGTCAACTAGGTGATGATATTGCGTTTTTCTCTACCTGGGTTGAATCAAAAGCTAAATTGGTTTACGACGAAGTTTCTGACTGGCTGGAAAAAACCGGGACTTGGGAACCCGCTTCCGAAGCGATTAAGACTCAAATCACGCTTTTGAAGGAAATGAGTGATCGCCGTAACCAATGGCGCCACCAAAATGCGCTTATTTTCAAAGATCGTCCTGATTATCGCTTCATCCTCGATGAGAATGGTTACGTACTGGATATCGTGGTAGAACAACGCCGTACAGCCAACCGTATTGTTGAAGAAGCCATGATCACTTCTAACCTGTGCGCCGCAAAAATCCTGCGCGATAAGTTAGGCTTTGGTATTTACAATGTCCATATGGGTTTTGAGCCACTGCAAATCGAACAAGTGGTTGAATTACTGCAAGAAAATGATATTGATGCCAAAACAGAAGAATTATTGACTCTGGATGGCTTTTGTAAATTACGCCGTGAATTGGATAAAAAACCAACACAATTCCTTGATAGTCGCATTCGTCGTTTCCAGACTTTCGCAGAAATTAAACCTGAACCCGGTCCTCATTTTGGTCTCGGTTTTGATGCTTACGCCACCTGGACATCACCGATCCGTAAATACAGCGACATGATTAACCATCGTTTACTGAAAGCGATTATTCAAAAAACCGATGTAGAACAGCCCTCAGAAGAAACCTGTTTACAACTGGCTGAACGTCGCAGACTGAATCGTATGGCCGAACGTGATGTGGGGGATTGGCTATATGCCCGCTTCCTGCAACCACACGCAGGAACCAAACAACGATTTACCGCAGAAATCATTGATATCACCCGTGGTGGTTTACGTGTCCGACTGGCCGATAACGGTGCAGTGGCCTTTATACCAGCACCCTTCCTGCATGCCGTGCGTGATGAACTGCAATGTAGCCAAGAGACCGGTACTGTGATTATCAAAGGTGAAGTCGCTTACCAATTGAACGATATTATTGATGTTCGTATTGATGAAGTCAGAATGGAAACGCGTAATATTGTCGCCCGCCCTACAGCCTGATTTCTCTTAATCGAACCTTTTCTGCGTCAAACTACAGCTTAATTGCTGTAGTTTGTTTTAAAAAGGACGAAACCTTACATCTCGTTCTGTTCGATACGGGGTGTCACTATATTGAACCAGAATGGGAAACTGTCCAGCAGACCGATAAATTCATCAAACTTGCCTCGGTCTCCCGTAATCTGCACATTCTGTTTTTGCACCTCACTGTCAAATCCCTCTTTACCCAACTGCATCTTATCCAGAACAACTTTCGTTAACGTCAATGTGACATCGGCACGTGCCACCTGCTTATCCGTATAATTCAGTACCCCATTTTCCACGGTCAGTGTATAACGCTTATTGAGATCGGTGAGATTAATATTCATTACCAATTTCTTACCGGCAGCTTTAGGTCCATTCAACCGCACTGCCAAATAATCAAATAACATCTCCGGTGATATGGCACGAATCGTATCCGGGCTGCTAGTATTCAGGCCACCAGATTTAGGCACACCATGACGCAGTTCCGATGCACCCTGCAAATAGATCGAACGCCAGGAATTTGATTCAGATTGATAACCTAATTGCTCATAGGTTTTAGCTAGTAATGCTTTTCCTGCCATACTATCAGGGTTAGCAAAAACAACATGCTTAAGTACTTGTGCTACCCAACGGTATTCTCCTTTATCAAAATCAGCTTGTGCTCGTTTTATTAATGCAGCTTCGCCTCCCATATATTCCACATATTTAATCGCAGAAGGTTTCGGAGGCAAGTTATTTAAATCAGAAGGATTTCCACTGTACCATCCCATATAGAACTGATAAACCGCACGAACGTTATGGCTTAGTGCGCCATGATAGCCTCGATTCGGAAAATAATTTGCAAGCTCTGATGGCAGTTTGATCATCTCAGAAATTTCTTCACCGATGTAACCTTTATTCATCAGATTCACGGTCTGATCATGAATATATTTGTATAAATCGCGTTGTTTTTTAAAGTAATCCACTACACGCTCTTTACCCCACATCGGCCATTGGTGACTCTGAAATTTTACCTCTACCTGATCTCCATATAACTCAATAACTTGATCAATATATTTCGACCAAGCTAAAGCATCGCGTACTTGGACTCCTCGCAACGACAAAATATTATGCATGGTATTAGTCGTATTTTCCGCCATCCACATCGCTTTCCACTGTGGAAACCATGTATTCATTTCTGCTGGAGCTTCTGTGCCGGGCGTCACCTGGAATACCATATCCACACCATCAACCGTCATTTTTTCGCTCGTGAGTTTGATAATACGTGTTGGCGGGATTAACGTTATCGTTCCAGACACCACTTCTGCACTCAATCCCGTCCCTACATGCCCCTGCGGAGTACGCGGCAATACAGAACCAAACATATAAACAGCCCGACGGCTCATCGCGTTACCGGCGATCACCTTCTCACTAGCAGCCTGTTCCATAAAACCTTCTGGTGCAATAATTTGCACTTTTCCGGCTTTGACATCATCCTCGTTGACAATACCGCGCACCCCACCGTAATGATCAACGTGAGAATGACTGTAAATCACACTCACTATCGGCCTTTTACCCAAGTGTTTACTGACCAACTCATAAGCTGCTTTTGCTGTTTCCGTGGATGTAGCCGGATCTAAAACAATCCACCCGGTATTTCCTGCAACAAAAGTAACATTAGCTATGTCATAACCACGTACTTGATAAATATGATCAGTCACTTTAAACAGCCCATATTCCATATTAAGTTGTGCATTACGCCATAAGCTGGGGTTAACCGTGTCCGGTGCAGGTGTTTTATCCGTAATAAATTTACGATAACTATCGAGATCTAATATAACTTTACCTTTATCATCACGAATAATCAGAGAATCCGGCCTAGCGATCAGACCTCGCTTCGCATCATCAAAATCAGATTTATCGCTGAAGGGTAAAGTTGATACCATCATGGCATTAACTTGTTTAGTAATTTCCGTTGCAGGAAGGGCAAGTTTATCTTGACTCAATGATGAAGAACTAAAAATGGAAATTGCAGTTGAAATGGTTAATAAGTATTTGTAATTCATAAGATAATATTCCTTTAGACAGGTAGATTATTAAAACTAGAAATAACTTTACCCATAAAAACCAAAACAATATAAACCATAGCCTGATAATAATAGATAGTAATATTGAAATAAGCAAAAAAACCAAGTCATCTCTATTATAATCAACGCAAAATATTTTCTATGATATGAAAACTATACCCTATAGGTGAGTGAGTGCAGCCAACAAAGAGGCAGCTTGAAAGATAACGGGTATATACCCTATGGATTTCAAGATGGATCGCGGCGGCAAGGGAGCGAATCCCCGGGAGCATAGATAACTATGTGACCGGGGTGAGGGAGTGCAGCCAACAAAGAAGCAACTTGAAAGATAACGGGTATAAATAACAACATTAATCCCCATACCTCATTATTAAAATACAATAATCTGACAAATTAAATCCGATAAAAAAAGCATACATAACCTTCTGTTAATAAAACTCTTTTCTGAAACGCATCATCATTTATATATCAAAATTTATAACACACTATTTATTCATCCTTTCATAGAAAAATATAACAATGTGATTATGAAATGATTTATATTTAAATAATTTCATTGGTTGATAATTTTAAATATTAATAATTGATGTTTGAAAATAACGTGAGTTAACTATAATCCAAAGTGATCATCATGTGATCTTAAATTCACCGAGTAACATTCCTATATAAACAGGTTAGTGCGGTAGCTATTGTCTATCGCTAAATGCCAAGAGAAATAAAGCGATAACCGCACTGACCTACCAACCTAAGGAAATAAACTATGTCCGTAACTACAGAACAAATTGCTGTTGATTATCCAATACCAACTTATCGATTCGTTGTCTCCGTTGGTGATGAACAAATCCCTTTCAACAACGTTTCAGGGCTAGATATCACTTATGATGTAATAGAATATAAAGATGGTACCGGTAATCACTATAAAATGCCGGGCCAACGTCAGTTGATCAATATTACGCTGCGTAAAGGGGTATTCCCTGGGGATACTAAACTTTTTGACTGGCTTAATTCCATTCAGCTTAATCAGGTTGAGAAAAAAGATGTTTCAATTAGCCTGACCAATGAAGCCGGCACCGAAATTTTAATGAGCTGGAGCGTGGCAAATGCGTTCCCAACGTCATTAACCTCCCCTTCTTTTGATGCCACCAGCAATGATATCGCAGTTCAAGAGATAAAACTCACTGCGGATAGAGTAATGATTCAGGCCGCCTAAAACGCCAGAATAACGGCTGAATTCATCATTCTACCATTCATGCAAAATATCGCTCAATAATTGGAGGCAATATATGCCAATAACACCAACCCATCCCGGCGTTTATATTGAAGAGGACGCCTCACTATCACTCTCCGTTCGTTCCAGTGCAACGGCAGTGCCTGTTTTTGCGGTTGCAAATAGCAATTCATTATTATCAAAACATCCTTTTATCCGAATTAATAGTTGGTTGGAATATTTGACACTAAAAAGCGGGCAATTTAATTCTAACGACAAACTTGATATTTCACTGCGTGCCTATTTTATTAACGGCGGTGGATATGGCTATCTTGTCAAAACCAACGACTTAGCAAACCAAATTCCAAAACTGGATGATGTCACCTTACTGGTTGCTGCCGGAGAAGATATCAAAAATGCGGTAAGTACACTTTGCCAATCGGGCAAAGGATTATTCGCCATTCTAGATGGTCCAACCACAGAGTTAAATTCTAATGGCTCATCCCAAAATGATTATGAGCTAAGCTCTTTTGCCGCCGTTTATTACCCTTGGCTGACCGCTGAATGGGGAGAAAATAAAGCCAGCGTTGATATTCCACCTAGCGCCGTGATGGCCGGTATTTATTCCAGTGTCGATAACAGCCGAGGTGTCTGGAAAGCACCGGCAAATGTTGTATTACAAGGCGGGGTGAAACCGAAATTTAAAGTCACTGATGATTTGCAAGGTACCTATAACACCGGTAAAGCCATCAATATGATCCGTGAATTTCCAAATACCGGTGTCACCGTCTGGGGCGCTCGCACACTTGATGATAGTGATAACTGGCGTTATATCCCGGTTCGCCGTCTATTTAATAGTGCAGAGCGAGATATTAAAAATGCCATGAGTTTCGCGGTATTTGAACCTAACAGTCAACCCACTTGGAAAGCGGTACATCGTGCGATCGATAACTATCTTTATACCCTCTGGCAACAAGGGGGATTAGCCGGTAACAAAGCGGAACAGGCTTACTTTGTTCAAATCGGTAAAGGGATAACCATGACCGATGACGATATCAAACAGGGCAGAATGATTGTCAAAGTCGGTATGGCCGCGGTTAGTCCTGCTGAATTTATTATTCTGCAATTTACCCAAAATGTTGCCCAATCTTAATGGGGCGAATAATCGATTCAAGATCACCACATACTTATCCTATTTAAGGAAAACCCCATGACTTCCGCAACCTATGCCACACCGGGCGTTTATATTGAAGAGGACGCTTCACTATCGCTATCAATTAGCAATAGTCCAACCGCCATTCCCGTCTTTATTGGTAAATTTTTTGACAAAGACGGGAATCAACCTGCAAAGGGAAGCTGTATTAGAATCACCAGTTGGTTAGATTTTATCTCACAATTTTCACTTTCACCGGCCGTATCAGTAAAGGCTACAAATGTGGGTGGAAATGCCGCAAAAACCTATACCTACGCCGCTACCGTCACAGCCACTTCTCTCAGTGCCTTTGCTGTACAGCACTATTTTAGTCATGGTGGTGGAGTCTGTTATCTGTTGCCATTGATAACGACAGATGAATCAGAATTAGCAAAGCTGCCAGACCTGATTGAAAAACAACAAGAGATCACCTTATTGGTCTGCCCTGAAACAGATGTAACACTAAAACAAAAGGTCTACGGTGCGGTAAACTCCTTATTACAGCAAAAAGTAGGTTACTTCCTACTCGCTGATAGTACAGATGGGGAAAATAAACCCACTACTCAACCGGATAAAACCGCTGTCTATTACCCTAATCTAGAGACCTCTTTTACTTATAGCCAACCAGCAGATGCTGATATTAATCTAGATGGCTATGGCGGTGTTGAAACTCTAGCCAAGCTGAAAACGGCTTCTCTAGGGGAATACACTAAAGCTAAAAAAGCCGTCGATGACAAATTAAAGTCCACTAAAATTACCTTACCCCCAAGCGCCGCTGTTGCGGGTATTTATGCGGCGACCGATGCCAGTCGTGGCGTCTGGAAAGCCCCCGCTAATGTGGCATTGAATAATGCCAAACCATCCGAGCCGATCACAGATGATAAGCAAGGTACCATGAATGAAGCCGGTATTAATGCCATCCGTGCTTTTAGCGGCAAAGGTACGCTAATTTGGGGGGCCCGTACGTTAGATAAAACAGACAACTGGCGCTACATTCCAGTACGACGTTTATTTAATGCAGCGGAACGAGACATCAAGCGGGCAATGCGATTTGCCGTCTTTGAGCCTAACAGCCAACCCACCTGGAAACGAGTACAAGCAGCCATTGACAACTACCTCTATCAACTTTGGCAACAAGGTGCCCTAGCGGGAAATAAGCCGCAGGAAGCCTACTTTGTCCAGATCGGTAAAGGTATCACCATGTCCGACACTGACATTCAGCAAGGCAAAATGATCGTCAAAGTGGGTATGGCCGCAGTGCTTCCGGCTGAATTTATTATCCTTCAATTTTCACAATACGTAGCACAGTAACCTTATTGAGGCGCGGTTTAACACCGCGTCTATTCAATCATTGAGGAGATGATAATGACAACAGAGACAAAACAGCCGGGCGTCACGATAACGGAAAGCCGTATATCCCTGCCACCAAACAATGAATTTATCGGTGTCCCCGTTTTCATTGGTTATACCCAAGAAAACCCAAGCAATAAAACCGCTGTCAAACTAAACAGCCTGACCGAATTTATCCAAGCATTTGGTGAATCAGGATTAATGTACTACTCCGTGCGTCACTTCTTTGAAAACGGCGGGCAACAAGCCTATGCACTGTCATTGGGTGATTATCAATCGTCAACCCACTTCCAACTATTGATCACCACCCTACAACAAGCATGGGTAAAACAAGCCATTTCCGCAGAAAGTGAAATCACATTGATTGTTGTGCCTGATACTACCCGTTTTAATGATCCCGACACTCAAAAAAGCCTTTGGCAACAAGCATGGCAATCAATACTTGAACTTTGTAAAAGTCGGCGCGGGATCATGGGGTTACTGGATGCCCCGGACGATCCAACACTAGCTGCTGATTGTCTGGCTGATTTTTCCTCAAGTGATCGCCAATGGGGGGCCGTATACTGGCCAAGACTGATAAGTACCTATCAGGAAGAAGATAAACATATCGTACTTTCACCTACTGCTGCGATCGCCGCCGTCATTCAACGCAATGACCATCAAAAAGGGGTGTGGACTGCTCCCGCCAATGTTGCTTTAGCCAAAGTGATCAGCCCGGTACGCTCTTACATTGAAGCAGGTGTCCTCCTTAATCTTAATCAAGAAGGCACTTCGTTGAATCTGGTTCGCAGCTTCCCCGGCAAAGGTATTAAAATCTGGGGCTGCCGCACGCTGGACAACACGCCGGGTTCCCCTTGGCGCTATATCCAAATTCGCCGTCTGGTTTCCTATATCGAAACTCATATAACCCAACTCGGTCGAGCCTTTGTCTTTGAATCCAACAACGCCATCACCTGGATGAAATTTAAAGGTCAGGCCCACAACTGGTTACGTCAATTATGGCTAAAAGGTGGATTACGAGGCACTCAGGAAGATCAAGCATTTGAGGTGTTACTGGGTGTTAATGAATCAATGAGTGAAACCGATATCTTGGCCGGAAAGATGATCATGAAAATCAGGCTGGCCCTGTTAATTCCGGCGGAATTTATTGAGCTGAGTCTGACGTTTGATATCCGTAACTAATCCAAACAGGGGAAAAACATGCACAACTTATACACCCCATCAGTATCGCACCGTTTTATCGCCAGTTTTCTGTTTAACAGCATTCCCAGCCCACTTGATATCGCCTTTCAGCGCATATCGGGCCTGAGCCGAGAACTACAAACCACCCAACACAGCCAAGGTGGAGAAAACGCCAGAAATATTTGGCTAGCCGAGAAGATCCAACATGGCAGCCTGATGCTAGAGCGTGGTGTCATGATCATCACACCGCTCACCTTGATATTTGATCGTGTTCTGCGTGGTGAGAAAGCGATGTATGCCGATGTCGTTATCATGCTACTGAATGAACATTCATTGCCCGTAGCAAGCTGGGCGGTCAGTAACGCGCTACCCGTTCGCTGGTCCACCAGCGACTTCGATGCTAATAGCAACACCGTACTGGTGAACTCTCTGGAATTACGTTATCAGGATATGCGCTGGTTAGGAGTAAAAGCATGACGGTAGAAATTAAAGAACTGATTATTCAGGCAAAAGTCATCGATCCGACGAGTGATCAACTCTCCCCCCGAACATTAGCTCAGGAAAAACTGGATAACGCCCGTTTAATTGAGATGGTGAAACGGGAGGTATTAGAAGCATTACGTGAAACAGGAGGTGCTTATGAGTTTAATTGAACGTGGTTTATCCAGACTCACCCTTTCCGCCTTCAAAGACCGGGAAGGAAAAGTTTCCGTGGGGAGCTTACAGGCGATGTATAACCCCGATACCATTCAGCTTGATTACCAAACCCGTTACCAACAGGATGAAAGTGTTAATCGTGCCAGCCAAAGCAGCCGTTATGTGCTATCTCAGCCCGCCGGATTATCCTTAGTCCTGCTGTTTGATGCATCAATGCCCGGCAATAACACACCAATAGAAACACAGCTTGCAACGCTGAAATCCCTGTGTGCGGTTGATGCCAGCACCAAAGTACCTCACTTTCTTAAAATCAAATGGGGAAAAATGCGTTGGGAAAACAAGGGTTATTTTGCCTGCCGGGCCAGTGGCCTTGCCATCAGCTACACCTTATTTGACCGAGACGCCACCCCATTACGGGCCAGTGCGACCTTATCTCTGGTGGCAGACGAAAGCTTTGTTATTCAGGCTACCGAGCGACAGTTAAAATCGCCTCCGGCCACTGCGGTTAGCGTGACTGACATGCTTTCCTTACCCTTAATCGCCTTAGGTGCTGGCGCTTCGCTGGCCGGGGGTATCGACTATCTCTCGTTGGCATGGCAAAACGGTCTGGATAATCTTGATGACTTTACCCCCGGACAGACCCTACAAGCTCGGGGGGATACATGAAAATACCCACAGTAACCCTCAAAATAGGTGGTAAGACACTCAACCAATTCACCGTAATCAGCTTGACAACCAACCATCACATCAATGGTATCCCTTCGGCCAACATCACTCTAGGTATCGCCGGTGATGCCAACCCTATTTTTGACACCAAGACACAGGCTGAATTGGCAAGCTGCCGCCCGAACCATGAAGTTATCGTACAAATGCAAAAAACCGTGTTGTTTAAGGGGATCATCGTTCGGCAGACACTGGGGCTTAAAGGTCAGGACAGCATCATTACCCTGACAGCAAAACATCACCTGCAAAAATTAACCCATAGCTTTCACTCACAGCTATTCAATAAACAGAGTGATGAAGCAATTATCAAAAAACTCTTCAATCAGAATGGCATCCAAACGACGATAAAGCAGGCACCACAACTCAAAACCATTCATGAACAAATGGTGCAATTTCGTTGTAATGACTGGGCATTTCTAAAAAGCCGATTGACCGCCACTAACACCTGGCTGTTGCCCGGCAATGAATCGGTTACCTTGATAACACCCAAGGCCCTGAATAAATCAACGGTACATACCCTTCATCGACATACCAATAATGCTCAAGATATTGTGCTATTTGAAGCGGATCTCCAGTGGAATAACCAATACAGCCCTAAAACGGTGAGTATCCGTGCCTGGGATATTACTCAACAAAAGCTTTCTCAAGCAATCAATAGCCAAAACAGTAAGCTTGGCAGTCATAAATTGGCCGTGGACAGCATCGCCGCACCGGCCGATAAAGAGTGGCAATGGGCTTACAGCTATCCATTGGATAATGAACAAGCCAAACATCTTGCTCAAGGCATTATGGATAACTTACGCAGTCATAATATATCCGGTAGTTTTGAAATCGAAGGTAATCACCGTTATCAACCGGGGGATATTCTGGCATTAAATGGCTTTGGTCAAGGAATGGATGGTCAAGGGATTATCACTGGCATAAATCAGATAATTAATCAGAAGCAAGGCTGGCGCACTCGATTAACTTTAGGCATGCGGCCAGATATCGAACCTCCGGTGCCACAAGTGAAAGAGTTACATATCGGTATCGTGGAAAAATACCAGCAAGACAGCCAATCGCTTGGCCGTATTCCGGTCAAAATACCGGCATTAAACCTAACTCAAGGTGTCCTTTTTGCCCGGCTAGGTAAACCTTATGCCAGTCATGAAAGTGGATTTTGCTTTTATCCAGAACCGGGAGATGAAGTAATTATCGGATTCTTTGAATGTGATCCCCGTTTTCCGGTGATATTAGGTTCCATGCACAATCCGAAAAATAAACCACCGTTAGAACCCAGCGAAAAAAATCCGGTGAAAACCTTAGTGATTAAGCAAGGAGATAAACAACAGGCATTAATATTCGATAACAAAGAAAACACCGTGGCACTTAATAGCGGAGAAAATAAAGTTTCTCTGCAACAGGATAAAGATATTACGCTCAATGCAACGAAAAATCTCATCACCCAAGCCCAAGAAATTAATATACAAGCGGAAAAATCTCTGTCGGCCACGGGAAAATCTGGCGTCGATATTAAAGGCGCGAAAATTAACTTAACACAGTAATGAGGTATTGAAATGACAAACAAAATATTAGCCGATATTTATGGTCGCGGCTGGAAATTTCCGCCACAGTTTTCTCTTGAGACTGGCGTAGAAATGGCCAAAGGAGCCGAAAATGTTCGCCAAAGTATGAAAATCCTTTTTTTAACTGAACCCGGTGAGCGGATTATGCGTGAAGATTATGGTTGTGGTCTGAATGATTATATGTTTGAAAATATCAGTGATGAATTGTTATCGGAGATTCAAACCCGCATTGAAGAACGCGTATTACGCTATGAACCCCGCGCAGAAATCATCGATATTCAGGTAACCCAAAAAACAAATTCACCGAATACCTTACATATTCAAGTGACTTATGCTTTAAGAGGCAGCGCAATCACTCAACAACTTGAAAGCATTCTCGAAATCAACGAAGGTCAGGCAAAGGTGAGTCTATGAGCAAACAACTCATCGTCGATGGTGATAGTCTGCTATTTGAGCCATTATTTGGTAACCGGCAGGTCACCATTTTGGGACCGGCAATTATTAAAGGCAGCGGACACGCGCAAATCCAGGGCAAAAAGATCGCCATTGTGGGTGATGAAAAAAAGGTACAACTTCAAGCGCAATACATTACTTCCAGCCATCCAACACTCGGTATGGGTATAGTCACCATTGCCCAATTGGATACCAGCCAGCAAGTAAACTTTTGCTGTAGCCCTGACTCAGTGATTATTGTCGGGCAACAATTTACTGCTCGTTTTACCCCGACACAACCAGCGATTAATCCGTCAGGCGTACCGGATATAACAACACCCAGTATGGGAAAAGGCCGTTTTATTGCCAGTCAATATGCTGTCAGTGCCGGATAAATAACGCCTTAAAATTCATTATTAAATAACCATCCTATTGTACAAAGCTATCAGCAATATATTCAAATAACAGGTGGTATAATATGGGACTTACCGAATTAAAAAATAAACTCGCCGCTATCGTACCAGAGACAGACTTTAAACTTGATGAAAGAAGTACACTGGATATTTTAAACTGGCTTAAAGAATATGCGGCAAAAATCCCTTTTGATCAAGATAGAAATAAATTCTGGGACAGTTTCTACTTTATTCAGGAAAATACTCCTGAAAAATTAGCGGATATTTACCAAAACATTAATAAAGCGGATGGACATTTACCGGCTCATCAAGCTTTTATATTAGCTTTTTTAAAACTGTTAGAAACAACCAAAGTTTTATTTAATACTTTTCCGGCACGACATCGTGATCTTTATTATCGGGAATTATTAGGTTTAAAACCCAGAAATGCCCAAGCGGATAACGTTGCTTTAGGCATTACCTTAAATCCAGATAATGCAGAATATCTTATCCCTAAAGGAACCCTGTTTGATGCCGGGCAAGATAGCGCTGGAAACCCATTACAATATGCATCAGATGCTGATTTACTGGCGAATCAGGGAAAACTCACCGACCTACGTTGGTATCGGAAAGATAACGATAGCTGGAAATCAGCAATACTATTAAGCGACTCAGATAATATTGAATTACCTGAAAACGGTATTCGACTTTTTAGTAAAACATCCAATGATGCCAGTATTCAATCAGGCGACCAAACCTGGGACCAAGCAAATATATCGTCGTTAACCCATGACACATTTTATTTAGGTTTTACCGATGTATTACCGGGGCAAACTTTATCCCTGTACTGGCAATTAGAAGGTATTAGAGAACTCCCTTTATCTTGGTTTTATCTTAATAAAAATAATACTTGGCAGCCATTAACTCAACCAATTCATGACCAAACCCGCAATCTGTTTGATAAAGGAAGTTGGAGTGCCCTATTACCTCAGGATGCTTCAAATCAAACCTCCCTCATGCCAACAAATAAATACTGGCTAAAAGCCGAAATGATACCAAAGGTATCTGGTGAAAAATCGCCTAATTATCCAAAAATTAAAGGTCTGCTGTATAACGCTATAACCGCTACTCTAATTAACGTAGAAACCATTGCGTCGGATCACTTGTTAAACGGATTAGCCGCCAACAGCATTAAACAGCCGGTGAACTCATCCGTTGCAATCAGTGAAGTGGCTCAACCTTGGGCATCTTGGAATAGTCGTCCGAAAGAAGATGAGCAAACCTTCCTGAAACAGGTTCCTGCACGGCTGTCCCATCGTAACCGAGCATTGAATTGGGGCGATATTGTCACCTTACTAAAAGAGCGGTTTATCAGCATATTTGATGTCAAATATCCTTCTACCAATGAATTAACCAAAATACCCGCGCCAGAAAAGCGCCAATTAATCGTCATCCCTGATAATCGTTACAAAGATAATGGTGATTCACTCCGCCCAGAATTGAACCAAGCCCGATTAACTGAAATGGTCGAATGGTTAGATCGATTAAGCAGCCCTTGGACAACCATTGAAATTAATAATCCCACATACGTTGATGTCCCGATTAGCTATGAATTGATATTTGCTTCAGGAGTTAATCCCGATTACGGCCGCCATCAATTACAACAGGAGCTGAGTCGAATCTACATGCCGTGGGGAGAAAATACGGCTATTGGCGTAACACCTGGTAATCGCATTGACTATTACCAGTTATTAGCCACGATTCAACAATCACCTTGGGTTGAACGGGTCACTAGTTTGACTTTAAAAAAAGGCAGTCCATCCACTGATGTCATAGGTAAAAGTGTAGAAGCCGACGATGACGAAGTATTGATTTTAGTCTGGAAATAAAAACCCCTAAACGAAGGAGTTCACAAATGAATAATCGAAATATGCTATTTCCCATTGTTAAAGATGATATTGCCTTTGAGACTTTACTTGCCCAGGCAAAAACCGTTATTGAGCAACAATCCGGCCAATGTTGGAACGATATGGGGGAAAATGATCCGGGTATCACCTTATTAGAAGCTTGTTGTTATGGCGCATCTGATTTAGCCTACCGCCATTCATTACCCCTGAAAGATCTTCTTACTCCTAAACAAGAGGAACAAACATCCAGAGACGGTATTTTCCCTAAAGAGTTTGGCCCACAACAAATATTAACCTGTGGCCCCATCACTGAAGAAGATTATCGCCGAGCTTTATTGGATTTACATAGCAACGACAAAAATGATGGCTATTTTTTCTTTAATGATGCCCAGCTTATTCGTGAACCTGAGAATCAACGCTATACATACTGGTATAACCAACAAGAACGGCAATACAGTTTCATTATTAAAAACCGATATAACAATTCAACACAGTTAAAATTAACATTGAGGGGAAACTATTGGCTTTATTTGCTCCCTAGCCGGGAAACTGAAAAAATTCAAGATAATAAAATTCAAGCTCAAAAAAAGTTGGAGAATTTTCTGAGGGACAATCGCAACTTAGGAGAGTCAGTCAGTAAAATTATTTGGCTGGAACCCATCGATCTACCATTGAAGATTGATATTCAACTTGATGATGACGTTAAAGATATCACTGATATATTCGCTAAAGTTTATACAACGGCAGAACAAATGGTTCTTGAAAAACCGTTACGTTATACCACCCAAGCGATGAAAGAAATGGGTTACAGTAATGAAGAAATTTTTAATGGCCCCTATTTACGTCATGGTTGGATCCCCCAATTGCCTTCAATTAAAGATTACACCAAATCTAAAGAACTAAATTTAAGTCCCTTAGTTAACCAATTACTGAGAATCAAAGGAGTCAAGAAAGTTACCCGATTCACGTTAGATGGGCATAACGAAAGAATTACTAGACTACCAAACGATAATTGGTCCTGGACAATCGTTCATGGGTACTATCCCAGACTATGGGGCAACGATCCCTTACAATCGATCACCTCACCAAATAGCCCACTCACCATTACAGCCAAAGGTGGCGTTAAAATTATTGTTTCCAAACAAGATGTAGAGGAAAAGCTCATTGTAGAGCCACTGATTGAGACACAACCTGAATTACTGGATTGGGGTAAATATCGTAAGATCCTGGATTACTATCCAATAAGAAATAAATTACCCGCTTGCTATGGATTACAAACTAATACCCAACAGCAAATACAATTACATCAGTTTATGTTACCTTTTGAACAAACTCTCGCTAATAACTGTGCCAATCTCGCCTTATTACCAAAACTATTGGCTTTTAAACAACGAGGAGATACTGTACATGGTGCTCAATGGCCTTTTAAAGAAAATACTGTCGCTCAAAATGTTCATCAAAACATAAAACCTCATTTAATTAATCAAATGAATAATGAAGCTAAAATCAATAATAATGATAAAAACTATACTAAAGAGTTGGTAATACTAGATTATCTATTGCGATATTTTGGTGCGCAATGTGCAACCCCTCTTCTATCACAAGACTCAAATTCTCAGGAAGATTTTCTATCTACTCAGCGCGAATATCTTTCTCAACAACCTAGTTTAGCCTATCAACGTAATAATATTCGTATTGATAAAGTGTCAGCACTGCAAAAACGCATTGCTGCCCGATTGGGTCTGGGAGGAGAGTGTTTCAAAGAAACACCAGAACTGGATAAACTCCCTTTTTATTTAATTGAACATCGTCAACTCTTACCAATAAAACCTAATGAAAAATTCAATAATGACCAAACACCTGATAATCTAGAAATTAAAAATGATCAAGTCATGATTACACAAACTGATACAGCAGGCCATTTAATGCAAGGTCAAGTTATTAATCTGGAATTTAGAGAAGGCTACAATATATCCAAATTTCTGAACCTAATGATCACTGAAGTGACAGGAGATACATTCACTATTAATACCAATAACAATAATGATCTAAGAAACAATCTGGACAAATTGCAAAACGCATTTAAGCAGCGCAATAGCCTGCACTGGTGCAATAGCGCCGTGTGGATAGAAGATATGGATTATCAACTCGTTTATGACAGTGAAAAGAGTCAAGAAGAAACCGAAAATAGACGATGGATTACCCTTAATGATCAAAACTCCTTCCCTGCCATGATCGAAAACAATGATGAAATCACAATAAGAACCAAGTCCGATTATGAACTTACAACCCAAATTGTACAACTTGATAGTGCTAATAACCGGATATTACTTAGAAAAGATATAAATTCAAAAAATAAATTTCCACCAAGAGAATATATATCACACTATTGCTTGTCCTACACAAGATATGACTACATATACGGAGAGGAACGCACATGTAAATTAATTTCTACCGATACAACCTCAAATGAAAATGAACTCTGGATTACCATCAGAAAACAACCCGATGATACTCCTTACAATAGTTTTCCTTTTGATATATTCGAAGCGGATGATGAAATAACACTAAAATTTGACCCTGATTATGAACTTAAAACGCAGGTAAAAGAATTTGATCGCATAGAGAAACGAATATTAGTTGAAAAAAACATAGATCAAATAAATGATTTTCCATTGGAAAACAATGAGTCGCACTCTTACTGGTACTTCTCAGGAAAAAGATATATCCAATCTGACCATTTTTCATTTGTAGTCAGCATAGTACTGAATCGAGAACGCATTAGGAGCGGTACTACTGATTTTTACAAATTAGAATCTTGGGTGAAAACTGAAATTTTAGCTGAATTACCTACTCATATCTCACTCGTTATTCATTGGCTATCATCGGAAGAATTCAAAAAATTTGCCAGTACTTATAAACTTTGGCAAAATAATGGTGCTCCTTTAGGCGATCACGCATATAAAATTCTAGAAACATTAACACTAGGAAAGAAACCTTCTGCTTCAATAGAAGCATACAGTGAAGAAATAATAGCTTCATAAGGATTATGATATGATGCCTAATATTACAAAGAGAATATTAATATGGTTTCAGAACCAAATCTATTAAATCGAATTATTATTACTATCACAGCTAATAACACGCAGGTAGCTAAAAAAGTATTACATGGCTCCCTGCTTAATCAATCCAATATAAATAAATTAATCAACTCCCATTTCAACCAATATATCATTAACAAAAATATCTATTTAGAAACACTCACTCTGAACCTTGGTGAAATAAATTTACAAGATTTTAATTCACTGTTTCCTATTCGACTTAATGCTAGATTAAGTCAAGCATTAAACCAATATCAGGTAAATAATCAGACTGATATTGAGAAATTTATTCATTACTTACAGCAAAAAAATTCCATACCAAATCAAATAGAGGATATTAAGAATAGTGAAATTACTGATGTCAACATTAAACAATTAATTAATCAATTACCCCAGATACAAAAAAACTGGACACTCTTATTAGCAAAAAGCTGTTTATCTGAGCATAGTTTAAAAAAACTTCTAGCTATCAGAGATCCCTCTTTGTTAATTGTCATTAATCACAAGTTATCGGAAAACATAATCACACCGCAGCATCAGGAGGAACCCGTTTCCTCCTGGCAATTAATACTGAATGCTTTGAGATATATACAACAACATAATGCACAAGAAATACCTGACCCCGACGCAAAAATTATCTCACGTATCACGACTGAACTTAATAACGGAGCGATTAATATAGCATCTATTATTACGCTATTTCACCAGACTGCAACCCGTAATTCTCCATTAAATAATTGGTTAAAACCACTCTGGCAAACAGCACCCGTTTCACAATACTGTAAAAAATATCTATCGGTTGAAGAATACCAATATCTGTCAGAATACTTTATTCCTAAACACGGGGATAAAAATAAATCGAGTAAAAAACCATCCGTGTCTTCTGAACCCGTTTTATCGCCTGAACACTCTCCTCCACGTCAGGTAAATAATGCTGGAATATTAGTTTTATGGCCGATATTACCGGCTCTGTTTAATCAACTCGGTCTACTTGAAAAGCAAAAATTTATCCATCGTCAAGCTCAATTCAGTGCCGTTATCTTCCTTGATTATCTCATTTGGGGAACCGAAAAGGCACCAATAGAACACAAGGGATTAAATCCTATTTTATGTGGACTCATGGCTGATGAGAATATTGAGTCAGTACCCATTGAACCAGAAAAACAGTTGGCAACAGAACAATGGCTAGATACGGTTATCACTCAACTTCCTGCCTGGAAAAAATTAAGCCGCAATGATGCCCGCCAGTTATTTTTACAACGGCCAGGAGAATTACGAATAGATAAACAGAAAATCAACATCACAATTCAACATCAACCGTTTGATGCACTATTAACTGACTGGCCCTGGCCATTAAATATCGCCAAACTGCCTTGGCTGGATCGTCCTTTATTAATCAACTGGCAAAACATTTAAAAGGTTTATATGAACTTTCCTCTGAAAAATAACCACTGTACGGCAGTAGAATCAGATTGGATTTATCCCCATTTGGAGCGTATTGATCTGCTATTACAGCGCTACTATTATCAAAAGAGAGATTGGTACGACTCCTTACCGGAGAGTTTTTTACTGACCGAAGATGAAATAGAACAACGTTTGGTAAAACCATTAGGCATGCCTCATTGGTTAAAACAGAGGGATATTATTGATTATAAGAACATAGAGAATAAACCCATCACCGGTAGATTATCATTATTAATAGAACGTTTTGAACTGACTGAATTTGAGCGTGATACCTTATTATTAGGTTTATTACCCCATTTTGACAGTCGTTATCATGCACTATTTGCTTTTCTGCACGGTAACAGTAAAAAACAGTGGCCGAGTTTTGCTTTGGCAATTGAATTATTTAGCCAACGCCAAAATGATTGGCAATTACTGCAAAATAGCTTTCTACCGCAAACACCATTAATCAATCACCATCTATTACGGCTTAATAACCATGAGGAACCCATTTGGTTACAAACGCAATTTTTAACGCACAGTGCTGTCTGGCATTTTTTATCCGACCAACGGGTTATTTTACCTCCCCTGATAACCTGTGCTTATTGGCACTCTTCTACCTCACAGACTTGGTATCCGCAAACCCTTTATCATTCACTTAACAAGATATTATTAAATGAAATAGATGAAATATGCCCACTGGTGATCCTCAAAGGAAAACAGGACAGCGCCAGAGAATTAGCGGTCAGTAATATTATGGCATTGCATAATATCAGTACCTTAATTGTCGATTTAGCTCATCTACCAGACGAAGAGAATACCAACACTAAACCTTGTTTGTTAACAGACGCAATACGGGAAGCCCGGCTACATGATGCCTGCTTATTAATCCGCAATTTTTCTTTACTTGCAGAGGAAAAGCAAATATGGCTAAGCAAATTATCCACCCTGCTGAATCAATCCAAATTACGTGTAGTTTGTCTGGTAGAACCGGGAGATTCATTCGTATGGATTCAACACTTACCAATGGTACAAATTGAGATGCCAGTAGCCACACTGGCAGAGAAAAAAGCGATACTGACAGAAAATCTGCCAAATAATGCTGATCGGGAAATTAATCTTACTCAGTTATGCCAACGTTTTTCATTTACACCGGAAACATTACCGTTAATTATTAAAGAAGCCGGCCAATATCAAATACTCCGGCAACCGGAAGACCAATTGAAGGAGATCGATTTGCGTAAGGCATTAAATTTCCGCGCTCAACAAAATTTCGGTAAATTAGCTCAACGGATAACACCCAAACGCAGTTTTAATGATTTGGTCGTTTCAGAGGGATTAACTCAACAACTGAGAGAAATTATTGCCACTATTAATTACCGAAACCAAATATTAAACGCGGGTTTTCAAGAGAAAATAGGTTATGGTACCGGTATTAGCGCCCTATTTTACGGCGAGTCAGGTACCGGAAAAACCATGGCCGCAGAAGTGATTGCCGGGCATCTTGGCGTTGATCTGATTAAAGTCGATCTCTCTACCGTGGTGAATAAATATATTGGTGAAACGGAAAAAAATATCTCCCGAATTTTCGATCTGGCCGAAGCCGATTCCGGCGTGCTGTTTTTCGATGAAGCCGACGCCTTATTTGGTAAACGCAGTGAAACCAAAGATGCTCAAGACAGACATGCCAATATTGAAGTTTCTTATTTGTTACAACGATTGGAAGATTATCCCGGATTAGTGATTTTAGCCACCAATAATCGTAGCCATTTAGACAGTGCTTTTAATCGCCGTTTTACCTTTATTACCCATTTTACTTATCCCGATGAAATATTACGTAAACAGATGTGGCAAGCAATTTGGCCTAAGCAATTTAATTTATCAGATGAGCTTAATTTTGACCATTTGTCTAAACAGACAGATCTGACAGGTGCAAATATCCGTAATATTGCTTTATTATCATCAATATTAGCCGCAAATGATAATAGTGAAAAAATTGACAATAAACACATAGAACGGGCAATTATTCTCGAATTGAATAAAACTGGCCGATTGTTTTTTTAAACGTTTAATAAGATTGGAGTCGATATGACAAATATAATTGATCCTAATAATGCAATTATTGCAGTTAATACCGCATTGCATGAAATTTTATCTCAACATCTAAACACCTCTAACCAAATCATTGATATCCGTTTTGATCTGCCGGAAATTAACTCAACTCCGGCTAAACCTACCGTCAGTGTATTTCTTTATGATATACATGAAGATCTACAATTACGTTCTGCGGAGCCAAAGAGTTATAACCCTATTACTAGCTCATTATTGTCTGGGTGGGTAAATATTAATTATAACTATTTAATTACTTACTGGCATTCAAACCAACCATCAGGAGACGGCTCCAATCCTGACAGTCAGCCCAATAATCAAGCTGCACGCGTCATGACAGCTATTTTAAATGCACTGGTTAACAACCGACAATTACCTAAAATTCCTGGCGCATATACCAGAGTCATTCCACCACAAGAAAACCTAAATAGCTTAGGTAACTTTTGGCAAGCACTCGGCAATCGCCCTCGCCTTTCTTTATTATATTCAATTACCGCACCAGTAAAACTACAAAATATTAAAGATATCATAAAACCCGTTAGCCAAATCTCCACTTCTGTGGATCAAAAATCAAATCTGGATAATTCGCAAATAGACCAAGCCTTATTTACCAAATTGTGCTCCAATTTAGGTGGCACAGAAGATGTCCGCCTTGCCCTTGCGAAAATGAATCTGGCAACCAAGCCGACTAAGGAAAATAATGAAAAACAAAATAATCAAAACGTCATACTTGAAGTTTCTGGTATTATCCATTTGGATTATTTACCTAGAGTAAAAGGTATTCTTACAACATGGAAAAATAGTCATCGCGCCGTTGTCAGAATAAATGACATTGGTATTATTGTTTCAGAAGATAAATATGATCAATTAATAGGAATTTAAAACCTTTAATTTATAAAAAAACACATTACAACACCAATTGAAAATTTTTTATAAAATAACTTTACTTATATATTAAAATATACTTAACTTTATTTTTGAAAAATAAAATGACAATAGTTAATCCATATAGTATTTATCTCAAACATATACCCAATGGATTTCAAGATGCATCGCGGCGGCAAGGGAGCGAATCCCCGGGAGCATAGATAACTATGTGACCGGGGTGAGTGAGTGCAGCCAACAAAGAAGCAACTTGAAAGATGACGGGTATATCTCTTCCCGGAAATTAACAGGTGATAATATGGTATATGAATACGATAAAACCATCGAAAGAAGAAGAAATCCGTCGATACAATTGAATAATAATGAAAAATCATCTGAACAGGCATTAGAATTGTCTCAAAATAATCCATTACTCCACGATCTCATTACCAGCAATAATTTACGTAAAGAGGCTGCGGTTTTTGCCAAACGGATTGGTCCCTCCTATCAGGAAATTCTGGATGAACTTGAGCATCTCCATCACCTAAGTGGGAATGAGCAATTGGCGGCAGGTTTCGAATTGCATCGACGCATTACCCGTTACCTAGAGGAACATCCTGATTCTAAACGTAATACTGCCCTGAGAAGGACACAAACGCAGTTTGGGGATCTGATGTTTACCGGTACTTTGCAGAAAATACGCCACTCGTTGTTGGAAATGGCGGAAACTCGCCCTGAAATGGCATCGCATATCTACCAGATTGCTCGTGAAGAGGTCAAAGGCAATACCCCCGGGCTAACCGATCTGATGGTACGCTGGGTAAAAGAAGATCCCTATCTTGCTGCTAAAACCGGCTATCAAGGAAAAATTCCCAACGATCTACCTTTTGAACCTAAGTTTCACGTGGAGCTAGGTGCTCAATTTGATGACTTTAAAAAGTGGTTGGACACCGCCCAGAGTAAGGAATTGCTGACTCATACCCGGCTTGATGAACAGAATAAACAGGTCCATCTTGGCTACAGCTATAATGAGCTGTTAGATATGACTGGCGTTGAAAGCGTGCAAATGGCGGTCTATTTCCTTAAAGAAGCTGCCAAACAAGCCGAACCGGGTTCTACTAAATCGCAAGAGGACATTTTGCTCCACCGGTTTGCTAATCCTACCTATCTGGCCCAACTGGAACACAGTAGATTGGCACAAATAGAAGCAATATATCACAGCTCTCATGACACTGATGTGACTGCCTGGGATCAGCAATTTGCCTCAGATGCGCTGACGCAATTTAATCATCAACTGAATAACACCGTGGATCTGAACAGCCAGTTATCTCTTTTACTTAAAGATCGTCAAGGGCTACTGATCGGTGAAAGTCATGGCTCAGATCTGAACGGATTGCGTTTTGTCGAAGAGCAGATGGAAGTATTAAAAGCGCATGGCGTGACAGTCATTGGGCTGGAACACTTACGCTCAGATTTAGCTCAACCGTTGATAGATAAATTCCTGGCAAGTGGAAATGAACCCATGCCTGCTGAACTGGCCGCACTGCTTAAGACTAAACATTTATCTGCGAATTTGTTTGAACAAGCCAGAAGCAAGCAGATGAAAATCATTGCACTAGATAACAACAGCACAACTCGCCCTACCGTGGAAGGAACACAACATGGCCTGATGTATCGTGCAGGGGCAGCTAATAACGTGGCGGTTGAACGTTTACGGCAATTGCCTGCGGGAGAGAAGTTCGTTGCCATTTATGGTAATGCTCATTTGCAATCCCATGAAGGTATTGATCACTTTTTACCCGGCATTACCCATCGTCTTGGTTTACCGGCTCTCAAGGTAGATGAAAATAATCGTTTTACCGCTCAGGTCGATAATATCAACCAACGCAAACGTTATGATGATGTGGTTGAATTACCCCGTATTCAATTAACATCTTAGCTACAGTACAATTATCAATATAACAGGCCACAAGATAAACACTTCTCACTAAAAACTCATAGGTGATAATTATGGTGTACGAATACGATAAACATGACAGTGACGCCAATATATCGCCAGAATCATTTATTTTTCCAAAACGCAAAAAACCGAGAAATATAAGATCTCTCACTGAAAGTTGATAAAAAACAAGCTAAACCAAGCCTTAAAAACTATTTTTTTGAAATATCAGAACTAATATTCAACAATTAGAAGATTAATTTAGAGGTAATATATATGGAACATGAATACAGTGAAAAAGAAAAACCCCAAAAATGCCCAATACAATTAAGGGATTCTATCGAACATGATAAGGAGGATATAAATACCACGACTCCATTGGAACTTAATTCTCAATACACTAACAGAAAAAGAGCTGGGTTACGGGAACGTTTCTCGACCACTTTGCAACGCAACCTGCCAGGCCATTCTATGCTCGATCGGGAGCTAACCACCGATGGCATGAAAAACCAAGAAAGTCGATTCTCCCCTGCCATGATAATGGACAGAATGATGCATTTCGGGGTCAGAACCAGATTAGGTAAAGTCCGAAATTCGGCGAGTAAACACGGGGGGCAAGTCACCTTCAAATTTGCCCAAACCAAAGGGACCTTCCTAGACCAAATCATGAAACACAAAGACACCTCAGGCGGTGTCTGCGAGTCTATATCTGCTCATTGGATAAGCGCCCATGCCAAGGGTGAAAGCATCTTTGACCAACTCTATGTCGGGGGACAAAAGGGAAAATTTCATATCGACTCACTAGTTTCCATTAAGCAGTTACAGATGGACAGTTATCTAGATGATGAACAAAGTACCATGACAGAGTACTGGCTTGGTACGCAAGGCATTCAGCCAATCATGCAAAAAAACGATGTGGACGAACACTCATCCAAGGTAGTCGGTCAAACCGGTAACAAAGGTACAACAGACCTATTACGCGCTATTCTGGATACGGGTGATAAAGGCTCAGGCTACAAGAAAATTAGTTTTCTCGGAAAAATGGCTGGACATACTGTAGCGGCCTATGTGAATGATCAGAAAGGTGTCATCTTCTTTGATCCCAACTTCGGCGAATTCAGCTTCCCAAGTATAACTTCGTTTTCTCGCTGGTTCACTGACGATTTCTGGCCAAAATCTTGGTACAACCTGGAAATCGGTCTGGGACAACAATTTGAAGTCTTCAACTACGAGCTTAAAAAATCCTAACCTACAACGTGCACTTAACTAATAGAAACACTGTTCTCCAAATCCCACTTTCATCTCTTTAGGACAATCACCAAACTGAAGCCTTATATACCCGTTATCTCTCAAATTGCCTCTTTGTTGGCTGCACTCGCTCACCCCGGTCACATCGTTATCTATGCGCCCGGGGATTCACTCCTTTGCCGTCGCGATGCATCTTGAAATCCATTGGATATAATTAGCATCATCCCCTCACAGTGATAACATTTCCCTTTCCATTTCTTTACAAATATTTACTATTTCTACTGTTTACTACTCGCTATGGAGGGCCTTTAATAAACATCCCGTATTAGCCACAGAGACCTTATCAGCCCACGCCTCAGCAGATACATTGTCCTAACCATAATTATAAAAAGCTATAAATAAATATTTATACCCGTCATCTTTCAAGTTGCTTCTTTGTTGGCTGCACTCTCTCACCCCGGTCACATCGTTATCTATGCTCCCGGGGATTCGTTCCCTTGCCGCCGCGATCCATCTTGAAATCCATTGGGTATATATAGTTATATATAGTTATACTAATTAATAATTTTACAATGTTATTAATTGATATTTTATATTAATTGAGATTAACTATAATCACCCTACCTTATGATTGTGACTTTAAAATCAAAAAATAATATTTTTATATGAACAATCATTTCTATAAATCAAATGGATACAGTCGCTATATAGCTAAATAAATAATAAATTTAATCAACTTGGAGGATTATATGTCACATTTTGAATATGATATCGAAAATAAAAACGACACCTATCAATTAAAAGAAAATGAATATACTGCGGTCAATGGAAAATATTGGGAGTATAAGCGAGATGAAAATGAAAATAAGCCATTTATTCACCTACTGAAAGGCAATCAAGACTATCCAACTTGGATAACCTCTGATATTAAAGAAATGGCTCTATATATTATAGAAAATTTACTTTCTTATAATAAATACTCAACTAAATTACAACAGACTTTGAAACAAGCTGTCGACGCTGTTTTCAATGAATATTCCGAAATAAAATATTCTGAGCTACTGAATAACATTAATAATATATTTAACCTTTTCTTTATAAAAAATTATAACAGCTCTGATATCGATACAGCAATCAATATCTTAATATCAAAAATAGAAATTCACGAAAAATTAGCAAGCATAAATAAGGATAAAGTCGATTCAGATCAAACTAAAGTCGATATATGGCAGGATCTGGAGATTAACGCAGAAGAACCTTTGCTGAAAATATATCGTCAGGCATTCTCTACCGGAGATATCGATGATGAGGTCTATTCAGATGCATTGCTAACTTTTATGTCAGATGGCAATGTAGCATTAAATGATAAAGAAAAATCAGATTATAACCAACGAATCAAAGATAAAGAAGATCTTTTCAAATCCTATAAAGAAGGTATTGAAAAGGTGAATAGTTTAATTTCTGCTAATAATATTAATCCAGGCATTCCCATTATTCATCCAGAAATAAACCAAAGTATCAGCATTGGAGATGACATACTATTAGCTCTACTAGCCAAAGAAGAGGTAGCATTAAAAAAACAACATCGTACCGAGTATAGCCAGAAAGATATTCTTGACCTGCAAACTCTACAAGCTGCTAAGTATCATTTATTAGTCTTATCTTCATTAGGTGCCCTATTATATCAGATTGCTCCTAAAATCGGAAAAATGACTCAAGGTCATGGTGATTATCGCGATATCATTTTTGCCCAAGATCAAGCTGAATTATTATTTAAAAAAAATAATATTCACTATGATACGGATCATGTTCTTTATCAAGAATCAAAACATATTGAAATGGAAGGCTGTATTATTTTAACAGCCGCAATCATTTATCGAATGAGAAAAGAGAATGCCAATGTGGAACAAGCACTTAAGTATTCTACATTAGAAACAATAAAATTATTTGAAAATGACAAGCAAAAACTTAATCCTTTCAATAAAAACAACGTAAAGCCAGCAGGATACTTTTCTTTTATCGATTTTAAAAAGAGAGATAAATTTGATTCACAATATAATTTTAATGAGCAATTTAATGTTTATAAAAACAAATACAGTGATTATGAATCCATTTTACTTAGTAAATTAATACTTTCATCTCCGGCTGCGCAATTAACTACCGAAGAGATTGTTAATCCACCAGAAGAAGCTTTTCTCTATTCAGTCGAACAGGGTATGGGAAATGTCGCCATGATAAAAATGTATCAGGGTAATTGGTTGGTTGTCTCAACAATACAAGGAGGAGTGAAGGCAAGAAAATATTCCCAACAACAAGTTGATAGCCAGCCCACCTTACGTGCTATGTCTAGACCCAATGCACTATTTTTAATTGAGCAAAAAATAGAGATAGGCATGGGGATATTAATGGCAAATAGAATGGTTCGTACAGGAAAAAGACTTTTCCCGATTGGCTATGAACGGGCCAAAACCTTGAGCGGCTTCTCAGAAACAAGCCGATATAAATATTCTTATGACGCATTTTGGAATGATTATTATGGTATAACCTCAGGAATGAATGTCGGAATTAGTTTCACAGGCTCACCTAAATTTAATTTTTATAAAGAAGATAACTTACTTTCTGTTACCACAACGATAGTGCAGAAAGGCTTAAACGATATTGCAATAAAAAGTAAACAATCTCTGGATATTACCTCTGGTTGGCATATCGCGGCAACCATTCTGATTCCTTTCTATAATGTTATCTATAAAGCAACAACCGATAGTGAATATACATTAACGGGAGAGGATGTCGGTTCAATTATCTTTGATACCGCGAATGTGCTGTTAGTTGTTGCTACCCTAGGTATGTCATTGACTGAATCAATGGCCGCTAAAGTCACACAAACTACATTACGCCTCAGACAAGCCGGTCTGACCGGAAGAGCTCTAATTACAGCGGTTATCCGAACATTACCAGAGCATGGCGTAATCACTTTACGCCAATCTTCCCGCATTCTGCTCGGTGGATTAATCGATTTAATCGAACCTTTGCCCATTAGATCAACATTGACCTTAACTTACCGAGGAGTCGTAAGCGCAGTAGGTGTGATAAAAAATAGCATTAAACTTGAGAAAAGTTTCGCCGATATTTTTAACAAAAGCACCAGAGGGCTTGGTAAATTGAAAAATGAATGGCAAGTCAGCAATATTTCACTCGACCGAATGGTAGCTCATGCAAATGAGGGAATATATAAAGGAATCTATTCAATACGCCCTGCTAATGTGGAAACCGAAATTAAACAGAACTACTATATAAAGGAATCTGGTGCTAATTACCAAGTCAAATGGGATGAAACAAACCACACCTGGCGCGTAGCCAATCCAGCTTATCCGCAACAATTTAGTTACTGGCCTGCGGTGAAATTAGATAAAAATGGACATTGGATTACTCATACCGATGTATCTAATAAATTTCTTATCCTGGAGCAAAGTAAAAAAATAGATCAGGAACTTGAAGCAGCACGCAGTAATATTAATAACGATAAAATATTGGATGCATTTATTCATATCAATACCGCATTCAAAAATCATGAAAAGTATGATATCGATAAACTATCAGATATTACTGATACATTAACCCATTTCTTGGAAAAATCTTTAAAACTTGGAGATAAACAAGCCCTACTCAACACAGAGATAGTGAATATCCAACAAGCTTGGATACGTGAAGTCAACTTACCATTACAAAACAATCTATTACCAAAAAACCTAAGTATTTCGGCTGAAAAAATTAATGCCATCAAAACCGAACTACCTTATCTATTGAGGGAAATCTATCCTGTTGGAAATCAATTACCTAATGCATCGGCAATCAATAAAATGGCCCTAGCTATTGAAGAAATACCTAACACACCGATGCCAAAATACTCTTCGGGTAATATCCAAAAAACGATACAATACACATCCATAGAGAGTAACCGCGTAAATATTCCCCCTATCGGGATCACAATAACAGGTAATGATCTCTTTATTAATCAAGTCACTCACGTACTAGATGAAATAAGTGAAATCCCTTCCGGAAATATCGTTATTCAGGAGCTTGAAAAACAGGGTTTAAATATACAACCACCAACGATGGATGCCATTGTACGCGAGAAAAATGGTCAATTTTATGCCCATAATAGCGCCGGTAGCAGTATTGCCTTTGACCCAGAGAATCACTTGATTGGCACAGAAGAAAAACTTGTCGAGGAGCCTTGGCGTTCCCGTGAGCCTGCTATCGCTTTATATCATGAGATGCTACATATCTATTATAATCGTTACCCAACATGGTTTACTTCTATCGATAATAAAATAATTGATCAAAAAGTCAGTGGCGGTTTTTCTTTGCTGGAAGAATCACGCATTGTGGGAACAAAATATTACGCCAATGATAAAAATACGTTATTTGATTTCAGTAATTCTGGCTATTTATTAGAAAACAATTCGGCTTTATTGACTGAAAATAGATTCAGAGCAGAATATGCCATATTCAAAGGTGAAAGCGAGTATGTTATTCAACCTTATTATGGTAAAGGAGATAGTCAAATCCCATTAACAAGTACTAGAATAAGCACAAATGAATCATCCCGCAATGTCATGGGTGTGGGTAGTGGAAAACCTGAAAAAATGCCCGGTGAATCAGCTACTGATTACCATAATAGAGTGAAGGAATGGCGAAAAGGGAATAAAAAACCAGGGATGGATATAGATATTGGATCAGCTGATATGAGAAAAAGAAAAGCACAATTCAGAATTGAGATTTTACAAAAAAAATATCCTCAACTTGAACCACAAAAAATTGAGCTTGGTGGTGCATTCGAATTATGGACAGTACCTAATGAACCGGCGAATAGCTTAATGCTGAGTTCACATGGATATTTTTTCTCTGATAGTGCAATGACGCAAGTCCCTGCGGGAAAAACGATTCAATTTCTTGGTCCCCACGGTCAGACATTATTGGAATCACCGGAAAATCCATTAAATTCTCCCTTTGATGTTACATTGGGTAATAGCGGCTTGACTGTACAACCTTATGCAACAATTAAAGCAGGCAACACAGCAAGTCTGGCTAATGTAAGAATAGATGATAAGACGTTTACCGTGAACGATATTCAGAATATGGCTACCAATGATATTGAAAATTATCTGCTAGCCACTGGAGTAGAAGCCAATACAGTTAATCATGGTAGGGTAAGAAATTACGGTATCAAATATTATGAGAAAATGCCTGATGAGGAAGTGAAAGCGGCAGTATGGAAAAATAGGACAGACAGTACGAATATCAATAAATATGACGCACTATTAGTCAGCCCGGAAGCGGGGAATCGTAAAAAATTGTCCGATATTTTTACGCTGCTGAAAACCAACGAAAGGATGGCAAAATATGATGAAATAACCTTTGTTGCCTGTCGTGAAGAATTGAACAGAATAAATATGAAATCAGTACATGATACCGGCCTTGGCGGTGGTTATGAACCCAAACTACAACCAACGGTGGTTCTTTCTCGTTCAAAACGTTCGGCGACTCTCACGCCCGACGGAGCAATAATTTATTCTGTTATTGCAGTAAATCTGCATTATAATCTCATAACAGAAAAAATTGTTGGTATCGCCCCTTTCCTACTTATGGATAATTAAAAGTTCTCTTTGTATTACTTGAAACACTAATAAATAAGGCGAGAAATATTTTCTCGCCTTGGATTCACATAATAATTACCACCTCACTATTATTGAAATCTTTTCCATAAAAGAATAAACTACACACAGCTCTGTCATTTTCAGAAGATACCTGCACCATGTTCTGCTCAAGAAAAACCGGACGCTTTTTTAAAGGACACTTCATATTCGATAGGCGATAAATGATTATTCGCTATGTGTAAGCGAGTTAAAATTATAATAATGCCAGTAATCCAATACATTCCGCTTCATATCCCCTCGGCTTCATGCCCTCGAAAAAATTGTACATATATTACCAATATCAAATTCGAAGTCGTCGATAGTAATTTTATAAGGAGTCTGTCGCTCAGTGGAAGGAGAATGTAATGAACGCATCCCAACCACTTAGCCTTTGGCATTGTGCTGGAATTGAGAGATGAGATGTGGATCCTCACAGATTTCCGGCCTTATAGTGCCTAAAAGCGGGAGACTATTGCTCCCTGATGACTGGAGGATCCACCCATGAAATTTACTCCTTTTGGCGTCGATATTGCAAAACATTTGATGCAAATTCATTTTGTCGATGAATACACCGGTGAACTTATTGATAAGCAACTGAGGAGGCCGGATTTTTTAACGTTCTTCAGTAACCGCGAACCTTGTCTGATTGGCATGGAAGCCTGTGGCGGTGCGCATTATTGGGCTCGGGAGCTGAGGAAGCTGGGGCATGACGTGCGTTTGCTTCAGGCTAAATTTGTTAAAGCGTTCCGGATGGGAAATAAAAACGATGTTCAGGATGCCCGGGCCATTTGGCTGGCGGTTCAGCAACCCGGCAAATCGATCGCGATTAAAAATGAAGGGCAACAGGCCATTCTGTCATTACACCGAATGCGCCACCAATTAGTCAAATTCAGAACCGCACAAATCAATGCGCTGCATGGTTTGCTACTGGAATTTGGTGAAACCGTGCATAAAGGCAGGGCTTCTCTGGATAAGGCCATGCCTGAGGTACTTGAGCGACTCAGAAAAAAACTGGCCCCGTTCCTGCTTGCTCTGCTTGAAGAGCAATATCATCGTTTGACCGAAATCGACGAACAAATTGAACAAATGGAAAACCAACTAACGGCGTGGGCAAAGCAGAATGCCGATTGTCAGCGGATTATGAAAATTCCCGGTGTCGGTGTCCTGATTGCGACCGCCGCCATCGCGACGATGGGCGATCCCAGCGCATTTCGGTCGGGCAGGGAATTTTCGGCCTATTTGGGCCTGGTACCGAAACAAACGGGAACGGGAGGCCGGGTCAAATTACTGGGCATCAGTAAACGGGGAGATACCTACCTGAGAACCCTGTTTATTCACGGTGCAAGAGTGACCACCTTACTGACGAAAACCCCGCTGCCGTGGGTGACGGCGCTAAAAAAACGCCGTCCGGTCTGTGTGGCGATTGTGGGGATGGCCAATAAGCTGGCTCGCACCGTTTGGGCATTGGTCGCCCATCAGCAGGAATACCAAAAAGATTACATCAGTGTCAGACCTTACTGAGGTGTTTCACTGATCAACTTTCACTTTTAATGACAAGGATGAATGCAGAAAGATTGCTAAGGCAATGATAATGATGACAAAGACAGGTAAGACCGTGACTTGCTAAACCTGATTTATGCTCTGAGCTTAAAGCTCGTTAGGAGAGTGAGGGCTTGGTCAGGGGCCATTGCTGGGCAGCATGGAGCACGCGAAGCACAACCATCGTACCTCTGTCCTTGATGCGATAGACAATCACATAATTAGGTCGCACGACGATTTCACGTGTGCCGCGCATGCGACCGGGGCGGTACAGTTTAGGCTGCTGCGTAGTGAGTTCTATTTTAGCATCAAAGTCTGCGTCAAGCTCAAGCGCGGCTTTAGGGTTGTTTTGTGCGATGTAATCAAAGATACGTTCCCGATCTGCTTCCGCGATCTTTCGCCAAATGATTTTCATGTGCGACCCTGTACAATGCGTTTACGCAAGGCTTCACGTTTGGCGGCAAATTTGGCCTTGACATCAGCGTGAGGGATACCCGGTCCAGGTTCGTCTATAGCTTGCTGCACCTGTTCACGAAACCACGCATCATAGGCAGCGGCCTCGTGGGTACGCTTGAGCGCTTCGGCTCGATCGGGCCTTGAGGTATTGAGGGTGTCGGGGGCGTAGTTTGATGAATCCACATCAAAGCAAACAATGCCCATTTTTTTAAGGTAGGAAACCAGCGTCTCGAACTTGCGAAACAGCCGTACATTACGGCTGCGCTGTGCAGCCAGTGGTCGCTCGTGCATTCCATAGCGCACCATGACTGCCCAGCCACCTAGTTGGCCTACAATGTGCGCTCTTCTGACGGCTCCGGCCTCAACAAGATGGGAGAGGGTGCCGTGGTCAATAGTTTCAGTCATGTTGTCACCTCGCAATTTCTAAATATTTCACAATCCCGCTTCAGGGGTTGACGTTCAATGGTACGAAAACTCACTGTTCTTTCTGCTCTTCTGGATATGTTTTCCAACAGTCTAACTTTATAAACTGGTTCCCTGAGCTAGGGTGAAGTTCATCTACGACAACATTTTCTGGCTCAATCGTGAGCCAGCCACCGTTAAACTCATCTGGAACTTCCAATTGAACATTTTCCCAGTTCTCACCAGTCTTATCTTTTATCAATTCAATAAAATCAATAAATTTCATTTTATGGACTCCCCACATGGACTATTGTAATTTATAGTGCAAACTATAGTAAATTGCAAGGCGTTTAATTGTTGCCTAAATCAATGGCGTAACAAATCGTCCCGCTAAACCAAACAACTCAAGTACTACCCGACATTGGTACTCTGATTCTTGCAGGTCTTCTGCTTGAGTGGCTCCCTTAACATTCAGATGACAGGTTCTCACGTTCCGCACGTAAGCCTGATGCTGGGTCACGCCACCTCTGTGCCGGAGGCCGGGCAGTCAGTAAACAGGCTTCTTCTGCCCTTGTCCCGGGTAGTTATCTGTACGATTCTGTCGCATTAACAAAGAAAGTACGAGTGAAGATGAGGTGATTGATTTTTACTCAGCTAATTGATAGAAAAATGCCGCGGGTGAAATCGGACACCCTTCTTTTTGTCGGTATTGTCCTTTGCGCAACATACAGACCAATTCAATCCCTGCCAACACGGTCTGGGCCCGTCTGAAGTTTTTGAACCCCAGCATAGGACGTGTTCGCCGTTTGATGTTGCGGTGATCCTGTTCAATCAGATTATTAAGGTATTTGTTTTGCCGGATAATGATGTCGTTATCCTTAGGTTTTCCCTGATTTAACTCGTCCACTGCGGCTTTATTGGTGCCACTTTTATCCATCGTCACCACGTCGGGTTGTCCATGCTGACGCATCGCCTTTTTAAAGAAACGCAAGGCGGCCTCCTTATCTCGATGGGCTGTCAACAAAAAATCAACCGTATCGCCGTCTGAATCCACAGCACAGTCAAGGTAACTCCATTTCCCTTTGATTTTGATATAGGTTTCGTCCATTCGCCACCGACGCCCAACAGCAGGCTTGCTCCGCCGATAGCGTTTGACCATCAACGGGATCAGACGATGAACCCAGCGGGAGAGCGTGGAATGATCGACGGTTATCCCCCGCTCAGCTAGCATTTCCTCCAGGTCACGCAGGCTCAGTGCATAGGCCAGATACCAGCGAACACACTGAGCGATGATATCAACAGGATAGTGCAGACATTTGAATGCTTTTCGGATAAGGGACATCGGTGAATCACTCAACAAAAAAACGGCATGATACCCGGACACTGCTTAATACGACAGAACCCTTGAATCTACGGGATAATGAGATCGCTATTTTTAAACGAAGCTGAGGTTATTTATTATCCCAAACCCTCTGACATTAAATGAGGTTAAGACTCTCATTGTCATCATCTATAATTTCACTGTTGAAAAAAAACTGTACATATGAATTTACTAAATTCATATCAATAAATAGTGATGTTATTTTTTAAGAGGAAATATCAAACAGCTAATAAAACACATATTAGAACCATCGAAAATGAAACGGAGAACACCATTGTCCTGGAAAATGGTGAAGATGGAAATAAGCGGATATTTTTTGGTAGTACAGAGACTATTCAGAGTCCTGTATAATTTACTCTCTTTGTTAGATGGCCACTCAGTAAACATTGAGCATGGTCGAATTTAAATGTATTAAGGAGTATATGATGGCTACTTTTCGACTCTTCAGTAATGAATCAGAATACTATCTAGGCGTTAAAGTGAATGATAATGGATCTTATACTGTTGGTGGGTTTTCTGAGCAAGAAATAAATCTTCATAATGTTCGGTCGATCTGGATTATAAATCAAAAAATGGATGGGCTTCAGGCGAGACCAATAAGCATATCCATTAATGGACAATATTTACATTTGACTTCCAAGCATAGCGTGAAGATAAATGGAGTTGATTATCAAGCTATAGATTTGGCTTTTGATAGTGAGAGACAATACATACCTTTTACAGTGGTAGGTCTAGATAACCGTTATTTTATTCGGGTTCTGGGTGAAGAAAAACAGGCTTTGCGTATACCATCACAAATTGCATACATTCCAAGTGCAATTTTGGGCCCTGAGAAATCTGATAGATTGTGGAGTTTAATTCCTGAAAAAATATAATAAGAAAGGTTGAGTTTCACTGTTAAAAAATATCCAGTTGGGGTTCTACGCCGGACAATGGCATTCGGTTAAACTCTTGCCGGGGCATCAAAAGAGTTCCATCGGGTTCTGGGACGCATAGATTTTCGTGGATAGTGTCTCCCAGGCTTCACCCGTTGAGTCATTCCGGCAAGTCCCTCTGAAAGAGCACAATAAAATGATTTTAAATGTTTTTTTATCCCCTGCATCAGCAAAGACAAGTGTTTTACAACGAGAAACAAACAGTTTTTGAAATTCAATTTCTGTTTATTTTCTCTGCTATCAATGCAGTCGCTATCGTTACCTCTGTGATTAATATCATTTTCCGAAATAATATAAGAGTATCCGTGGTTATTTTTCCCTGATATGATTTTCATGAGAAATAGAACAATCAATTTTGTGTCTATTGACCTTTTTCTTTTTCGCCAGGATTTGTCAATTTTTGAGCATGAATCAAAAAAAGTTTTGTTCAGAAAATGATATATACCCGTAATCATTGAAGATGCTTGATTTTATCCGAAATGGAGATCATTATCCTCGCTATGAAAATATTCATTACCGATGAACAAAAAGCCGAACTTGAACATCTCCATCACACCTGCCGTGATAAGAGGGAGTGTGATCGCATCAAAGCGGTTCTGCTGGCCTCTGAAGGCTGGAGTTCAGTGATTCGCTCAGGCCCTGCGTCTTCATGAAACGACCGTTAACCGTCATATCAGCGATTACCTTAATCACCGCAAACTGAAACCCGAAAATGGCGGCTCTCAGAGTTATCTCAGCGAAACACAGACTCAGGAACTTATCGCTTATCTGACCGCGAATCTTCTGCCCACCACACAGGCTGTTATCCGTCTTGTCGAAGCGTGGTGGGATATCCGTTACACCGTTCCCGGCATGAATAAATGGCTGCACCACAATGGCTTCAGTTATAAAAACCGACCGGTGTGCCACACAAGTTCAATGCAGAACAGCAACGGGCCTTAATCTCGTCAGTCAATGTAGCCCGGGCTTCCTGAATAACACAAACCAGCGTGGCGTAACGTCTAGCATCGGCAAATTTTGTCAGGTCTCTGCTGCTCATTTTCCGGCCCTCACGTGCCAGTTTAAGTAGCCGGTTTTGGTGAACGGAAAGTGTAATACCTTCAGGTAATCCCAGCGCTGAGATAGCATTAAGCCGCTCTATATGTTGCAAGACGTTTTTACCGTTGATTTTACCCGGCGGCTGAAGCAGCCAGGCCAGACGGGAAGGTTGTTCACCCTCCGATATAAGCAGGCTGTCCAATGCTAATTTATGTTTTTCTTCAAGTGAGGTAGCGATAAAGCTCAGTTAGGTGTTCCCAGCGGGTTTGTTCTCTCGATGCATATTCATGCCATAAATCAGACGAAACTTTAAGTTGGGAAGCTATTCTGGATACAACGCCATTGTGAGGAGCATTGTTTTTGTCCGGCAGAAACCCGGGGCCACGCAGATAACAAAGTAATACAGCAAAGCCTAGGCGATTTGCTGGCCGTCGGTGTTTATTAATGAGTGCAATATCATTTGCATTCAAAAAACACATTCTGGTCAGAATAATCTCATCATCCGGAATAACCAGTAAGCGATCCTGCTCTTCATTACTCAGTATCTGTCTCCGTGGCATAAATGTTTAGCTCCCATATAGTTCCATGCGTTGTCGATTTATAGTGACCGAAATCGACCCTAATAAGACACAAAAACTGTCTCATTGCATTGTCTTTATGGGGTAAACCCATACAATCCAATAGATTGGTTTAAGCGGAAAATTTCATTTGCAGTTACTGTGAGCCGGTCGAAATGAAATGCAAGCCGAAAAAGGTAAATGCAAGCTCGCAGAGTAGCCAGAGACAGTTACCTGTCTCCAGCCCTCTAAGAACCGTGCGTGCACCTTTCAGCGCACACGGCTCAAGCCTTACCAAGGCCTGATAATGACCCGGTAACCCAACGTGTTTTACTCCTGGATAAATCCCTTCCCTTATGCTCCGCTTCGGGCTATCTGATCCGCGCACGACGCTCAAAGTACTGCCGGTATGTCGGATCATAAGGGGTCGCATTAGCTCTGATCTTGATGTGGCGGACGATCGGGGTACTCGCCATTGAGAACAGGTCGAGATATCCCTGTTCTCCCTTCACATTCCTGAACATCGAGAAGAACACCCATTGACGTAAACCATGGCGACGGAAGTAACGCTTTTGCTTCCATCGGGCTGATTTGTTTGGATGTCGTCGATTTATCCAGATAAGCAGCGCCTGAAACACCTGATGGTCAACGTAAGCAAAGGTCTTTTTCGACACAACATGACGGTAATAATTGGCCCAGCCTCTCAACTTTCTGTTGAGTTGCCGGATCAGGTTTTCCGTTTTGGCGGTTGCATTGGTTTTGATCAGCTCTCGTATATTCCTCAGCATACGTTTGACTGCGCCTTTTGCTGGTTTTATCAGCAACTTGCCACGGTATTTGCATATGTTGAAGCCGAGAAAATCAAAGCCCTCGTCGATATGCGTTATCCGGGTTTTCTCTGCTGAGAGCTCCAGACCCCGCTCTCTGAGAAAGGCAGCTACAGCAGGTTTCACCCGTTCTTCCAGTACTTCTTTCGAACTCCCGGAAATGACAAGTCGAGTCGCCCCGGGGAACCTCCCCCCAAGGCGCTCACGGAACCGGACGTGAACGTCTCCGCTCATCCGGCTCTTCCCATTGAAGCCTGCCCCCATAGTAGCGGCCAGTGGGCAAACAACCTCGTT
>NZ_CAWPHH010000034.1:0-50056 GCF_963887965.1 Photorhabdus sp. RW14-46 | reverse complement strand
GTGGTAAAGCAGCTAAAGAAGCCACTTTAACGTATAAGTATTCATGGGCCGATAATGGGTAATAGTCCGGTTGAATTGCCCACTTTACCGCTAAATAACTCAAGTGCCCCAGACTTTTTTATGCTCTACCAACCAAACGCTTTGGTTTTGTGCAATGTCTTGAAAATCACCCCAGAAGAAAACTCATCGCCCAGTTATCTTCACAAGGTATGCAGGCGAATCAACAAATTACTTTCTTATCGGATGGGGCCGATAATCTCAGGGATCTGCAATTTAACTTGTACCCCGAATCGCAGCACGTACTGGATTGGTTTCATATCACGATGCGTCTGACAGTACTCAAACAATATGCCAGAGGGGTATCGAAAAACACCCCTGAACTCGGTGCAGAATTATTGGACGCTTTAACCAGTACAAAATGGTATCTCTGGCATGGCAATGTGATTAAGGCATTAGAACAGCTAGAGGATTGTGCTGAGATGTGTGATGAGGACATCTCGCATTATGATAATAAGAAATCCTTATCAAAACATATCGATGAAATGTACACCTACATTGAAAATAACAACATGATAATCCCGAATTATGGTGAAATGTACCGCTATGGTGAACCCATTTCCTCTTCATTTGTTGAATCGACGATCAATGAAGTGATTGCCAAACGGATGGTGAAAAAGCAGCAGATGCAATGGAGCCAGCAAGGTGCGCATTACTTACTCCAGACCCGCACAGCCGTACTTAATGATGATTTGAAAACCCAATTTGAGCATTGGTACCCAGGCATAAAATTAGGTGAAAAAACGGAGCACTATTTGACAGAGGCAGCTGCTGCATAAGTGCCCCACAGATTTTTATGGTCTCCAGTTACCGCGCCACATCTCGACTCTACCCGTTTTCCAAGCGGACCCCTTACTCAGCTATCCCCGTTTTGTCAGTGTGGCCCCTTCCGTTTTGGTGCCACTATGCAGCTATCTGACGCAATTAAAAGGAAAACCCACAGGTATAGTGACGCCGGATAGATTTAAGCAAGCCAAAAATTCATCAAAATGAGTGTTGCAAAAACGAGGGCGACCATAGATTTTATGGTCTCCAATAGCCGTTTCGGGAGTTGGCCCCCGGTTTGGGCTGATTTTTATCGTAGCCGAGGTGATGAGTCATTTCGGCATTGAGGGCCGCCTCGACGCTGATTTTTTTCAGCAGGCGATTGAACTGGTTGAGATCCTCAGGGGTTTTGAGATTTTTGGCCAGTTCGTTAGCCAGAGCCTGCAACTGTTTTTCGTCCATAAATTAACCTGTTTTTGATGTTGGATTGAATATATCAAAATCAGGCAGATACACAAATTTCTAAACAGGCTCTGTTTGATTAGACCATTACAACTAACTCATATATTTTATCCCTTTTTCATTTAAAGAAACTTGCTGTTCTCGTAAATATTGAATAAAGTAATCAAAACAACCACTAGGTGTTCGGTAATGCCCAGTTTTATTAGTTAGTACTTTTAAAATGCCTTGCTCCACCTGCCATTCACCAGCAAAAATAACTGCTTTGCCGGCAGATAAAGACGTGTGATGTAGTACTTTACTTTCATGCTTATATGAATAAATCAAGTTCCCCCTCCTACAAACTATAGTTCCATATCCCTCACCGTGGTAACGAGTCCTATAAGAAGTTGTACTAAACGGTTTGCCATTTCTATCGAAAAACCTACCATTTTTAATGAAAACGCCTCTTTCTTCTAGTTCTTCACCATGTAAATATTTGACAGTTTTTCCTCCAATTACAACCTCTTCAAGTAGCCTTCTTTCTTCCTCGGTCATATGACAATATGCGGGATTGCCATTTGATCTTGAGTAGTTTCGAACCCAAGTAGGGTAAGACCAAGTAGGGCGAAACGTTTTGTCCTGTGTTTCGGAAGAAGTGTAATAAGGCCTGCCAGCAATAGGAGCTATAAAAGGGGCTCTTTGCTCTAAAACTTCAGATTTCGGGTAATTCATATTTACAGGCAGCTCATTAGGTAGCCCGCGAATGCCTCGTATCTTATGTACTGATTCTTTGAATAAGCTTGAAGCAAATCTTTTTCTTTCATCACTTCCCGTCGTAGCAGCCCTAAAATCTTCAACTATTTTAGATAAGTTGTCTGAAGTTGCAAAAGAATGAATTGCTTTCTTATAAAGTTTGTCAATAGTATTGATCGCGAAAGAATTGTATGGGTCTGTATCTAATACTTTATGCATAGCATTTAGTTTTTCTAAATCAAGATTTGGCATATAGCAACTCTCTATTTAAAAATAGGTTGTTGTGTGGAATCGGATGATATTAACTAGCACTAAGTTAGCGCAGTGGCTTTGTTGCATAAATTCAGGTGCGCGATGTAACACCCATTTACACTTTACCCAGACGAGTTCAGGCAGTAGACGAAGTCAGACAACTAACGATCATTCAGTTAATCTCGTAAATTCTTGAGGGAATCGAGAAAAATTGAATTTGACCTGACAACTGTACACGTCAAACCGGGTGCATATTTGCAGACAAGCCTAATCGATCTTCATCTCTTTGGCCGCATATGTCGCTTTCCCGCCCATTTGCGATTTACGCACCAGAAAATTTTTTATGGCCATACGAGCGTCCTTTTCAGAGGTGAAACAAAAATTGACAACCAGATTTCCCCATGCGTCGATTTCTCGCAGCACCTGCCATTCCCCATCACCATAGAGCGCATGCCAGAAAATGTCCTGGATTCTGTTTTCATCAGGAAGGGACGGTGCTCTTTTTTTTTCAAGAGCTGGAATCTCCTGCCGATACAGCACGCTATCAGGGGCATGAACCCTTAAAAAAATGTGCGCAGTACCATAACCTTTCTGGACATATTTGCGCGAGATGGCATTCCACATGGGTGCGATGCATTTCCAGTCGCTAAAGAGGTTTAGAGCGTCCAATACCCCGCCCAGTATTGTGGATTCGAGCGTTGTGCATTCTTTATTGAACCGCGCATATTCGCTGACAGCAAAGCCGCCGGACCACAAAGCTAGCGGCTTGCCATGTTGCAGCATAAGCAGTTCGCCACTAAGTACTTCTGCAACGGCGGCATAAAAAGGATTATGGTCACGTTTGCGATTTTCACGATTGAGTTGTTGCTGGGCGCGTATGCCCTGCAGTACATTTTCCCAAAGTGGCTCGATGGTTCCTCTTGGTACCCTCTGGCTGAGCAAGCGACGTTCGAACTCGGTCCACTCGGGATGGGCTCGCGGATTCCGCGGGATATAACGGGGGGCACGACTGCTGTCTCTAGGCATTTTTTTTAAACCTCATAAATACTCCGTTGCTATGAACAGACCCGAAGTAGACCTGTCGGTTGCCCGTACAGGTCTACTCAACGCGGCCTGGCCTACCGTCTAGAAAGACTTCTGAAAGATAACTTCGTTTTCAAGTAAAAATATAGGTTTTTCAGCAGCAGCTGGCTTAGATTTTCCTGCACTCCAACCAGCTATTTGTTTTGCTACAACATCTGATGAGGCCACTTGTACTAAAAGTTTATTTTTGAAATATTTAGTCGCACCTTCATGCCATTGGAAATAGGTTAATTTTGTAGAACATTTTGTAGTCGGCATTTTGAATGTCACAACATCATCATAACGTACTACATAAACATCATCATCACACATAAAGATCCATGGATTGGCACAACCAAATATAAAATCGTTAAGAACTTGCTGAAGATGTTTCTTGTTTTGATCACTAGTAACGACTGTTAATTCATTTGATTCATCCTCACTAAGAACTGTTTTTAATATATCCTTTGAGAAAAATAAACGACCTTGTGCGATGCCAATTGAGTATCGTGTCTTTTCATTTGGCAAAACAGGTGAACGCGTATCCATTACGGCACTTGTAAGAAAACTAAGACATGAGTTATGATAAGCACTAAGTTTCCCATTTAAAAAATAAAAAACCCTATCTCTGAATACAAGAAACTCAATTCCATCAGTATATTTATCATCTCTTTTAATATGTGTGGCATAATAGCTATCAGGCACTTCAGGAATATTTAATATCGCCATTGCTGATTTTTTAAATGGATATTTATTATTTAAATCATTATTTAAATACCACACAAAGTCTCGATTATATCCAGTTGGGCAGACCCAAACATTTCTATAATTAAACTTACCAAATCCGTCAATGAACTGTCCTTCTGGAATTCCATTATCATGAGGAACTTGGATTCTTGCAGCGTTTTTGAATGGGAGCCATGTAACGCTTTTGGCATTATCAACCATTAATGGATAATTGGTATACACATTAAAATTATTGTATAGTCCAGCTAAAACTGAAGCTGGAAATATTAATTCATAATTTCCAGCCTCCGGATCATTAAGATTGTGTAATGTTGCAATACCTATGGCAGAATCTTGGGCAAATTCAAGATAAGTTTCTGAACTTTCAATTTCAATGGGGGCACTGTTCAGATAATTGATAGACTTTTCTTTAGAAAGAAACCCTGAACTATGTTCATCTTTTTCCTGAAGCAGAGATTTTAGTTTAACTAATTGTAGGGTTTCTTGGTCATGACGGCCTTTGATAGACGAATCAGATATTCCTGAAACAGTGCCTAAATGCCAGTCCACAACGAATTTTGTTAAGAAACTAAACCTTTGAAAAAAATATTTATCTGATCCAAATTCCGGAACAATATGTTTAAGCATCGAATTATTAAATAAATAATCCAAAACACCTCCGAATGGCAGAGATTTTTTAATGAATTCGTCATCTGTCGTATGATGTTCATTTTTTACGAAAGAAAAATCTAATAGTATTGCAAATGTTGAGTATCGACTTGGTTTAGCCTCTGGTCTCAATGCAAATAAGCCTTCGAAAATGGGATTAAACGAAGATCTTGCAATCAGAGGATCTGCTTTTTTGTCAGAGCGCTGTATATTCCATACTATTCTAGGTTGCTGTAAATCTGACAAAGCGGCCATGCCTGCTAAATCATAGTCAGGAAGACTCCACTGCTTCGCATTTGATTCAGAAACATCAATACCTATTGTTGGAATACCGCCAAACATACCTGCACTTAATCCACTCCCGGTGGATGTTTCAACATTATTATCTTTGTTTTTACTTCGGGGAGAATATTCTGATAAATACCAGTCACTACCTAAACCGAATTTAGGGGATGACTGCGAATAATCATATTCACATATCGACGAATCTATAGGCTGAATAGTGATATGGCAATCATCGAATATATTTTTATTATCTTTAACTTTTAAGTTATTGACATCTTCTGTTTCCATACCTATTCTATCTTGAATAGAATAAGCTAAAACATCAACAGGTTTTTCATTTAAGCCACGAAATGAAGATGTATTGATCATTGTTCCCGCTGTGTTTATTTTTATGCAGCGCCCTGCTCCTGAGAGTGTAGTTGCGCCGACGTTCTCAAAGAGATCTACATTTATTTGAAGCTGTACCCAACGTTCATCTTTTGACTCGGCTATTATAGTTTGTGAAGATTTTCTAACTCCGAAAGGTGACTGACCCGGACTTACACTGCTAAATGATTGTTTCATTTTAATATCTCCAAGTTATCAGCTGATGTTACAAATTATTGTATGTAACGAGCATGAATTCAGCAATTGAGATGCTTATTGGAATTATCTAAGCAAAAATTACGCTATTAAAACCGCATACTAAATAAACCGTTACCTTAACCATAGACACTCAATTCCCGACTAGCAAGGAATAAATATAAAATAAATTCGTTGAGATTGGTATCGTAAGATCACACTATTTTTAAATCAGGAATGAGGTGCGGAATGACAGATTTAACTTCAAGGTACAGAATTTATATTTAAACTAATTGTTAAAAATAAGGAATTATTCTAAGCTATTAGAATAATCATTCTTATTAACAATCATAGGTTGTAAATATTTTTAATAAAAATAAATCCATTGTAATATTTTCCCATAAGGGAAAGATGCTGATGTGCAATCCGTATTTATTAATATTATACAACTGCAACCATTTTATAAGTGTCTAATAGAAAGCATAAATGGCACAGTTTTGAATAAGAATTTGATGATATGGTAGTCTAAGGCTACTAAAGAAAATACTATCCAAAAAACTTGGGCTGCCTATTTTTTCTAATATAAAAGAGGAAATGTATATGAATGATTTGATTTTTAACTCCCAGCCGCAAACGATAAAAGATAAGTCGGATGTGGAAAAATATACCGTCGAGACCTTTGATATCGAATACCCTGAATCCCGCGGGCACGACGCTAAAATATATGGCAATGGCAGAAATGCTGTTCATATTCGGGTACATATTAAACTACTTAACCAAGACGGAACACCGGTACAAATACCTTCGCGTAAAATGCGTGAATTTCTTCATTTGTATGACAGCGTGAGCAAAAAAATTATCTGGAACGTACGTGGCATGTCAGGAAACAATGTTAGTGGTGGTTCGTCAGATGGGATTCATTCTGATGATGTGGTGGCTTTTGAGCTACCAGGCTATTACAGTACTGGACGTTATCCAAATTCGGGGGAAAGTGAAATACAGAATTATACAGCACCGTCATTAGACGCGATGACCTTAGATTATTATGTCCAGTCAGCTAGATCGTTTCAGTCACCTGTGCACCTTTCTCTCTCTGGGTATTTCTCCACCACTCCGGCACTGCCTGATGCCAAGTCCATCACAACCAGTAACAACAATAAACCACCTCTAAAATTGACTGTGGAATCGTTCATACGCTACAGCGATCCCGCTCTTTGGACCTTAACAATACTTGATGAGCAGGTAAAACTTGTCGATGCCCCAGACATTAAAGTGCATAACATTCAGCGTCAGCATGTGCAGGTTGCCTATCAACGATACCTACTGACTCACCGTGATGTATTCGCTAGTCTTTCAGGCAATAAAATTTCCATATTTATTAGGTCACCTTCAAGGTCCCCTAATATTTTTGGGATGTGGCCATATCCCAGTGGACAAGCCTTTTTTGATGGTGTCAAGGAAAAAACAGCCTACACTCAGGCAATGGCTTGGGTGCTTCCTGAGCACAGTGGGAGTATTAATATCAGTGGCACAGTGATGATAGGCTCCGTGGAAGATACGAATAAGTACATTGTCGATTTTAACAAGAACCTTAAATTATGTACTGTGCAACTCAGCGAACATGCGATTACCGTGGTATGTGCGAAACTTATTGTAACGGATGAGTCTCACTTCAAATTGTCAGGTAATCAGGGATCAGGTTACTCGGAACAGACGCAGGCAACAGTCTGGATTGAAGATAACTTCGGGCATCAACAAAAAGTGAATATTTCATTTAACAAAAATACAGGGCTCCCCTCTGTTATCTGATATTCCATAATTTTATGCTCATAAACTGTACCGAACAACTATCTTTGGTGCAGTTTAGTTTGTCTTTGTCCGCGAATCCGAGGAAGAAGGTAACAGCCTTCTTGAATATCTTATGAGAAATGTGCAAACTCAGGCGCATAATTTTACCAGCGCTGCCCAAGCGGGTGTTGACCCCCGCACTGGTATTTTCAGCTTTGGCCTCCCGATGGCCACGCTGTCAGGACACCAAAATCAGGGTCCGTTCCTTGCTCTGCGGTTAAATTACTCCCCCTTGCAGCCTCAGGACGCCTTCGGGCTTGGCCGGGGCATGTCATTTGGTTTGACCATCTATGACGCTTCCACCAACCCTGGGCACCTGCAGCTGGCATCTGGGGAACAATATCGTGTCAACCACAATGTAGCCGGGACTCATTTGACACTGCGTCAGTGCAGACGCCCACCAACACTGACGATTGAAATGCAGACTTCCGGAGAGAACTCGCGATGCGTGGTACGTCATAACACGGGTATGGTGGAGATCCTGAAAAAATATGCTCAGGAAATGTGGCTGCCGGTCCAGATAATGTCACCAATCGGCCGAAGTCTGCATCTGGAATGGAATGACAGACATCGACAGGGGGCTTATCTTCTGACCCGTATCACTGGCGAGGCAGGTAACGTATTGTGTAAGTTTGACTATAACTCTTATCTTTCCATCACAATTTGGCCGGATACCCTCGAAACCGTGACCTTTAATCTGTTGAAGACCAACGGCTACCTGCGCAAGATCAAAAATGTCAGTCAGCCGGCCACACCGCTCACTTGGTCGCTGGACTATGACCCGTCTATAATATTTCCCGGCGATGTCAATCCGCTTTCGTATCTTGTGACACCGGCTGGGTTGACTCAAAAGGTGGACTATGCAGCCAGACAGATGCTTTACAACACCAGTCACGGTCAGGGCGGGCTGCCGGCGGTAACCCGAAGTTTACTTTCCCCTGGACTGAAGCAGCCCTTGCTACAGATAACCTACCGTTACGACGGTAACAACTATTTAGGACATGGGGCGCAGTTTCAGGATTTTAATGAAAACGATGAAAACCTTTTTTCTGTGCCAGGTAGTCATTATACCTACTGGACCGAAGAGCGAGTACACCATCCTGATGGTGGCGAGCAGGTTACCCGGCGTACCTATAACAAATTCCATTTGCTGACGGAGGAACGATTTACCCAAGGGGATTGCACACATACCAAAACCACCCACTATTATGCTGATGAAAATAAGCCGTTTTCGCAACAGCTATCGACTTATCAGTTTCCGAAACAAAACCTGTCACATTGGCAAAAAGGAAGCACTGCCTCTCCGATGTTATCGACATCAATGAAATACGATAAGCAGGGCCATCAAACATGCCAAATCGCAGCGGATGGCACCATTGTGAAAATGCAATGGTACCCGGCTATCGGTGAACCCGGCAGGTGTCCGGCTAACCCTAGTGGTTTTTCGTGCTTTATCAAGAGTCGTACAGTATACCCGCCTCAGACATTCAAAGACGAACCGATTACCCGGGTTGAATACACTTATATCGATATCGCCGAAAAGGCGAAACATCGTCGTCAGGCGGTTATCATGCCACTGACGGAAACGCATTTTCTGTATTCACGGGAAAGTGAAGCCCATCTGGTGCGGCAGAACGTTACTTATGCTTACTATTGTGACGATGTGTCGGCCAGCGACTTTGGGCGTCTCAAACGAAAGACTACCACTTTCCGTAATGACAACTCGCCGGCACATCCTTATGTGCAGCACACGAACTATGCCTTTGTTTTCAAAAACCATCGGTTAACTCGCACGGTGAAACTGAGCACCCAAGCCAATGCTGCCGACCCAGATTATGGCAAGATGACACGGATTACGTCGGATACCGTATCCACGCTCAGCGGCCTCATGCAAACCCAAACGGACAGTGCGGGAAGTACCCTCCAAAACCATTTTAATGCACTGGGACATCAAACCGGCATGGTACTGCACCCGGATGAGGCCGAGTATCGTCAGGAGACACGGATTGACTGGCAACCGGCCAGTGCCTCGTCGCCCGCCCAAGTCACGAAAACTGACCCTTTGGGTAATCGGATACGGATATCTCATGATGCGCTGGAGCAGGTTCTGGCGTCTGAAATTCAGGACAGTGACGGCCCGGCGTCAGCCCGTGACGTGTGGCATATGATGTTGCAGCATACCCTAGATTCATGGGGAAGGGTCACAGAAAGCGTGCAGACAGATTATCTCCGGGCTCCTGGAACCGATATTGTCGCTCCTGCTCCTCTGGGGGAGCGAATTGAGATCCGAACAGCCCTGACTTATGATCATTGGGGGCAGGTCAGCACAATTACCGGCAGTGACGGGATTGTGCACCATAGTCTGGCGGACCCGATAGCCTGTACTGTGACGCACTGGACCACTGACCGAACCGGCAAGGACACGGCCCATATTGTCACCCATCACCACAAATACACGCATCAGGTGGTGAAAATGGAAGTGTTTGAGTCTGCAGACGCTTTAATACATAACACTCCTTATAGTATTAGTCACCAGGAATGGGATGGGGCCGGACGTTTGCGTACCGTCACCGATGCGCTGGGGCGTGTCACCCGGTATGAATATGATGTGTTTGGGCGACTGTTGCGTACGGTCTTGGCGGACAAAACCCAGATTATCCGGCGGTATGCCCGCTTCAGTAGCGCCAATCTGCCCGTTGCAGTGGCCGTGATGGCACTAGGCGAGACGGCAGAAACGGTGCTGGGTGAACAGCGGTTCGATGCACTGGGGCGTCCAGTCAGTATGACTGTCGGGGGACGAACTACCACGTATACTCATGAGCTTAATCCGAAAGCTCGCCCCAACAAAAACAGCATCACTGAACCGGATGGATCGACACAGGATTACCTGAATGAGCCACGCCTAGGAGGGGCGCTGATGGCGGTCATGGCGACGCAGCCAGACGGTAAAAAAGTGCATAAAACGTACCGTTACACGCCAGAAACTGGTCATCTGCTTGATGCGACAGAAGGAAATTCGGTAGTGACGGCGTTGTACGCGCCGTCAGGGCATACGGCAGGGGAGATCACGAGCGTGCACGGTAGCAAGGCGTTGTCCACGCACCGTCTATATTCTCTGGCGGGACGACTGCTGCAGGAGCGCCGTGGTGACGGCAGTTGCTGGACTTACAGCTATGCCACTTCCGGAAACCAGGTCGGCCTGTTGACGCAGATGACGGACGGCAAGACGGTGAAAGTAGTATTTTGCTATGACGACCTGAACCGCGTTGCCCAAACGGTGGCAACGGCCCTGCAGTCCCGGCATGTACTAAAAACCGACATCGAGCGCGATGCCTTCGGGCGGGAGGTGAAGCGTATTTTTAACAGCAATGCCCAAGACACCCGTATATTGCTACAGGAGTACGATGTGGTCGGTCGCGTGGTCAGACGCACCCTACACAAGGGAGACCATCAGGGGGAGGTGCTGACGGATGAACAATTCACGTATGACCTACGCAGTCGCCTGAGTGACTACCGGGTCAGTGGCAGTCTGCTACCCAAGGATGCGTATGGTAACGCGATAGTACGACAAACCTTCATGGCAGACGTACTGGACAATATCACAACATGTGTCACGACGTTGCAGACGGGGGAGAGCAATACCGCTACCCATCACTATAAAAATGCAAAAGACCCCTGCCAACTAAGCTATGTAACAAATACACTGACTTCTAGGGGGTATCTATCGAAGATCCCACTACTGTACGACGGTGCAGGACGCTTAGTCAGGGATGAGGTGGGCCGGACACTACGTTACGATGCGCTTGGACGCCTAAGTCGGGTGGAAGGTGCAAAGCACGGCAGCGGTGACTACGGCTACGATGCCTTTGATCGCCTAGCCTGGCAACAGGGAGACGATACCCGTCGCCTGCATCGGTTGTACTATGACGACAACATGCTGACCAATGAATGGATCAGCGCATCGGAACAAAACCAACAAGCAAACACTGTTATCCGGTATCTGGGTACGGTAGCCCAGATCACACTGGAGTCGCACGGGGAAGAGACGCTGCTACTGGGAACCGACCAGAAACAAAGCGTGATGGCGGTCTGTCGCGAGACTCTAGCCGACCAGACATATACCCCGTACGGGCTGAATACGCCACCCGACAGCACTAAACCCCGCGCGGTCAAGGGATACAATGGAGAGCGGCGTGACCCGATAACTGGCACCACGCACTTGGGGCATGGCTATCGAACCTATAATCCGGTGCTGATGCGCTTTCACTGTCCTGACAACTGGAGCCCGTTTGGCAAGGGCGGTCTTAATTCGTATGCCTACTGCGGTGGCGACCCAATCAATCACGCGGATCCGAGCGGTCATGTTAACTGGTGGAGCGTGGGGTTCGGGATTTTTGGGATTGTGACTGCCGGGATAGCGGCAGTGCTTCTGGCACCGGTGACCGGGGGGGCATCACTGGCGCTGCTGGTTGTTGTGACGGCCTCGGCGGTGGTTTCCAGTGCATTGGACATTGCCAGTGGGGTGCTGGAAGATAGTCATCCCGAGCTGAGTCGCAAGCTGGGAATAGCCGCTTTGATTGTCGGCATTCCAGCGATAGTGGACGGTATTGCACGCCTGCCGGGCATGGTGCGGGCGGGATACAACTTGGTGCGTCAGGCACCGAAGTTATTGCGTGAGGCGAATGAACTGTATAATGCAGGGGTGAAGAGCCTACTAAGCGCAAATCGATTAGCTGTGATAAATATGGGGAGTTCGGCAGTACGAACAGGGAGACGGCTCGGGAGTGGAGCTGAAATTTTGGATGAAGCGCATGTGAGTCAAACCAGAGGTGGCGAGGCTCATCAGGAGGTAATAATGGGGAACATGGGTGACGATACTACCCCGTTTCATGCTGGCACGCGGAACGATTGCGGCCTGCATGCTATCGCTGCCCTGTCCGGCTGGTCAGAGTCCGAAACGGTGAGCAGGCTCGGGTTGTCTACAGAGGGGGTGGAAAGCATCAGCAGGCACGGCATGCGGCTCGATGATATGACCACGGCGTTGCGTATTGCCGACAATGGTAACGCCGTGAGCCACACCCAATTCTCCATTGACGGATTCATAGGGGAGCTGCATAAATTGCCGGACCAGCACAAAGTCGTGCTCGGCATTCAGCGCGATACTGGCATTGGCCACTTTGTTGCAGCAGGCCGCAACGGCAATTATCTGGAAATCTACGATCGTCAAGCAGGAGTGCGTTCGACGCTCACCGAGGCTAATAGCCTCAAGCGTTATCTGAAGGAATATCTGGGCGCGTCGACACTCCACACCTGGTATAGCGCGACATGAATATGACCTTCGCAGCCTGAAAGCGGTGAGAGCATGAAATTGTGTGGGGCACTACATTGGTGTTTATGCTGCTATAGCTAATGTAGAACCATCAATCGTACTCCGGCTAGCTCATTAATTCTGATGCGGAGAGCATTTAAACGATTGCCCCACGGTTTTTTATGCTCTCCCTTAACTACTGGCGTTGTTTTAATATTTATTTCCGGCACTGTGGCAACCCGGGGAACCGGGTTACCAAGATCCGGATTAGTGAAAATAACCAGTTTTTTGTTTCTTTGTACGTAATTACGAATGTGGCTGCGTTTTCTTTCCACCAATCCAAGTTTCACAGACTCCGATTTTGCTCTGGGCCAATGGCTGAACCGGTCGTATCGCATTTTCTGTTAACTGCCTAAAGTTGATTAACTTGTCGTTACTGTCACAAAACAGAAGATATGAAAGTTGTAGGCATCCGTGATGTTATTTTCCGAAGACGACTGCACCGGATTGTTAGAGTTGAGAGGGATCATCTAGGAGCCGGAAATTTCTAGTTGTAACGGTTCGTAATTAAAAACAGTCTGGCTCGTGCTCGTATTTACCCGGTTTTTTGGTATTCTGATTATGTTAATAATGTGTAAATAAATTTAATATTATATAAGGAAGGGGTGATGAAACGAAAAACGGGGTTTTTCTTTGATGAACATTGTTTTTGGCATAGTACTGGCATGCATGTAATGACTCTACCTGTCGGTGGTTGGGTGCAGCCTTCTTCTGGAACTGCACATGCTGAATCGCCGGAAACAAAACGGCGGTTAAAAAATTTGATGGATGTATCAGGCTTGAGCCACTCTTTACACCTTTCTTCGGCATCGCCTATTGATGAGCAAACACTACGTAAAATTCATCCTGAAGAGTACCTGAAGCAGTTTAAGCGAGTCAGTGATAACGGTGGAGGAATGCTTGGTATAGAAGCCTCTCTAGGACCGGGAAGCTATGAAATTGCTAAGCTTTCAGCCAGCCTTGCTTGTGCGGCGGTGGAAGCAGTGCTTAGTGGTGAGCTTGATAATGCTTACAGCCTTTCTCGACCACCGGGTCATCACTGTTTGCCTGATAAACCTATGGGATTTTGTTTTCTAGCAAATATCCCATTGGCAATTGAACAGGCAAAAGCACGTTTTGATTTAAAACGAGTTGCGGTCATTGATTGGGATGTTCATCACGGTAATGGTACTCAACATATTTATTGGGATCGTTCTGATGTTTTGACTATCTCGATACATCAGGATGGTTGTTTCCCTCCAGGATACAGCGGTGAAGATGATATCGGGGAAGGTGAAGGAACCGGTTATAACCTGAATATCCCATTACTTGCTGGAGCCGGACATAATAGCTATATCTATGCAATGACACAGATAGTACTTCCTGCGCTTGAACGCTTTAAACCAGAACTGATTATTGTCGCCTGTGGCTATGATGCGAATGCGATGGACCCTTTGGCAAGGATGCAGCTCCATAGTGAAAGTTTTCGGGAGATGACCCAGCTAGTGCAACAAGCAGCAGATAGTTTATGCGACGGAAAACTAGTCGTTGTTCATGAAGGCGGGTATGCGGAATCTTATGTCCCATTCTGTGGATTGGCTGTACTTGAACAGATGAGCGGCATTCGTACAGAAGTCAAAGATCCAATGTTAGATTCCATACGCTTGCAGCAGCCAAGAGCTGAGTTTGAGCTATTTCAACAACAGCAACTTGATAAACTTAAAGAAAAATTCGGTCTTTAAGCTTTGTTGCATAGGTTTGCTCCACGCTCCACATAGTTTGGAAGCAAACCTATTAAAGTCTCACCTTCATAACATATCAACGACACGTCAATAAAATTTATAGAAAATAACTGAGTTCAATAAATGGAAAAAAAGTCCGATAAACAGGAACAGCATGAGGCTGTTCCCGATAATAGTTATGTTATACCCGTCCCATTGGGTATATAAGATGTACCAAATATCAAGCAGGGCTAATTGTTGTGTCAATTACTTGGTAAAATGCATTTAGGGTATCTGAGATTGTCCAAACACCCAGTATAACGTGATAGCCTTGATAACCCTCTGGTAAGGTACATTTATTAATAACTCTGCTGCTCGGCATTTTTTCCTGATAATCCTCAAAGCAGAAAGGTGTACTATTAAATTGCTCTCTGGTTAAAGGTTTATTGGGATCCCAACCAAGTTTGGTAATAAAATATTCCCAACTTGAGGTTTTGTGTTGAATCATAATTTCCCACTGGAACTCAATCTCACCGGCAGTAATAGGGATTTTTTTCCAACGATCTTCGGTTTGAGCATCCAATGCGCCAAAATGACCAATGCCAGCGCTGGCAATATGACCATCTTCCGGGCCAGCTTGTGGAAAGCCTTTCTTAGCTTCAAGAGATTGAGGCTCATACTTAACCAACCCACAATCCATATTTTGTTCATTTCCTTGTGCGGAACAAAGGAATGCACGACTTCCTGGGCTATCAATATAACCATGAGCCCATGTACCATTAGATAAAGCTGTAATTATCGTAGCGGCTAAAGCCATCACTTTCACTTTATGTTTATACATAATAGCGTCCTCCACTTTGCAGGATAATTTATCTACGACAAATAAAGCCCCAGGACTTAACTATCAATTCTAGATAAATATAATATGATTATCCATTTCATAAATTGATTAACAATTTAATTATATTAAGTTATTGAAATTTTGTTTAAAATATGCCTGTTACTATTTTTTGTAATATAAAAGGAGATTATCATGCAGAGTAATATTTTGGTCACAGGTGGTAAGGGAAAAACCGGAAGGTTGATTAGTGAGTTACTGACCCAAAATGGGAGCACGCATCGGATCGGTACCCGCACCCCTGAATCAAGTAATGAAATTGCCTTTGACTGGATGCGCCCTGATCTGGCTGAAGCCGCATTTTCTGGCATCAGGTCACTATATATTGTGGCACCAACGAACACCAGTGATCATGGCTCAGTAGTACCACCATTGCTTGAAATAGCGCTAGAAAAAGGGGTTCAACGTTTTGTGTTGCTCAGTGCATCGTCACTGGCCTCTGGTGCACCAATGATGGGAAAAATTCACGCCTGGCTGGAAGCTAATGCGCCAGAATGGACAGTGTTACGTCCTACCTGGTTTATGCAGAACTTCTATGAACAACGGCATTTGGTAACAATAAATGAAGAAAATGCTATCTACTCTGCAACGGGCGATGGCAAAGTGGGGTTCATTGACGCTCTTGATATTGCTCAGGCAGCTGTTTCTGCGTTAACATCAAATCGAACCATAAATAAAGATTTCATCCTTACAGGGCCCGAAACACTGAGTTATGGCGATATTGCTTCTGCACTGAGTAAAGCCTTAGGCCGCGAAATTAGTCACCGAAATCTAACGACCAACGAATTGGCCAGTCGGCTACAACAAAATGGACTGGATGAAACCTACTCAAAAATCCTTTCAGCAATGGATAGTGACATTGCATCAGGTACTGAAGACCGCATTACAGATGGCGTCAAAGCATTAACAGGTGTAAATCCTTGTTCACTGGATATCTTTATTCAGCGGGAATGTCCTCGCTGGAGATAATAATTAACCAATATATACCCTATGGATTTCAAGATACATCGCGGCGGCAAAGGAGCGAATCCCCGGGAGCATAGAGAACTATGTGACTGGGGTGAGTGAGTGCAGCCAACAAAGAAGCAACTTGAAAGATGACGGGTATATTACGGTTTAAAACAACCAATCTGCTCAAAACCGTAATATCTACTTAAATGCTACAATAATATGTTATTAATGTTTAATAACATAAAGATCTTTTGTCGATACGAAACCCAATGGACTCATATAATACCCACCAATATAAGGTTTGACTAATCTAACACCGATATAGTAATAAACGGGAATTGCTGGTACATCTTTTGCCAAAATGTCTTCTGCTTGCTGAAAATATTTTCGATCATTTGTTGCTTTAGCTTTATTTATCAAATTATCATAAGCATGATTGCTATATAAGAATGTATTATTAGAACTATCAGTAACAAAATTATTTAAAAACGAGGCAGGATTATCGTAATCAGCGATCCGTGCATATCTCACCATCTCAAAATTACCTTGATGAATAACATCTAACATAGCTTTTCGTTCTTGGTTCTGCAAAGTAATATCTACATCCAGACTTTTTTTCCACATTGAAGTCGCCGCAATAGCAATTCGTTTATGCTCTTCTGATGTATTATAAAGAAGTTTAAATTTCAATGGATTATCTCTATTATAACCCGCTTCATTTAATAATTTCCTAGCTTTCTCAATTCTTGCTTGTTGTGTCCATGATGCATAATCAGGTTGCCCTAAATTCACTCCTCCAGTATTTGGTGGGGTATGATTATAAGCAGGTTCTTGGCCTTGCCCCAAAACTTTATTCGCTATAATCTCTTTATCTAAAGCCAAATTTAATGCCTGTCTGACTCTGAAATCATTAAAAGGTGCTTTTTGATTATTAAGATCATAATAATAAACGCCTAATGCTGGTGTGATATGAACTTGATTACCTAATTTTGCCTTTAAGGATTTAAATAAAATCGACGGGATATTCTTGGTGATATCAATTTCTCCGGCTAGATAACGATTAATATCTGCCGTTTCTGATGCTATTGGAAGGTAAGTGACTTTATTGATAACAGTATGAGCACTATCCCAATATTGTGAATTCCTGACACCCACAACCTTCTCATTGACAACCCATTCGGACAACTTAAATGGCCCACTACTGACAAATACATCGGGATGAGTCCATTTTTCGCCATACTTTTCAACCGCTTTTTGGCTAATAGGCACCATAACAGGGTAGGCCAACATCGGTAAAAAATAGGATACGGGTTGTTCTAACGTCACTTCCAAAGTCAAATTATCCAGTGCTTTTACACCTAATTCATCAGTTTTTTTCTTACCAGCAACAATATCTTTGGCATTGACTACGTGCATGTTTCCAAGATAACTGCCATACGGAGACGCAATTTTGGGATCAACTAAACGTCGCCAGCTAAAAACCACATCATGAGCAGTAATAGGGGAGCCATCAGACCACTTTATTCCTTTTCTTAGATGAAATAACCACACTTTATTATTTTTGGTTTCCCAACTGACCGCTAAATCAGGGATGATTTTTCCATCACTGCCAGCTCTGATTAATCCACTAAAAAAATCATGAACAATATTAAACTCAACATCATTTTCAACTTTATGAACATCAAGAGACACAGGTTCCGAACCATTATTGCGAACGATATCTTGATTAACTGACAATAATGTACCTGCTGGAATAATTGCTGCATGAGATAATGCCAGATTGAAAAATATAATACCTGTGAATAAGGATATATTCCTTAATGTTTTATTCATCATTTGTTCTCCAAGAGGATCTCATTTTGGGGGTAGCTATTTCAGGGAAATCAATTATTTGATAATTAAGGTTTTTATTTAATCTTGCAAACCAAACCTCAGAATGTTTATGATTATTTAAGATATTAAGTGATTCTATTGAATACCCTATTTTGAATGTAAGAGGTATAACTATAATTAAGTATTAGCATAAAATACTTAGTGCTACTTCATCAATCATGAGCTTACAGTACCAAGTGGAATAATTGCTGCATGAGATAATGTCAAGCCTCTAAATATAATTCCTGCGAATAAAGATATATTTTTTATTGTCTTTTCCATCGTAATTTCTCCAATAAGACTTCGCTTTTTAATATTGATGTTGCAAATTGGGCAATCTTTGATATTAGCTCGATTGTAAATAATCCTGCCGAGGAATAACCCCCGAATCTTTTCTTCCAGTAAAAAAAATCCTCGATCCTGCTCACAGATCGGCCGGTATATTTTCCTGAACAGGAGTGTCGAAAGTTACATCTATGTCTTTAATTACTCTTTTATTTTTGTTTTTTAGTTGAAAAATTAACATCTACATAACAATTGAACATACTAAGTTATAGGTTATATTTTATGTTATCCAATCCATCAGGAGGTAACCATGCCGGTACCAACGCTCAGGCATTTCATTAATAGTCAGTATGTTGAATCTAAAAGTTCCGAATATTTTGACCTAATAAGCCCGGTCACGGGTGAAACCTATGCGCGTTCTCCTAACGCGACTATAGCGGATGTTAATGAAGCTTATGCATCAGCTAAAGAGGCATTCAAGATCTGGGGGCGCAGCACACCGTCAGCACGTCAGCAAGCGTTGCTGGCATTAGCCGATGCGGTAGAAAAAAACTCTGAACGTCTGATCGAAGCGCAAAGCCGCAATACCGGGCAGCTCAAGCATCTGATTGCCTCTGAGGAAGTTGCGGCGTCAGTGGATCATATTCGTTTCTTCGCGGGTGCCGCCCGTTTTCTGGAAGGCAAAGCGACGGCTGAATATCTTCCTGATATGACGACCAGTATTCGGCGCGAACCACTCGGCGTGGTGGGGCAAGTTACGCCGTGGAACTACCCGCTGATGATGGCAGTATGGAAGATAGCGCCTGCGTTAGCCGCGGGTAATACCGTGGTACTCAAACCGAGCGATACCACGCCGGAAAGTACTCTGTTGCTGGCTGAACTGGCCGCTCCGTTCTTCCCGACAGGTGCATTCAACGTAGTGTTGGGTAATGCCAGCGCGGGGGCGCTGGTCGTTTCACACAAAACGCCAGCTATGGTTTCCATCACGGGTTCCGTACGCGCAGGTTTGCAGGTTGCCTCTTCGGCGGCAGCTAATCTCACCAGAGCACATTTGGAGCTAGGTGGCAAAGCGCCAGTGGTTGTTTTCGCCGATGCAGATATGGACAAAGCGGTGGAGACCATTGCTACCGCGGGGTATTTCAATGCGGGTCAGGATTGTACGGCAGCCTCGCGTGTGTTGGTGCATGAATCTGTTTACGATACCTTCGTCGCTAAACTGGTGGCGGCAGCTAAAGCTACCCGCTTTGGCTACCCGGAAGATGAAGAGGCGCTATATGGGCCGCTCAATAATGCTCGTCAGCTGGAGCAGGTCAAAGGGTTCATTGCGCGTTTGCCCGCGCATGCCTGTATTGAAACCGGGGGCCGTCAGGCTGAGCGCTCGGGTTATTACTTTGAACCTACGGTAATTACCGGTCTGGAACAGCACGACGAAGCAATCCAGACCGAGATTTTCGGCCCGGTTATCACGGTGCAGAAGTTCCGCGATGAACAGGATGCCATAGAGAAAGCTAACGACGTGAAATACGGACTAGCCTCCAGTGTCTGGACCCGCGATCATGGCCGCGCTTTGCGCCTGTCACGTGAACTCGATTTTGGTACCGTCTGGATTAACACCCATATTCCGCTTACGGCAGAAGCGCCGCACGGCGGCTTCAAGAGCTCAGGATATGGTAAAGATCTGTCGGCTTATGGCTTCGATGAATATACGCGTATCAAACACGTGATGAGTTCCAACGACTGACACAGGACATCCGTAATGATTCAGAATAGATCTCCACGCGACTTGGTGTCGCGTGCGCACCACGAACTGTTTACTGACCGTGATATAGGGGCGCTTGATCGTTATTTTGCGCCGCATTTCATCGAACATTCCCCGTTGGTTAAAGAGGGTCTTGCCGGATTGCGTGAGCTGGTCTGGACACATCCTGAACTGCACCACGAAACGTATCGAGTATTGCAGGATGGTGATCTGGTCGCCATCCACGGTCGTTTTACGGGATTAGACGACTGGCCGTTGGTCGGTTTCGATCTGTACCGGGTTGCCGACGGCTTAATCGTAGAGCACTGGGACGGCCTGGTGCCGCAGGCTGCACCCAACGTCAGTGGCCGGACTCAGTTAGACGGCCCGACTGAAGCAGGCGATGACCATGACCGAGAGAAGAATCGCGAACTGGTGGTCAACTTTTTTACACGTACCCTGATCGAGGGTCACTACGAAGAGTTTGGAAACTACACTAATGGTGAATTGTTTCGCCAGCACAGCCCCGATATTCCCGATGGTACGGCGGCAGTTATCTCGTTTCTTGAGCAACTCAGAGATAAAGGGCAGGGGCTGCATTACACTAAAATTCACCGTACGGTAGCCGATGGGCAGTTTGTTCTGACTCATTCGGAAGGGAGTATCGCCGGAGCGCGTCATAGCTACTTCGAGCTATGGCGCATTGAGGACGGCAAAGTGGCTGAACTTTGGGATGCTATCACCCCGGTACCGGAGGATGCGAAAGCGCTGCATCGCCACGGTATTTTTTAGCGTTGATCGATACCCGGCGCGAAGCTTGTGGTCGCGCCGCTACCGGATGCCCATACACAGGCAGATATGCGCTCATCGACGGTCCCTCTGTGGATTATGTCTGCAACGGAGCCTACATAATTACAATGCCCACTCGGTACTCATCGTTGGGGATTTTGTCGGTGCGGCGGCGGATATGCTAGTTTCGACGCTGGATCGGTTACTTCTACCAGCTTTGGATAGCTATTTACATCGGGCGTCTGTCTGTTGAAGCTCGCTTATTTCAGATTGCTGAGGAGTTAGGAGTTTTCATTTATGACTGAATCTATGCTAGCCAAAAGACGCAGCGCAGCTATTGCAAGAGGCGTGGGCGTGACCACACAAGTCTATGCGGAGCGTGCGGAAAACGCTGAAATTTGGGACGTTCATGGGCAACGTTATATCGATTTTGCCGCCGGTATCGCCGTGGTGAATACCGGCCACTGCCATCCGCGCGTCATCGCGGCAGCCAGAGAACAGATGGAACAGTTCACCCACACCTGCCATCAGGTGGTGCCCTACGAAAATTATGTGGCGCTGGCCGAACGTCTGAACCGCTTGGTGCCCGGTAATTTCGCGAAGAAAACCGTCTTTGTCACTACCGGGGCCGAGGCGGTGGAAAATGCTGTAAAGATCGCGCGTGCCGCTACCGGGCGCAGTGGCGTGGTAGCTTTCAGCGGTGCTTTCCATGGCCGTACCTTCCTCGGTATGTCATTAACCGGCAAAGTTGCACCGTACAAAATGGGGTTCGGCCCGCTGGTTAGCGACGTTTACCGTGTTCCGTTTCCGGTCGGGCTGCATGGCATTAGTGTGGAACAAACGCTGAATGCGCTGGAAAATCTCTTTAAAGCCGACATTGAGCCCACGCGCGTTGCTGCCATCATCATCGAACCGATACAGGGCGAAGGCGGTTTCTATCCTGCTCCTCCCGAGCTGCTCAAAGCGCTGCGTGAGATCGCCAATTGCCACGGCATTGTACTTATCGCCGATGAGATCCAGACCGGTTTCGCACGTACGGGCAAACTGTTTGCTATGGAGCATCATGAGGTTGTTGCCGATCTGACCACTATGGCGAAAAGTCTGGCGGGCGGTTTGCCGCTGGCTGCGGTAACGGGACGTGCAGAGTTGATGGACGCTGTAGTGCCCGGCGGTCTGGGGGGAACTTATGGTGGTAACCCGGTGGCGATTGCAGCCGCCCATGCGGTGCTGGATGTGATCGAAGAAGAAAAGCTGAATGTGCGAGCGACACAGCTGGGAGAGCAACTAAAACAGCGTCTGCATGAACTGCGACCGCATGTCCCGCAGATTGCCGACGTGCGAGGGCTCGGGCTGATGATTGCGGTGGAGTTTAACCATGCGGACAGTCAGGAACCCGATGCCAACTTTACCAACGCGGTACGCCAGAAAGCGCTGGAGTGTGGTCTGATCCTGTTGATGTGCGGTGTACACGGTAACGTGATCCGTTTCCTTCCGCCGCTGACCATACAAAATGACGTTTTTAATGAAGCGCTCAACATTCTGGAATCTGTGCTGCTCGATCTGACTAAACAGTAGAGTAGATATAATCGGTTACCTCACAAGAGGGGATAACAATGCACTGGTATTTAAATGTATTAAAGAACTATGCATATTTCAGGGGGCGGGCCCGGCGTAAGGAGTTCTGGTATTTTTTTCTGTTCCAAATCTTGGCTGTATTTATTATCTCTTTCCTTGAAAACTACTTTGCTGTTGCCAATCCTGAAATTTATATGGGCTGGTTCAGCGCTATCTATCTGCTGCTCACGTTTTTGCCCGCGCTAGCAGTGAATGCTCGCCGCCTGCACGACATCAACTGTAGTGCTTGGTGGTTACTGCTACATCTCATACCGTTTATCGGCACTATTATCCTGCTGATTCTCGCCGGTCTGAAAGAGAGCTCTGGCAACAATAAATACAGCTCAGATAGCCGGACTCACCCATAGCAAAACTCTCCGGACTCGGCCAGCAGGTGATTTCAAGATCATGACAGGAGTGTTGAAATGACAATGAATAGAAGAGCCTTTATCTCTACCGTCGCGACGCTCGCGGGGGCAGGAGTGCTTTCATCCGCACTTCCCAATTTATCCCTGCTCGCCCGGACCTTAACCACGGCCGATGCTCCGGCTAACACTATTGATAAGCTCCGGCCAACACTGTTGGAGGATGCACAGCATAGAGCCAGCCGGTTGGGACTGGATCCGCGCATCTGGAGCTGGCATAAAGACGCTGCTGCTGGCGTCATGCCAGCCAACTATTATGAAGCTTCTTTAGCTGACTGGCCCGCTTTGGGAAACCTGCCCGGAGACCAGAACTGCGAAGTTGTGGTTATCGGCGGAGGGTTGCTGGGTGCTTCCACGGCATTGCATCTTGCTGAAGCGGGAGTGGACGTGATTCTGGTTGAAAAGGATAACATTGGTTCAGGAGCTTCTGGCCGCAACGGGGGACAGATAACCCCCGGGCTCGCACGCTGGGAAGCTAAGACCATACTGGAAAAACTTTCATTCGATGAGGCTAAACGCTTATGGCGTTTTGCCTCTGTTGAAGCGATGAATCTCTTGGATGAACTCCGTGAGCGTTATCGTTTCGAATGTGACCGCAAATATGGTCATATCACTGTTGCAGTGCACGCAGGCCACATGGGGCCGCTGGTGGCTAATGCCGATGCCCGGCGTCAACTGGGAGATACGGCGATGAAGGTTATCGGGCCGCACGAATTGCAGGAAGAGTATGTGCGTTCGGGCATCTACCACGGAGCAAATATCGACAGTATCGGTGGGCAGGTCCAGCCTCTGGCACTGTTGCGTGGTCTGGCTTATGGTTTCGCCAGACTGGGTGGGCGAATCTATGACAGCACAAAAGTGAAGGGCATCAAGCAGGATACTGGTGGCACAATCGTAGAAACTGAGCGGGGGACTATCAGGGCAAGTAAAGCCGTGGTGTTGGGTGTGCATGGCTCCACGGGTGAGTTTATCTCCGGCCCTTCCACCACGGTGCCTTTTTTCTCCTACGTGGCGGTAACGCCGCCGTTGCCAGTGGATGTCAAAGAACTGATCCCATCAAATCTGCCGGTCTACGATACACAGTTACAGGTTGACTACTATCGTGCTGTGCGCAACAACCGCCTACTGTTCGGTGGACAGGGGACTGGCAATTCCTGGTCACCACGTGATGTGAACAACTATCTGCTTGGGCGTATCAGAACCGTGTTCCCACAGTTGGAAAAAGCTGAACTGGAATATTCCTGGGGCGGGATCAGCGATCTGACCCTGAACGGTGCCACCGATGCTCGCAAGAGCAACGACAGAGTACCCGTGTATATGGTACATGGCTGGAGTGGTCATGGCGTGGCGCAAACGGTACGCATTGGCAAAGCTATCAGCGACGATCTGACCAGACGCAACGACGACTTTACCATGCTTACCTCCATTGACCACGCGAGTATCCCGCTGGGTTCCTATCTCTCTCCGGTAGCCATTCCGTTGGCTAAGGGTATTCTGGGAGTGATCAGCACGCTTAATCCGGCAAACATAGTTTCGTTCTGAGCATTGCCTCACTAATATGTCTTATGTGAGCACTTCTGGAGTAACTCTCTATAAGTATTCTGTGTTTCACTAAGCAATTATTGATACCGCCACCGCATGATCTAGAGTCAATAGAACTCTCAAATTGCGCCTGTAATAGCACTACACATAGCACTACACAATGAGGAATATCAAATGGATCGTATGCTAGAAGGTAAGGTTGTGATTGTCACTGGCGGCGCGAGTGGCATCGGAGCAGGTATTGCTTTAGCCGCTGCGCGTCATGGCGCAGCAACCGTAATTATCGGCGATATCACGGATCAACCCCGAGAGGGAGGAACGCCAGTGTTCCAGCGTCTCCGTGCGCTTGGTACACAAGCCATATTCCACCGGTGTGATGTCACCTCGCGAAGCGAGATGGATGCATTAGTCGATATCGCTACACCATTCGGCGGTGTTGATTTGATGGCTTGCAATGCAGGAATTGCATTAGCTACCGATGGCCCACAGATTAATGCGGACGATTTTCACAAACTGCTTACGGTCAACCTTGATGGTGTTTTATTTGGCGCCCAGGCTGCTGCTGAACAGATGATAAAACTGGGCAAACGCGGAAGTATTGTAGCAACGTCAAGTATGGGGTCCATTAGGACAGGACAACTTACAACCGCCTATTCCACGAGCAAAGCTGGCGTGAATATGATGGTGGCCGCATTGGCCGATGCTTTTGGGCCGTCAGGTATTCGTGTTAATGCAGTATGCCCAGGGCTGATCAATACAGCACTTCCTCTTTCCTCGCCGGAAGTCGCGAAAATGTTTGATGGGTTACGGGAGAGGATGCCCCTTCGTCGATTGGGAGAACCGGAAGAGGTAGGAAATGCAGTTGTGTGGTTAGGATCAGATCTCGCGTCGTTTATAACTGGCGTATCACTGCTAGTCGACGGCGGACAAACGGTAGTACTGTGAGAACACGCATTTTTGCGCAGTTGGTATATTCCAAAGGAGAGTAGGGTAAAATGGCTGTTTCTCAATTATATGCTGGACTTCTTTATATATACCCGTCATCTTTCAAGTTGCCTCTTTGTTGGCTGCACTCTCTCACCCCGGTCACATAGTTCCCTATGCTCCCGGGGATTCGCTCCCTTGCCGTCGCGATCCATCTTGAAATCCATAGGGTATAGAATCAGCAGAACTGAACATTTGCGCCAGTTTTATCAATTGAGCAATTTCATCATTGGAGGCACCATTTCTGAGGATATCCAGTACCGTCGTGGATTCAGCCAACTCGATACCAAGATTAAATGTCTTGATTTTACGGAGGAAAAAACCGCACTTTTTTACGCCACTGACTGGACCTAGATTAGCCAGCATTTCTGGAACACCTGTTAAATATCCCTTATTGCTAGTTTTTTTATTTACCGAAAACTGAAATACAGGATATAAATTCTCTATTCCCCAATTTAATACAATGAGTTTATGATTTTCACCATACTTATTTACTGTCGGGCGGGTCACTCCTAATATATCAGCAACCTTACTGGACTTATAAACACCACCATATTCCCCAAGATGGGCAAGAAAAGCGTTTCTAGTTTCGATAAATTCCTCGTGTTCTTTCTTTTCCTGTGTGATATTTGCCACTATTTCAATATAGTTAGCTCGTCCTTTGACTTCTGACCAAAATTCATCATCAGGTAAAGTCAACAACTGAGAAATACTCTCTGAATCTTTGTTTTTAAGCACATTAATAAAATGATCAGCAAGATTGATGATACGTGCTCTGACCAGTTCAGGCTGATCAAATCCACTTTTCAGTTTTACTGCCAGAGCATTGAGCTCTTTCGTCGTTGTCCCCATAGAGTTACCTCAATTATTTTTGTCATTTTTAAAAATGAGCATACATGAAATGGTAAGATTTTGGCACCTATGGTCTTAATCGTTTGTGGAAAAACCTCAGCCGAGCTCCTTAGTGCAAGCATTATTTCTCAGCACTCTTTCCACAAATCAGAATAAATAATATTATCATCTAAACTTAAACTAAATTCATAAAAAGGATCATCGAAAAAATAAGAGGTATATATGCACAGCCAAATTAATTCATTGCCCCAATATATGTTAGCTATCAGTATCATTAAGCCCGGAGGCCCGGAGAAATTGCATTTGGTCCAGGTTCCGTTGCCGCGGCCAGGAAAAGGTTACTTGTTAGTAAAAGTGGCGGCGGCGGGTGTGAATCGGCCTGATATATTTCAGAGAATGGGTTCTTACCCACCACCACCTGATGCATCTCCATTGCCGGGGTTAGAAATTGCAGGAGAAGTGGTTGCCAAAGGTGAAGGTTGTGAACGCTGGAACCTTGGCGATAAAGTTTGTGCCCTTGTTGCCGGAGGCGGTTATGCCGAGTATTGTCTGGTACATGACTCCGTTGCCTTACCCATCTATGGCTTGGATTTTGTTCAGGCAGCCGCATTGCCAGAAAACTTTTTTACCGTCTGGGCAAATGTTTTTCAGACTGGTCAGTTGAAACAAGGAGAAAATTTGCTGATTCACGGTGGTACTTCTGGGATAGGCAGTGTCACTATTATGTTAGCAAAAGCCTTTGGTGCCAAAGTTATTACTACCGTCGGCTCTGATGAGAAAGCCAAAGTTGCACACAGTTTAGGTGCTGACTTTGTTATTAATTACCATAAAGAAGATTTCGTTGATCGGGTATTGAAAATCACGGGTAATCATGGGGTTGATATGGTTGTTGATTTAATCGGTGGTGATTATGTCAATAAAAACTATAAGGTTGCTGCTAAATTCGGGAGAATTATTCAGATTGGTATGATGAAAGGAAACCCTGAAAATCTTAATCTGATGCCCTTAATGCTAAAACGTCTGACTCACACAGGTTCTACATTACGTTCTCGCAGTGTAGAAGAAAAAGCAGAGATAGCCAAAGAGTTAGAAAAACAGGTCTGGCCACTACTGAAATCAGGAAAAGTCACTCCATTAATTTGTAAGGTATTTGATCTGAAAGATGCGGCTGATGCACATCGAATGATGGAAGCCGGTGATGTTATCGGCAAGGTTATGCTGGTAAATGTATCACCTTAATAGTACTTCTGCTTAAATCAGGGCTATTTTAACTTGTAGCCCTGCATTCTATCTACTAACCTCTTCGCGTTAGAATAAACCATTATGGTTAATAAGGTTAATGGCAAATAACGCTCTATTTTTTGATTGGTTTTTATTCGTTCTTTGTCCTCGCGCACAAAATCAGAATTTATATTTAACGTCATTGTTAATATTTTAACAAATATAGTCTATATCTATTAACAAATGATCGTTTATAGATATGTTAATGATTAATCTATTACACCTGATAGATTTTTCTTAATGTTTAGAATAATGAGGTATGACCAGCTATGAGTAAGTTAGGTGGCATACAATTTTCTGTCTGCCTATCAGAGGATAATAGTGATTTCATTAATAAATAAAGAATTTAAAAATCTCTCTGTTGCTGACAGCCGTTTTTGTTAGTTGGAAAAGGGTATGTGATTATGACCAAGCAGTTTACTTCGCACTTAAACATCGATGCGTTGTTTTTAGGCCCTAAATCAGAAAATACGGTTTTTTTTAGAGAAATGATGGAATATGCCGTAAGTGAGCACATGCACTGGCGTTCTGATTTTCATCCTGAAGACCCCGCCTTGGTAACTTCAGTTGATCGTTACGCACCTGATTATAGAGAAACCCTTTATCGGACAGAGGGTATTCTGAACCAGCTATCTGCCAAACTGAAAAACACCTCTGTTCCCTGGTTTTCTCCTCGTTATATGGGACATATGAATGCCGATACCTTGATGGTCTCCAATCTCGCTTATGTCATGGCTATGATGTACAACCCGAACAATTGTGCCCACGAGTCATCACCGACAACAACAGAGCTAGAAATTGAAGCAGGGCTAGATTTATGCCGGATGTTTGGTTATGACCCTCGCCGAGCCTGGGGACATATCACATCGGGAGGAACTGTCGCTAATTATGAAGGGCTATGGGTTGCGCGTAATTTAAAAACCATGCCTCTTGCCATTGCACAACACCCGCAATCTCGTGATTTGGTTGCAAATAAATCAGAACAACAACTGTTGAATATGTCGTCATCAGACATTCTGGATTTAACGGATGAATTAAAGAAGCGTGGCATTTTCGAAGAAGTTCGTGAACTTTCTTGCCGGGGTGTTGGGATAAAACAGGGAATGTTCGGCAAGGTCTTGGTACCACAGTCGAAACATTATTCATGGATGAAAGCAATGGATGTTCTAGGGATTGGTCAACAGCATATTGTGCCATTGCCGGTCGATGCAAATTATCGTACCGATGTTGAAAAAATGCGCGAAATTACATTCAGTCTGATAGAGCAGGGAGAACCTATTCTAGCGATGGTAACCGTAGTTGGAACTACGGAAGTGGGTGCCATTGATCGAGTTGATGAAGTTATTGCATTGCGTAAAGAGTGTGAAGAGCGTTATGGCGTCTCATTTTATGTGCATATTGATGCTGCTTATGCCGGTTATGCCAGCGCAATGTTCCTTAACGAGCGGGGAGAGTTTATGGAATATGATGAACTTATCCGTCGTTATCGTGAATTGGCAATCATTCCGGAAGATATTATTTGGCCTAAACCTGAAATTTACCAAAGTTTCCGGGCCATGTGTCAGGCTGATTCAATCACTGTAGATCCTCACAAAGTTGGATTTATTCAATATGCCGCCGGTGCGGTATGTATGAAAGATAAACGTATTGTTGACCTAATTTCCTACCGTGCAGCTTATGTTTTTGAAGATGTTGATACGCAACAGGATCAAGCTGTTAATCGGCGTGTCGTGCTCGGTGCTTCTATTATGGAGGGATCTAAAGCCGGAGCTATCGCCGCCGCAATTTGGGCTGCGCATCGATTGGTTCCACTGAATATCAGTGGCTACGGAAAAGTCATTGCTGCCGGTATTGTGACGGCCAATTGGATGGTTAAAAAACTTTTAACCACAGAACCATTGGTTGTTGATAAACGCCGGTTTGAAATTCATGCCATGCCGAATCCTGATTTCCATATGGTCAATTTTACTTTTAAAGAGCAAGGAAATGATGACTTAATACATCATAATCGTCTTAATAAACGGATGTACGAACTTTGTTCATATGCCTCTGGACGTACTTATACCAATGATTTTTTGACTTCTTCCACCTCCCTTGGTTATGAAGAGTATGGTGATACTCCCTGGCATTATGTTGCAAGTTGCGGTTTTGACCAAAAAGAATGGCAGAAAGTCCACCGTTTATATGTCTTACGGGCTGCTGTGATGACTCATTGTTTACGTAATGCTGACGATTTTGACGAGTATTGGGAAAGGCTCCAGAAAATTTTTATTCACAAACTGACTCAATTTATTGATGAAGAAGAAAAAAAGAAAGTGGCCTGATTTTCTATTATTAAATATTTGCTGTTGATTCGAAGGGAAAAAACGTGAAGAACCGTACTTTTGGCAGTACTTTTATTATCGCCGGAACAACCATCGGTGCTGGTATGCTAGCCATGCCATTAGCCACCGCCGGTGTAGGATTTGGTGTAAGTTTGATCATGTTGGTTAGCTTGTGGGTTTTGATGAGTTACACCGCATTATTGCTGGTTGAAACTTACCAATATGAATCCCCTGATACGGGGTTAGGGACACTTGCTCAACGTTATCTTGGCAGCAGCGGCAAAATATTAGCCGGTTTCAGCATGATGTTTCTAATGTATGCATTAACATCAGCCTACATTAGTGGCGCAGGGGAATTACTGACAGTCAGCCTCAACAAATGGCTGAATCTATCTCTTCCTGCCTCAGTCGGTGTTATCCTGTTTACCGTGATTGGTGGGGGAGTTGTTTGCATTGGTACCCGTTCAGTAGATATGGTTAACCGAGTTATTTTTGGTGCAAAAATTATTTTCTTGGTATTAATGTTGGGGATGATGATGCCGCATGTTCAGCATATTAACTTACTGACCATGCCATTAGAACAAGGATTAATACTATCTTCAATTCCGGTGATATTCACCTCGTTTGGTTTTCACGGTAGTGTTCCCAGTATTGTGAAATATATGGATGGCGATATCCGTCGACTCCGCTGGGTGTTTATCATCGGCAGCGCAATTCCGCTAATTGCTTATATTCTCTGGCAATTGGCGACACTCGGAAGTATTAATTCCAGCACATTCGTCAATATTTTAGCTGAAAACGCAGGGTTGAATGGCTTATTACACAGCATTCGCGAAGTTGTTGCTTCACCGAAAACTGAGCTTGCAGTACAAATGTTTGCCAACCTGGCGCTCGCAACCTCATTCCTCGGTGTCACACTTGGCCTGTTTGATTTTCTGGGTGATCTATTTAAACGCAAAAATAGCGTAGCCGGGCGTATGCAAACTGGTTTGTTAACTTTCGTTCCGCCATTGATTTTCGCGCTATTTTACCCAAAAGGATTTGTAATGGCGTTAGGATATGCCGCGGTCGCGCTATCAATTTTGGCGTTAGTATTGCCTAGCCTCCTGGCATATAAATCCCGCCAGCAAAATGAACGTCGATATCGGGTACCTGGTGGTAAGCCTGTACTATTACTGGTGTTTGCCTGCGGTATTGCAGTAATAGCAATCCAAATTGGCATAGTCAGTGGAATGTTGCCGGAAGTAGGGTGAATACAGGGTTATCGAAGACAGGTTATTTTTTTGATCCAAATAAGTTCTTTTTTGACCTAAAGCGTATTCTCTGACAGACTGCTAGCATAATAGACCTATTAGCGGAGGCAATTATGAATCATACCCGTTACGAAACTGATGTGGTCGCTTGGGCAAATGAACAGGCAGCGTTATTACGTGCCGGTAAATTCTCTGAGATTGATATAGCCAATATTGCTGAAGAGATCGAAGACGTGGGCAAGAGTGAACAGCGTGAGTTGGCTAGCCGCATGGCAGTATTAATTGCTCACTTATTAAAATGGAAATACCAGCCAAGCCATAGAGGAACAAGTTGGGAAAGAACCATTAAAGCGCAAAGAAAAGAGATTCTTTATGGTTTAAAAGAATCTCCTAGCTTAAAGACAAAGTTAAATGATTCAGACTGGGTTGATGTTGTTTGGTCTAAAGCCGTTGCCTCAGCAATGAACGAAACCGGGTTAGACGTGTTTCCCGACGTATGCATTTGGGGTATGTCCCAGATACTGTCCCCTGAATTTTATCCTGATTAGCAAAAATCTATATGAATAATCAAACTAAAGTTTTAACAGCTCACATTCCACATCCGGCATGGGTTTCTCAAGAGGAAGAGCAAGAAAGAACAATTAAAAGATAAGCACTTTAAAAACAAAATGGAGAAAAATTAAAAGTTATAATAACTATACCCAATGGATTTCAAGATGCATCGCGACGGCAAGGGAGCGAATCCCCGGGAGCATAGATAACGATGTGACCGGGGTGAGTGAGTGCAGCCAACAAATAGGCAATTTGAAAGATGACGGGTATATCTCTATTTTCCCCTGTGAAAAACTAACATTAATTATAAGGAGTTGGATCATGGCGAAAGAGTTATTTACTGCCACAGTAAAATCTGTAGCTGGATTGAAAGTTGAATGTACATCAAGAGATTTCTCCTTTTATTTGGATGAACCGCGTAATTTAGGTGGTACTAATCAGGGGATGAATCCCGTTGAAGCTTTACTCTGTTCTCTCGGGGCCTGCAAATGTATCGTAGCAAAGGCTTTTGCTAAACTGCACAAAATTAACTTAATTGATATTCACGTTGATCTGGAAGGCGAGCTTGATACTGATGGTTTCACTGGTAGAAATAAACAAGCGAAATTAGGTTTCTCCAAAATTGTGACAAAATTTCATATTAAAGCTGATAATAGTGAAGAAGAAATTCATGCCTTTGTCGACTTTATTAATAAAACCTGCCCAGTTCACGACACTATTGAGAATGCACCAAGTTTTGTCACTGAAATATATTGTGAATAAGATAAATACTGAGTTGAAATAATTCCGAAAAGGAAAAATTTTTTAAGTTAATTTAAAAAGCCCTCTACTTTTTAGTAGAGGGCTTCGTTATAAAGTTAGGTAAATCAATGTTTATCTATCGCTTTCTTTATCCCATTGATAACAGAATAAGAAACAATGACTATTGTTTAATAATGTAAACGGTAGTTATATTACAACTCGCATTTTCTATGCCAACTTTAATATTTAAACCCTGTGCATAAGCTTGGCTTAATAGCTTGTTAATGTTATCAGCGCTTGAACCTGACCAAATATAACCTGGTTTTCCACAGTTACCGGCTAATCCTCCACTGAATGTATAAAGATAATGTGCAGGATTGTCCCAATCCGCTTTAATTTCTGCGACTCTGACAATGCCACTATTGGTTTCCGCAGAAAATGCAGGGGCGCTAATCATACCAATGAAAATAAATAGCATAGATATCAATTTTTTCATATTCTACTCCTAGTTAATAATAAAGAAAATTTGACGCATTTGAAGTGTAAATTATGCAAATAATCTTTGCATCAACTTCATATTAATATAATAGGTTCCTAGCATGATAAATAATGCCGGAAGTTTTTTCATTAAAATTAATTAATTGATATAAATAACATCAACATTGTTTAAAATAATAAAAACCTCTACCTATAATGGTTCATAATCAATTCACCAATTAATTATATTAAAACAACAAAAATCCATTCTCATAACAAACTATTTATATCAAGATAATTTTGACGATGAAGATGAAATGATTAATCATCTATTCAAATAAAATAACGGCGATAAATTATTTACTTGATAAATATCTTTTAATATCGTTTTATCTACTCGACACTAAGAAGAAAAATTTTTAACAAATTACTTCTATTAATAAATTTTTTAACGTAGAAGTATATACCCTATGGATTTCAAGATGGATCGCGACGGCAAGGGAGCGAATCCCCGGGAGCATAGATAACGATGTGACCGGGATGAGTGAGTGCAGCCAACAAAGAGGCAACTTGAAAGATAACGGGTATATATTTCTGGCGTATCCCATTACACTATATTAAATAGTTAATATACATATTATTAATCTAGTAAAAGGCTCCATCGATATGGATAAATCATTGTACAATTCAGAATCAACATTAAAGTCTTATTTAGGTATAGGAAATGAGGGAGTATCTGATAACCTTTTAGCGGTACTTAAAAGCAATTGTGTCAATTATCAGTCGTCAGTAAAAAAATTCATAGAACTTCTTGAATATATTCAAAATAATAATATTCGCACGAAACCATTTAATGAATTAGTTGCGCTTCATGAACTTGTAGCTCCACATGATTGCGCTGTAGTTTCTATGCTATCAATTCATTATAATTTAGCCATCGGCACTGTCGCTAACTTAGGCGTGCAAACTCCATATGTGGAAGATCTTTACCAAAAACTTTGTTCAGGTCGTGCCATTGGAGTATATCTGGCGACTGAGCTAGCTCACGGGAATGATCTAATCGCAATCGAAACACAGGCTAATTATCTGCCGGAAAAAGGCGTATTCATGCTAAATTCACCTAGCCCAAATGCATATAAATTTATGCCTAATACCATGCCTTGTGAATTACCCAAAGTGGCTGTAATTTTAGCTCAGTTAAATGTATCAGGAAAAAAATATGGTATTTTCCCATTTCTTCTTCCTCTGTCTGTAAATGGAAAATTAACGCCCGGCGTTAAAATTACCCCACTTGGCGATAAGCCCGGGTTTTATTTAGATAATGCAATAACTTCATTTGATAATGTCGAAATTCCCTTTGAAGGACTCCTTGCGGGTAATATGATAACCCTGACTAGGGAGGGTAAAGTATCATTGCATATTAAAGAATTAAGAGAAAGATTCTCGTTAATTACAAATAGAATACATTCAGGGAAGTTATGCATGGCAATGATCTCAGTTACAGCGGCCAAATCAGTTCTTCATATAACTAGCACATATGGAAATAAACGACAAACATTCGGCTATTCAGGTGCTATGCCAATAATTAATTATTCTCATTTCAAAGAAGGTATCGCCTGGGATACCCTGAGCACCATCACTCATACGTTATACTTAAGAGAGCTAACAAGAAAAGTTTCAACTATATTATCAGAATCAATTAAAAACTTTAAGTTTTCAGATGAACTACTTATTGAAATCATTACTACCAAGTCCCTGTGCACATGGCGTACACAAGAAATATTAATTAATTGTCGTGAGCGTTGCGGCGCACAGGGGTTATTTACGGTTAACAAGATATCCCCTTATTTGATATCTAATTTTGGTACGATTACTTCGGAAGGTGATAACCTTGTATTATCACTAAAAGCCGGAGGGATGATCATTCTCAATAAGATGAAAGAAATAAACAAAGCATCTTTCCAACATAACCTATTTCCCATTTTGCATGACTATATGAACTTTTTATATAAAAAGTTAAATGGATTAATAGCGAATAACAATAAAAAGATAAACTTAGATATTCTTAATAAGCATAGTGGGGATTTTCTAGAACTAAGCCAAACATATGCCGTTTTATCCGTGGTGACGACAACTATTGATGCATACCATGATAATAATGATGATGATCTTTGTATGATCATCGAAGGTTATCTTCTCGACTGGATTCATCGTAACATGAGCAATATCCTGAGAAGTGAAGTGATCAATTTACAAGAATCTAAAAAAATAGATGAGAGACGCATTGAGTATATACGCCAGCATGCAGACAGAATAAATGATTATATTCCCAGTTTTGGCGTAGATAAGGCTGGAATCGAAACGCCGATATCCAGTGATGATTATATTTCCTGGTATGCAAATAATCACCATCAGTTAAAAAACAATTAACCCCAGGTATGGGAAAGCAGGTCAAAATGCGGGGTACTACCTAAAGTTAAAATTAATTAAAAAAGCCTCTATCTTACTATATACCCAATGGATTTCAAGATGGATCGCGACGGCAAGGGAGCGAATCCCCGGGAGCATAGGTAACTATGTGACCGGGGTGAGTGAGTGCAGCAACAAAGAGGCAACTTGAAAGATAACGGGTATAGAGGCTTTTATTGCTAAATTCAGGTAGTCAGTAACTCAATATTATGTTTCAGATCCATTTTTCTCCTCAGCTAATTTATCAGCCACTCGTTTAGAAAACTGATTACCGCCATCTCGTGCGGTATAATGCAAATGAATAAGAATATCTTTTAATTTCCAACCGCCATTAATGTTTTTTAGCACCTGATCGATAACTTGCTTATCAGGGAATTTCAGGTTCCAGGTTGAAATAGCACCAGTTCCTTCAAATGGCAGATAACGATCATCATCAAACATCAAGGTACATAACCAATTCTCTGTTGCTACTCCACCATCATCTTCATGTATTGAAGAGAGGGCAATTTGTTGCTGTGCGCGTAAATTGGTTTTGATATTTCTATTGTTGCCTGCTTTTCTCGTCGGATCATAGAGCCAATTAACTCCGTTAATATCAGTATCAACTAACGTTGAACTGCTTGTTTGTGTCAAAATCGCGCAAATTTCCGGGGTAGCTATTGGCTCGGAACCCGCGTTTTCCAGCGATAATGACACAGAAACCCGTTTTATCTGACGCAAATAATGTCCGGGATAGTTTTTATCAAAGGCCCGTGCGTCCAGAGTGAAATTTATCTCCTGTTTTTTGTCAATTTGATCAGTTATCTCTTTGATAGAAGACACAGTACTAAGAAGAGAGAAGGTTTTTTTGATATTTAAACAGCGTTCGTGACGCTGTAACCAAGCCGCTTCCATTTGCTGTAGATCCAATTGTAACGATTCGCCCGCCAGAAAGCCCCGATAGGAATTATTCCAAGCATCGGCCTTGATAAAACCTTGTTGTTGATAATCACCAACTTCATAACGCCAGCCAGCTTCAACCATTAAGCACAGTGATAAAACAGCATCATAGGCAGGAGCATATAATATAGAAAGTCGATTCATCAGCCATTGATATGTCGGTACAACCAGAAAACCTGTCGTTATAAATTCATACAACTCAACAGCCGCATTTCGCTGTGCCTGAGCTTCTCGTAATGAGATTTGAGCGCTTTGAATCAGTAACTCCTGCTCTTTTAACTGCTTATCAATGATATTGATTTCACTTTGTGCTTGTTTCCACTCAATTTCCCAATCCTGACGCCGCCGCTGATAGTTTGCTCCATCTTGAAGCCGATCCGCTGTCATGCCTAATGTCAGTCCGGTGATTTCAGCAACTAGTGCTGTTCTTACCAAAGGAGCTGCGTAGTTACCTCCTCCTACCGCCAGACCAAAAATATTGGGTAAAGTTTCCACCGCGGCACTCATGATATGGAAGGGAACGGCTGCCATTCTTGTGATTTCCGATGTAGTCTTGAGAGCTATAGCTGATATTTCCAAGCCAGAAAGATTCTCTTCATATAAACCGTAGTAATGCTCATACCGTTGTTGCGCCATATTTTTACTTGCTTCTAAAGCAGCTTTACTAGCCTGAGCAATTTCAATAGCTTGTTGTTGCAACTCTATAGCAAAAGCAGATAACTTAACGACTTGCGATTGTTGTAACACCTGTTGTTCAGCGTTAATCTCATTTTCTGTCGCCCTGAACAGTCTATCTCCTAGTTGAATTAACTGTTTCACGGCTTTACTGGCACGTTTTAACATGATCGGGAAACGATAGGGCGGAACTTGCTGTAGCGAACTATTAGATGTACCGGCGATATTACCCGAATGTCGCTGGATTAGGTTTCCGGTATCATCAGATTCAGCATAGAGTGGCAACGGTAACGCTTTACCATCCAGCGTCAACCCGTGACGAAGGTTATAGAGACGACTTCTTAGTACCTTTTGATATTCAATAAGCTGAATATTAAAAGGAGACATAAAATCGCTATCAACAGTCCCAATATCTGACTTAAATGTTTTTTTAATCTCTTCAAGGCTCACTGGATGCCAGCGGGTGGCAGTAACACTTTCCGGTAAGGTTCCTAACAGTTGTAAAGCTTGCTGATAACATAAGCTAGCTTCATTCAGACTATCTCGGGTCAGTTGCCGGTAAAAGTTGTCGCCTTCTTGTGCCCAAAGCTTAATAAGGAACTGGAACAGGGCCTTTTTATAGTAAATCGGTAAATTATAGGCCACGACATCAGGGTCATCACTCTTTACAGAAGAAGGAAGATTGCTGCCCCGTTCAGTCAGAGGACGCGAATTCCAGCACTCGCTGCCGTAAGGGTCAAACAAATAACTAAAAAACCAACGCCGAGCATCGTAATAACGCCGTTCTTCGCAAAGCCGGTAAGATACCAGGAAAGGCAGATGAAAGAATAATTCCCAGAAATACTGTCCATTAGCACCTTGGAAATCGACAGGGGTAGATTGAGAGCCTGTACCTAATGGAGGTTCGGATAACCACTGTGTATCCTGTGCCAAAACACGTTCTATCGATTGAGTTGCACGAGCGACTAGCTGTGTTCCAAATAGGGTATTCAAGCGAATGGAAGAGTAAGGGAATTTTAGTGTCTGAATATCCAAGTATTGAGCCTGTTGGCTATTACGGCGCAATGTAACAGCTGGAATATTATCTATTTCTTCAAGGGAGAGAGTATACTTACTAGAAATTTTACTGGAGTATTCTTTTTTATTACCGCTAGACTCAATTGATATTTCCTGTGTTGCTGTCAAAAAGAAGGAATATTGACTCACCGCTGACTCTATCGGGAAGGTTATTTCTCCAGTGGTCGCTGTACCATTTAAGCGGGTGATTGAAGAAGAAAGTATTTTTTGTTCAGAAGATGTAGTGACAACGCCAAGTTCTAATTTTGATTCTGTATACTCCCAATAAGCGGATATATCAAAATTAATACGATCAAATACTGTATTATAATTATCCACAGCTATGGCAAGTTCTTTGACACTATTGCCTTTCTGTTGGGCACGTCTTTGAAAGTCAAGTCCATTTATCTTGGAAAGATCAACTTTCTTAGAAATCTTATTATTTTCCCAATCCTTAGGAGACAATTCGAGAATCCAGTCTTCAGCATAGAATATATTTAATTTTTCTGTCGGTGGTGCCTTTCCTTGCCACTGAAAATTGAACGTCTTTGAGGTAGATTCCCCTGCGGGAACATTGACTGTTATAGGGAAATCCTGACTTTTGATTATCCAGTTCAGTTCTTTCGAGGAAAGTGGTTGTGACCTATTATCTTCACCTCGAGACCACTCTACTGTCCCCAAACCTATAGGGTTGCGTTTGATCAGCGTATTCGTACCTGTCAGGATAATTTTAGTCTTATCTGCACTCAGTTTTGCCTGAATTTCCAGATGAGAGTCATTATTATCTTCAGGTTTTGATGCAATGCGTTTTGTACTACCGGCGTATTGATGCTGCAAGGTTCTGGAATCTTGATATAACTTATACCAGCTAGATACCAGGTTTTTTTCTTCTGTTGTACTGAAATTTTTTTTATCTACCAGTAGTAGATCCCGTAGTTCCAAGAAATAGTCTATATTTTTTATCCAAGTATCACTATTTTTTTCTCCGTATTGTAAAGTAATACTCCCATCCACGGGTCATTCTGGCGTTGTACATCGACCATTGCTATCAAACCCGGTTTATAATTCTCATCTTTCATATAAGGATTAAGATTATCGGGCATACGTTGGGTAGTACCAGGTAGTTTGGGGTATTCACCATTGGCATCTCTGCCATCCAGACTAAACAGCTTATTAGGAGCACTCCATTCACCGTTACTTTGTTTATAGACAAATTGCACATTGATGGCACGGTAAACCGAAGGTTTTTGGTCTGCACCAAGCAGAGGGGTGGATTCACGTTCAACCCATACGACATATTGACGCCCGGAGATAACAATGGGTCGTAGCGCTAAAAGGTCTCCTTTCAGTGATAACGTGATTTTTTCCCATTCGCTCCAGGCCAGAGGAGTGATGAGATCCTGGTTATCGCGCAATTTGATATCAAGAGTACGCCAATAGTATTCCACCGGCTCAGCATTGTTTTTACCGATAAAGTGATATCGGTCACTTTTGGGATCAGTACCGTCGATATAGCCGCTAACTAGCTGGAGGTTGCTGAGCCGTTCAAATTCAGTCAGGTAACGCAAGATAGCCGTTTGTATCATGTCGTTATTTAATCGGGATTGGTTTAGATCGTTTTCCAAATTAGCAAAAGCGCGGGTTTTTCTGCTCCTATGTGTGGGATCGATAACATTTTCTGGGAAATTATTTTGCTTTTGCCAAGCTTGCCAATGGGCATACTGGTTAAGGTAGCGATTCCAGTTTTCGATCCGTTCCTCCGGGATGGTCATATTGCCATAACCAGGTTCCAGGTGAGCAAAGAGACGGAAGAGATAGTGTTGCAAACTAGCGATACAGAAAGCTACCGGGCTGGTTTTCACCGCCGAAGATACTTGTAAATCGGTCAGGAAATAGGTTGATAGTGTATCAACATCTGAAATGTCAGCCAATTTTTTATCAGAAGGTACCCACTGGCCTAATAGATAGCGGACCAGAGCGTCCCGCCAAGACTCATTCAATGCACTTTCCAGTGTAGCTTGTTCTTCAAGGGAACAGGCCGCTAACAGCGCGCTGCTGACCTGTTGCCAATTATCATAACTTGATGTTGGGGTCAATTGGGCTACGTCCAGTAAAGGTTGAGCAGAGAGTTCACTTTGGCTTACCAATGTCTGGATGCGCATTACAAAACTGATGCCGATAACGCCTTGTGCTACGCTATGGTTAAAATCTCGGGTTACCCGCACTATCTCGCTACTAGGCCATCCGATTAACTCTGACAAATTGTCTGCCGCTTGTTGTGGTGTCCATATTTTCTCGTCCGGTGTCTGCGGCACTTTTCCTATCTTATTGGCCTGACGCAGATAATAGAGAATATCGTCTTCAGTTTTGGTTTTCGGTAATAAATCTAACCAATCGCCATAACGGCTAAGACGATACAATGAAGTTAAATCCAGAGGGCGGAGCTTGCCATCAACCAGATTCAACCCGAACCAAACAGGGTAATTAACCAATGTTTGTATGCTTTGTGCGGTGAGTTTAAATAATTTACTCACAGCGGCATACCGGTTCAGGTCGTACCATGTGACGACCGCGTTTTTTCTTAATTCATTGGTTTGTTGATCTTGTTTAACCTCTTTCCCAAGTGCGATTGATTCACGTATAAAATCTGCATTACTTTTGCCGACCCAGAGTAATAGCGGTAAAGAAAGCGATTCATCTAAGCCAAAAGCATGGCTGACAGATTTAATAATCATATCTTCCTGGGCGACAAACGCATTCTGAATAAGCGCAGTTAATATTTGCGACCACTTATCCCCTTGCTCCTGCCATGCGGTTACATCAACCAATGGTTGCAAAATAGCTTTGATTTTTTCGGTCAGTACTTCTTCCTGAGTTTTACCCGCTGGAACGACAATAGCTTTGATGATGCCTTGTGGATCAACCAGTTCAGAAAGTGTCGTTAGCCAGTTAAAATCAGATGCCTGTTCTTGGAAATTAATCATCTCAGCGGCAATTTTCTCTTCACTTAACAGTGCATAACTGGGATCAGGTAAAATTGATTTAACTTTCTTAAGCCAATCTATATTTTCAATGTCGTCGGTTACACTTCCGCTGGCACTGTAAGGGGTGAGCAAAACATTTAATAACGGAGCTGACAAACGATGACGTTTAAGCCACTGTGCTGCATTCATAAAAGCAATTAATGCATCAAGAATATCAAAAGCTTTAGGTTCTGTTGTCGTATCAATTTTCTTTAATGCAGGGATACCCGCTAACTGTTTCAAGTAATCTGGATTGTTTCGATCCAGTAATAGGAGCAGACCTAACCCATCCGCTAGAGAGAGTTTCAGCAAACGAGGTAAAGAGACCAGCCGATATAAAGCGGAAACTACAGTGAGTGAACGAGTGGGTTTTTCTATCCCTAGCGCTTTTACCACCCAACCCAACAGAGTTTGGCAGATGATATCATTAATATTCAAACCAACACATAACTGATTAACGGTTAATGCATCCTCTCCTTCGGTAGCCGCTGGATCAAATTCGCTGTTATCCAGATTAAGTACAGATATTGAAGCGGCTTGTTTTGACAGCCCTTGCGCATTGAATAACCGATCAAAAAAGGAGAGATGATTATCGAGCGCATAAGGGGTGATTTCACTGATAAGAGCAGAAAATTGTTCAGCACTAACCTGATATTCCCGATTAAAATGTAAAAATACACCTAATGCACGTAATGTCGATTCGGTGATATTAAAGTCCTGCTGCTTTTCAGCTCGCCGCGCGGCGGCCAATAATAGGTCCAGTTGTTCAAAGGTCAGTTTCGATACTCGTTGAATATGGAGAAAACGCTGAATACGGTCAAAATGGTCATTCTTAATCCCCTTAATCCAGACCACTTGCTCTCCGGTTTCTTTATCTGTGATTTTTTCCAGATATAGTGCTGGATCGGTACCAGCATTGATAAATGATGCACCGTAATTGGTTCCAGAAGGAAATTGCTGGCTAGCATTGACAGGTTTAACGACATTTGCCGAAAACGCCACTGAACTGTGCGTCAGGTTGTTGTCAATCAAACCATTGGTTGCCAACAGACGTTCAACATCTTGGGAATTCAGCCCGGTTTGCTGTGTGAATACCGTAAGTTGAGATAATGCCAATGTTGCCTGAGCGGCATCACCGGGCATACCATAATATTTAGCAAAGAAATCTTGTTGAGCACTTTTAGAATCTTCAAGTAGCAATTCCTGTAGTTTAGGTGCCAGAGAATTACTAACCATCATGGCATTGTGTAATGAGGGTAAATACAGATTATTATCGATAAAATTAGGAAATGCGCGATCAGCCTGCTGAATAAGTTCCAGTAATGGAATCTTTTTTTTCTCTAGAACTGCGGTTGTTTGATGTAATGGGAAGTGAAACGGCAGTGAAAAAGGATAGTGAATTTTTGCCAGTGTATCAGTTAAAGGTTGGTTATTGTTTAAATGAGCCTGTGCTTTTTGCGCCAAAACTTCAATAATAAGTGGCAATATACTACTGGTCTGGTTGATACTTTTACCGTCAAGTAAGAGTTTTTCAATATCTGGTCGCCACTGACTGAGAAATCTGGTACCATTTTTATCTGCTTTATTTTCGAAAAAGAGTACTTGTTGGTACAAATCAACCAAATAGGCCAAAGGCCCATCATTGGCTTCCGGTGCACCGGGAAAACAGTAAAGATCTTTATTATCGTTAAAAAGGGTTTGATAACTAGTACGTTTCTCTAATAATCTATTAGCGTTAATATCATTTGCCATAATGTGATACCTTTGAATAGAAAATAGGTTTAGGTGTATATACCCGTAATCATTGAAGATGCTTGATTTTATCCGAAATGGAGATCATTATCCTCGCTATGAAAATATTTATTACATCAGAACAAAAAATCAAACTTGAACGTCTTCACGACACCACTCGTGATGGTCAGGTACGAGACAGAATAAAAGCTATCCTTCTGGCTTCTGAAGGGTGGAGTTCTGTGATGATAGCCCAGGCATTGCGACTCCATCAGACCACCGTTGACCGCCATATCAGTGATTACCTCAATCAGGGGAAACTTCAATCTGATAATGGGGGGTCTGATAGTTTGCTTTCCCAAGAACAAACTGACTTTTTAATCAATCACTTATCTCAACATCTTTTCCATCACACCCATGAAATCGTGGCCTATGTTGCTCAGCTCTGGAAGATTACCTTTAGCATTCCCGGCATGAATAAATGGCTACACCGTCAGGGTTTTTCTTATAAAAAACCGGGTGGCGTCCCTCATAAATTCGACGCAGAAAAACAGCGACAATTTATTGAATATTATGAGAATCTTAAAGTCACAGCGAAAGACGAACCCATCCTTTTTCTTGACGCTGTTCACCCGACTCAAGGCACCAAACTCAGTTATGGCTGGATGCGAAAAGGCGAGAAAAAAACCGTCAAGACAACAGGAAGCCGGACTCGCCTGAATATATTGGGCGCGCTCAACCTGAATGCCATTGGTCGTACGGTGTTCCAGGAATATCAAACCCTCAATGACTACAATATTTGCTGTTTTTTCAATGAAATAAGAAAGTCTTATCCTGACTATCATCAAAAAATTCATCTTATTGTGGATGGGGCAGGTTACAACAAAGCTCATCTTGTGAAGGAGTGGGCTTATGTGAGCAATATTGAATTGCATTACCTTCCTCCATACAGCCCAAATTTAAACCCGATAGAGCGATTATGGAAGATCATGAATGAACAGGTTCGAAATAACCGTTATTTCGCGGATAAACATGAATTTCGAGACAACGTCTTTAAATTTTTCACCACAACGCTACCGGATATAGCGGACTCGCTGATGTCTAGAATTAACGACCATTTTCAGGTGCTAAAAACTGCATCTTGAAGTTTCTTGGGTATAGTATCATTAATGGCAAAATATGCTGATCAGCCTCATGCTTTGGAACGATATCAGGTTCCTACCAATCAAGGGAACAAAGTTTATTATCGTAGCCCCAGTTTTTGGGAGGCCAGTGCTGCTGTAAATTTACCAAGAAGTGTAGGAAAACTATACCACCGGTCATTAAACGGTTTTGATTCGCGTTGTTGTGCCTATGGTTATGCGATTGCTGTTCTTTCAGAAATTAAATTCCCAAATTCTCATAATTTTTTATTCTCAAGATAATTATGCCGCTGAGTATTACCCCGACCCAATAAAATATCCTGATAAAAAGAGGATTAATTTTTTAAATAAGGTAACAGATTTATTTATGACAATGGGGGTTAATTGTGACTTTAGTTAAGTAAATTATATATCATTCAGTATCTTTATGGTAAGAAATTATTTTTCCCTGTTGATGACGAACCTTCTTTTATAAAGAAGGTCATTGTCTTAATTTTAATATGAAAAAGGAAATAAGTGATGAATGGCATGATCCATGTCGGAGATAAAACTATTTGCGGTGATCGAGTGATTTTAAATCCTTTAATCATGAAACTTAATGGTAGCTGTGTTGTCCGTAAAGAAAGTGCCCCAATTGCCTCTCATGGGTACCGTCATATGTGCGGTTGTGGGCTACTCTCTTTTATTCTGGATGTTACCGCGAGTTAATCATTATGCCCGTTAAATTGAATCTTTTACCCGGTCCAGCTCCTCGTCCTAAAACTCCCCGACTTTTGTTTTGGCTTGTTTTACTCCCCAGCGCACTTTTTATTGTCGGTGTCATGAGTACCATATTGTGGGGAGAAATAGAAACTCGTCATCAGCCAGTGATTTTTGGCTTACATGCGTTGGGCATTCCTGCGTTGTGCTGGTTGTTTATCGCAGGATGCCGGTGGTTACTGTATAGCAGCCAGCATTTCTGGGCAGATGGTTGGGACCAACGTCGCCAGCAGGTTATTTTACAAGAAACTCGGCGAGGTCGACGTTCATTGCAGATTCTGAGCGTTGCATTGCACACGGCGTTAGTGGATGAAGAAACACCAGATAAGCAAGTTGCATTACTCGCCAAGAATGAAAAGGCGTTAAAAACACAGTCGTCATGGCTAAGTGAAGATGCTATTCGCCACAGCCGGTTACCCACTCTGGTAGATGAATCTTTTGATGAGCTGATACGGCGAACATTGTCATCCATTATTGCTACCTTTGCTAAGACGCTGAAACGGCTGCCAGATAACATCCCTCTTTCCCTACTTCTTGAGGCCAATACGGCTTTATCTGAAAGTGAATTGAATAACATATGGCAACAGGTGTGGTCTGAAGCGGGTATTCGCCAACCTGTGAGTTTTGTTGAAGGCACGGGATTATCTGTGGTGGATGACTGGTTGGATAATCATATTTGTAAGCGATCATTGTTAATGGTCGTGGCTCTGCAAATTTGTCCGGTTCAGCCTGAGAATACAGCCGAATCAGCTGTTAGGCTGATATTAGGTAATCGTCTGACGCAAAAGACATTAGCACCACAGGCATTTTTGCACCGTCCTGAATGTTCTTTTCATTCGCTGCTTGAGCAAAGTGTGCAGCAGGCGCTGGATTGGGTACCCACCACACCAGAGTCGTTACAGTATGCTTGGTTATCACAATTATCTCAGGCAGATAGTGAAGCCTTTACTACATTGAGCAGTATTGCTCCCTTAAGCATGACACATGAACAAGGCATTTATGACTTGGATATTTTATTAGGTACATCGGGCTGTGTTGCCCCCTGGCTCGTGATTGCCGCTGCGGCGCTTCATGCTCAGTACACTGCGGCTAGTCAGCTTACTTTCAGTGGTTCATCTGTCCTTGATCAAGGGTGCTGGTGTGTCGTCGTATCCCCTAATGAAACTTTACAGGAGGTAACGCAATGAAGCGTATCCGAACTCAATCTTTTTTCTGGTTGTTGCTTGTCTTCGTTCTGGTCATGGCCGCAATGCTAAGCTACTTCGTTTGGAAGATGCCTAATGAACTTGGCATTCAGGCAGATAGTCATCTTCAACAGATGTGGTTTATTGGTATCGTCATAAGCAGTGTGGTTTTTCTGCTTATAATGGGAATTTATTATGTTGCTACCTACCAAACGGGCAAGTTGAGTTTTGAAGATCTACGCAAAAGTATTTCCGGTGATGACAAAAAAACCGAACCTGTAGAGACGCAACTTTCCGAATCAGTCTCCGCTATAAAAGGCTTGCCTGACCGCATGCGCCTCCGTTATGGGAGGTTCTGGTGGTATAAAGTCCGTATTTTACTTGTGGTGGGTGAAGTGGAACAGGTGGAAGCCATCGCACCGGGGCTGACCTCGGCGTATTGGCAGGAGGGTTATCGTACGCTGTTGCTTTGGGGGGGCAGTTTGCAGGTTGAACCGGATACCACTCAGTTAATGGCCCTACGTCGCTTGCGCCGTTACCGGCCACTCAATGGAATTGTCTGGGCGCTGACCGAAGCCCAAAGCGCACAGCCGGTATGGATGGATAAAGCATTGCGGATATTACAGAAACAGGCCCAACAGCTGCGCTGGCAGGCCCCGGTCTACCTGTGGCAGGTGTGTCACAGTCTCTGGTCTCAAGAAGACCGTATCACTCAGGCCGTCGGCTGCTTTTTTCCTGAACGTTGTACCCCGGATATTGTGGCGACACAGTTGCAAGAATTGGTTGACCCCATACGCAAGCGAGGAATGCAACAAGTACTAGAAGAGAACGCCCATGATTTTCTTTATCGACTATCATCTACATTGGAAAAACAGGGAATTGATCACTGGCGACAGGTATTGCTGCGTGGTTTGATGTTCAGTTTGCCGCTCAAAGCGCAGGCGAGTAGCATCCCGCAAAGCTGGCTGCCTGACTCGGCTTGGCAGGGGGTGTTGGAGGGCAGTCGTCGTTTCCACGGTCGGCGGGTGGGCATACTCCACACACAGACCATTTATCGAGGCTTGATGGCGTTGGCCTTGTTATGGGGGGCTGGAATGGTGCTCTCCTTTTTCACCAACCGTGACCAGCTAGCCGTGGTGCAGGCGGCGGTGATTGATCTGAAAGCTCAGCCGGAAGGTTCTGATGCCCAGTTGATGGCCTTAAAGAGCCTGCGTAATGAGGTGGGCCGGTTGCAATACCGGGCTGAACAGGGTGTGCCGTGGTATGAGCGTTTTGGTTTGAGTCAGAATCAGAAAATGTTGACGGCAGTGCTGCCCGATTATGCGCAGGCCAATAACCGCCTGATACGGGACAAGGCTGCCGCGGTGTTGCATGCAAAACTGAGCGCACTGGTGAATTTACCGCCGGGCAGCCCTTTGCGAGCTAAATGGGCACAGGCCGGTCATGACCAGTTGAAAGCCTACCTGATGATGGCGCAGCCGGAAAAAGTGGATGTCGCGTTTTTAACCCGGATACTGAACGCAAATGAACCCAAGCGGGCCGGTATTGCCCCCGGTGTCTGGCTAGATGCGGCGTCGGATTTGTGGGGTTTTTATGCGGAGAATCTGCCCGCGCACTCTGAATGGCGGATAACCCCGGATAAGGCGTTGGTTAAACAGGTGCGTCAGCTGTTGCTCCTCCAGCTAGGTAAACACAATGCCGAAGCGGCGCTTTACCAGCAGATGTTGCAATCGGTGGAGAAGAACTATGCGGACCTGACGTTAAGGCAAATGACCGGCGACACTGATGCAGCGAGGCTGTTTACTACCTCACGCGTGATACCGGGAATGTTTACCCGTCAGGCGTGGGAAGGCGGGATACAAAAGGCAATAGCGGAGGCGCTGGCGTCACGTAAGGAGGCGATTGACTGGGTGCTAAGTGATAACCGTCAAGCAGTCTCTGCGTCGGTGTCGCCCGAAGAACTGAAAGCCCGTTTGACGGCCCGTTACTTTACCGATTTTGCTGGGGTGTGGCAGGATTTTCTCAACAGCCTGCGTTGGAACAAAACGCGTAATCTGTCAGATGTGATTGACCAGCTAACCTTGATGGCTGATAGGCACCAGTCCCCATTGATTGCGTTGATGAACACACTGGCCTATCAGGGCGAGACCGGGCAACAGGTGGGGACATTATCAGATTCGTTGATGAAATCCGCCAAAATGTTTTTGAATAAAAAAACACCCAGGGTGATTGACCAACAGACGGCTGGCGTACGCGGGCCGATGGATGAAACCTTTGGGCCGTTGCTGGAGTTGATGGGAGAAAATCAGGCAGCCGGGGGAATCAAGGCTGACAATACCCTGAATTTACAAACCTTTCTCACGCGGGTAACCGAAGTGCGCCTGAAACTACAACAGGTGAACAACAGTGATGATCCGCCAGAGATGGCGAAAACACTGGCTCAGACAGTGTTTCAGGGAAAAAGCGCAGATCTGACTGAGACACAGGGTTACGGTAATCTGATAGCCGCCAGTTTGGGTGCCCAATGGCGCGGATTTGGTCAGGCGATGTTTGTGCAGCCGTTAAAACAGGCGTGGCAGGAGGTACTGAAACCGGCTGCGTCGAGCCTGAATGAGCAATGGCGGACGGCGATAGTCGCTAACTGGAATACAACGTTTGCTGGCCGCTATCCATTTGCTGGTGGGCAGAGTGAGATTTCATTACCGATGCTGGGGCAGTTTATCCGGCCTGATTCTGGTCAGATAGAGCGATTTCTGACCAGTCAATTAAGCGGAGTGTTACATAAAGAAGGTAGTCACTGGGTGCCAGATAGAGTGAATGGTCAGGGATTACATTTTAACCCGCGTTTCCTGAAGGCGGTAAATCAGCTCAGTCAGTTGTCAAATCTGCTGTTTGCAGATGGCAGTCAGGGATTGCGGTTTGAACTGCGGGCCAGAGCTGTGCGGGATGTGGTAGAAACCAATCTGACAATAGATGGACAGAAATTGCACTATTTTAACCAGATGGAAAGCTGGCAGAGTTTTCGCTGGCCGGGAGAGACCTATAAACCGGGGGTGATGCTGACCTGGACCAGTGTCAATGCAGGAGCGAGGTTGTTCGGGGATTACCAGGGAAACTGGGGACTAATCCGCTGGCTGGAACAAGCGAAAGCAGAAAAGCTGGATGAAAGCCGATATCGGCTGACGTTTATTGCCCCTGATGGTTTAACGTTGACTTGGATATTACGCACGGAAATGGGTAGAGGACCATTGGCATTGCTGAAACTGAGAGGATTTACGTTGCCGAAAGACATCTTTGCGGTGACGCCAGGTGATGATACAGCCATGTCAGCAACTCATGATGACTGGGAGGAATAATGTTGCAACTTAGTTAGGTGCATGTATTTTATTAATTCGAATAACATAGTCGATTAGAATTGTCATGCTACCAGCAAAATCTGATAGTCAGGGTTTCGCAGCCTTGAACTCATTGGACACTGGTAAGTAGTTTTACCAGTGCGCCGCCTGCTATCCCCAATCAATGGTGATTCAGGCAGGGAGAGGTTATGCCTCGCTGAGTTGATGAGCTCAGACTGCGAATCCCTGTTTGTATCACCACCACTATTTTGAGGGAGTAAAGCAGAAATGAGTGATGTACAAGACTGGCATCCAGCAGACATTATTGCGGCATTTAGGAAACGAGGAACCACTCTTGCGGCCGTTTCCCGAGAAGCTGGATTGGCATCAAATGCTTTAACTAATGTTTTTGCTCGTCGATGGCCAAGAGGCGAACAAATCATAGCGGAAGCTTTAAATTGTAGCCCTGCTGAAAAATTGCGCTTATTAGTCGAATCCGCCTGCTATTATTGTTTTGGCTTTTGTTTTTACGAATGATTGATAGTGGGATATATACCCAAGAAACTTCAAGATGCAGTTTTTAGCACCTGAAAATGGTCGTTAATTCTAGACATCAGCGAGTCCGCTATATCCGGTAGCGTTGTGGTGAAAAATTTGAAGACGTTGTCTCGAAATTCA